>BTQG01000168.1:0-3023 GCA_036985755.1 Acidimicrobiia bacterium | reverse complement strand
ATGCAGGAGCTGTATCTCGAACCGATCAAGCCCCATCTGATCACCGAGCGCGTCGCCGAGATCAAGGCGAGTGGCGTCATCACAGCCGCCAGCCTGACCCCACAGCGGGTCACCGCCTACATCGACCAGGCCAAAGAGGGTGGGCTCGACATCCTGGTGATCCAGGGCACGGTGGTGTCGGCGGAACACGTGTCCTCGCGCTCCGAGCCGCTCGACCTTTTCGCCTTCATCCGCGACGTCGAAATGCCGGTCATGGTTGGTGGCGTTGCCTCCTACCCCGGCGCCCTCCACCTGATGCGGACCGGCGCTGTTGCCGTTCTCGTCGGCGTTGGTCCTGGCGCCGCCTGCACCACGCGTGGCGTGCTCGGCATCGGGGTCCCCCAAGCCACCGCTATCGCCGATGCGGCGGGTGCCCGCACTCGCTACCTGGAGGAGACCGGGCGCTACGTCCACGTGATCGCAGACGGTGGCATGCGCACCGGTGGGGACATCGCCAAGGCGATCGCAGTCGGAGCCGACGCGGTGATGCTCGGCTCGCCGTTTGCGGGAACGGACGAGGCCCCAGGAAACGGTATGCACTGGGGGATGGCAACCTTCCACCCGACCCTGCCCCGCGGCTCCCGGGTCCGGGCCGGGTCACTCGGTTCGATCGAAGAGCTGCTCGTCGGCCCTGCGCATGAAAACGACGGCCGCCGCAACCTCATGGGAGCGCTGCGCACCTCGATGGCAACGACCGGCTACGCCAACATCAAGGAATTCCAGAAGGCCGAGGTCATGGTCGCCCCGGCCCTGCAGACCGAAGGCAAACACCTGCAGCGGTCACAGGGCGTCGGGATGGGCTGAGGTGGCGCCTGCCGGCCTCGCCTCCCAGAGCGACGACTTCGACAGGGTGCTCGTCGTCGACTTCGGGGCCCAGTACGCACAGCTGATCGCACGGCGGGTCCGCGAGGCCCACGTCTACTCCGAGATCGTTGGGCGAGACATCACCGCCGCCGAGGTGAGCGATCGCCATCCAGTGGGCATCATCCTGTCTGGGGGGCCCGCCTCGGTGTATGCACAGGACGCTTACGGCATCGACGATGCGTTGTTCGACCTCGGCATCCCTGTGCTCGGCATCTGTTACGGCCACCAGGTGCTCGCCAACGGCCTCGGCGGCACCGTGGAGCGCAACGACATCGCAGAGTACGGCTCCACCGATCTCGCCGCCTCCGGATCCTCCGTCCTGTTCAACGGCCTTCCCAAGGAGCAAACGGTGTGGATGAGCCACCGAGACGCTGTAGTCGCCGCTCCCGATGGGTTCACGGTCACCGCGGTGACCGCCGACTCACCGGTCGCCGCCATGGAGGCATCGGATCGTGGTTTGTACGGTGTGCAGTTCCATCCAGAGGTCGCCCACACTCCCCGGGGACAGGAGATCCTCGAGCATTTCCTCTACGACGTCTGCCAAGCCAGGCCTACCTGGACCCACCTCGGTGTCATTGAACAGTCGGTGGCCGCGGTGCGTGACGCGGTCGGCGACGGCTCGGTGATTTGCGGATTGTCGGGCGGCGTCGACTCATCTGTCGCTGCTGCTCTGGTACACCGCGCGGTTGGTGACCAGTTGGTGTGTGTCTTTGTCGACCATGGTCTGCTCAGGCAGGGCGAGGGGGCGCAGGTGGAAGAGACGTTCCGCAGCACCTTTGACATGAACCTGGTGCACATAAAGGCGGAGGACCGCTTCCTCGACGCTCTTGCCGGTGTCACCGACCCTGAGCACAAGCGAAAGATCATCGGCGAGACCTTCGTTCGCATCTTCGAGGAAGTGGCGAAGGAGATAGACAATGCCGCCTACCTGGTACAGGGCACGCTGTATCCGGACGTGATCGAGTCCGGCACCAAAGATGCCGCCAGGATCAAGAGCCACCACAACGTCGGTGGCCTGCCCGACGACATGTCTCTCCAGCTCATCGAGCCGCTGCGCGACCTGTTCAAGGACGAGGTCCGCGCCGTCGGCGAGGAGCTGGGGTTGCCCGAGGAGATCGTGTGGCGCCAGCCATTCCCCGGCCCCGGGCTTGCCGTCAGGATCATCGGTGACGTCACCAAGGAACGCCTCGACATCCTGCGGGCCGCAGACGCCATCGTGATCGAGGAGATCCGGAGGGCAGGCCTGTATCGGTCGCTGTGGCAGTCCTTCGGCGTACTCCCCGCTATCCGCTCCGTCGGCGTGCAAGGCGACGAGCGCACCTACGCCTACCCGCTGATCATTCGTGCGGTGACTTCAGAGGACGCCATGACCGCCGACTGGGCAAGGCTCCCGTATGAGGTGTTGGCCGCGATCTCGACACGCGTGATCAACGAGGTCCCCGGCATCAATCGCGTGGCATACGACGTGTCCTCGAAGCCGCCCGCCACGATCGAGTGGGAGTAACGAGTCGCAAGTCACAAGTCTCAAGTCTCAAGTCGAGAACCCCTGTGCTGCTTGCGTCTTGCGTCTTGCGTCTTGAGACCGCCCTGCACGAGCAGCGTGCGTGTTCGCACTAGTCACTCAGGGTCGACATAGGTCTTAAGCCCTATACGTAATGGGTCGATACCGATTGGAGGCAAGGATCTTCTGCGGGCTGAGGTAATCGAGTGACTTGGAGCAACGACCCAGAGTTGCAGGAAATGTTCGTGGGCGAGATCGCTGAGCGGTCGGCGGTTCTCGCGGAGGGGGCACGAACGCTTCGCAACGGAGACATGACCCCGCAAATCGCCGGGGATTTGTTGCGCGAGGGACATACGATCAAGGGAACCGGCCGTGTCATGGGTTATGACCATGTCGCCACCGCCGGCGAGATGCTGGAGATGATCTGGCGATGGATCCAGCATGGCGACATCACACCGGCACCGATCTTTGGCCGCGTTCTCGAGGGCCTGAGCAACTCGTTGCCTGGTGCGCTCACCGAGCCCCGACAACTCGACGAGGCAATGGCCGCGGTGCTCGACTATTTCGAGGGTGAGGAGCTACCCGAAGCGTTGCCGCAGCCGCCGGGTGCGACCCCGCC
>BTQG01000167.1:0-3105 GCA_036985755.1 Acidimicrobiia bacterium | reverse complement strand
TCATGCCCAACGTGTATCTGATCGCCGATTCCAACCATGGCTTCAAGATGACCGGTATCGGCAAGCTGGTGGCCAGACAGGTGCTCGGCTCCCAACCCGTTCCCGAGCTCCAGCCGTTCACTTTCGACCGCTACGCCAAGGGCGAGGCATTTGGCTCGGGGACGACGCACTCCCCGTGGGTGTAGAGACGGGTAGTCGGATATCGGTAGTCGGATATCGGACGGGCAGACCCCTTGGAAAGGTCTTCGCTTGGTGATACATCTGACGCGTGCATGATTTCGAACGACTGGAAGCGTGCAACTCGCTCACCAGCTCGCGATGGATGCCTATCGCTTCACGAAGACCCTCCCTCCTGATGAGCGATATGGACTCACAAGCCAGATGCGCCGTTGTGCGGTCTCGGTAACAGCAAACATCGCAGAAGGCGCCGGTATCGGAGGTAAGTCGTTCGTCCGTCACTTGAGGATCGCGGCTGGTAGTTGCTCGGAGCTTCAAGCACAAACGTATCTCGTAAGAGACTTGGAGTACGCAGAAAACGAATGGGCCGGCGCGCTTGCTGCCTCGGCTTCGCGGGTTCGGAGAGTGATCCACGGCCTGATCTCCAGCCTCGAGAGTCGGTAGCCGGAGGTCCGACTACCGACTACCAACTACCGCTCTACCCCCGCATTGCGGACCCGGTGGGGTCGTAGGGAGACGGGGGTATGACCACGGCGGGGCGAAGCTTGCCGACGACGTGAGTGGTCAGCTCGGTTCCTTCGGCGGAATAGTCGCGATCGAGCATCGCCATGGCCAGACTCTTGCCGACGGTGTGGCCGTAGTCGCCCGACGTGATGAACCCGACCCGCGTCCCGTTGTCCCAGACCGGCTCGTATGGCGATGACTCTGCGTTGGTGGCGTCGACCTCCAGGGTGACGAGCCGCTTCCTGGCGCCGTCGGTGTCCCGCTCCTCGAGTGCCGCCTCGGACCCGATGAAGTCCTTCGACCAGTCGATCCAGCGATCCATGCCGGTCATACCCGGGGTGTACTCCTGGCGAAACTCGGTGGACCAGATCCCGAAGCTCTTCTCCAGCCGCATGCAGAGCAGGGCGTTGTAGCCGTACTCCAGGGCGTCCAGATCCTCGGCGGCCTCCAGAAGGAGACGGCGCAGCGCCAGGTGCTCGGAGGCGGTGCAGTGAATCTCGTAACCGAGCTCGCCGGTGACCGAGATCCTGCCCACCCTGGCCCGGATCAGGCCCACGTCGAGCGGACGGCAGGCCATGAACCGCATTGCGTCGGCGGAGACGTCGGCGGGCGTCACCCGTTCGAGCAGCTGGCGGGACTGTGGTCCGGACAGCGAGAAGCCCACCACCCCGTCGGAGAGATCGCGCACCGCAACACCGTCGGCCAGGTGGTCGTTGAACCAGCGCATGTGCCAGGCCCGCAGGTAGTACGAGCCCAGGATCCACCACGTTCCGTCACCCCAGTTCCACAGAGTCAGATCGCCCTTGAGGCGGCCGTCGTGGCCGAGCATCGGGGCCAGCTTGATGTGGCCAGGGGATGGCAGCGGTGCCGCGATCAGCTGATCGAGCCAGGCCTCGGCGTTGGGCCCGCTGACCTCGTACCGCGAGAAGCCGGAGATGTCGATGATGCCGACCCCATTGCGAACTCGGCGCGCTTCTTCACCGACGATGTCGAAGGCGTTGGACCGTCGCAGCGTCGGGACCTCCTCGAAGTCACGGTCGGCAAAGTAGATCGGGATCTCCAGGCCGTAGGAGACCCCCCAGTGTGCACCGGCCTCGGTCATGGCGTCGTATGCCGGCGCCATCCGCAGCGGTCGCCCCTCCCACAATTGCTCGTTCGGGTAGGTCATGACGAACCGCCGCGAATAGAACTGCCCGGTCATCTCGCGGATGTACTCGCGGTTCTCCGCATAGGACCCGAACCGGGCGACGTCCATTCCAAAGACGTCTTCCTCCGGCTCTCCTTCGATCATCCACTCCGCCAGCGTCTTGCCGACACCGCCGCCCTGGAGAAACCCGGCCATGACCGCGCACGCCGACCAGTAGTTGCGCAGCCCGGGGACCGGCCCCACCAGCGGGTTGCCATCGGGCGAGAAGGTGAAGGCGCCGTGCACCCAGCGGGCGATCCCGGCATCCTCGAGCACCGGGTAGCGGTGGATTCCCATGTGGACCTCGTCGGCTATCCGATCCGGGTCCGGGGTGATGAGCTCGAATCCGTTGTAGTCCCATGGCGCGCCGTCCATGTGCCAGTGGCGGTAGTTGAGCTCGTAGATGCCAATCAGCAGCCCATTCTGGTCCTGCCGCATGTAGGTAAAGCCTTCGAGGTCGATCGACATCGGCAGCTCGGCGTCGAGCGCCTCGATCTCGGGGATGCTCTCGGTGATGAAGTAGTGGTGCGCCATCGGCGACACCGGCAGCTCGACGCCAGCCATCCGACCCACCTGTTTAGCCCATAGGCCGGCGGCGTTGACCACGTGCTCAGTCACGATCGTCCCGTGCTCGGTGATCACGTCCCAGGAGCCGTCACTACGAGGGTTGAGCTCGACAACCCGGTTGTGCTCGATCACATCGGCGCCGAGGTTGCGCGCCACTTTGGCGTAGGCGTGCACGACCGCCGACGGGTCGATGCGGCCCTCGCGATCCGCCCACAGGCCGCCCAACACGTCATCGACGTTCATCACCGGAACCCGTTCCTTGATCTCGGCAGGCCCCATCAGGGTGACGTCTTCGATGCCCATCGTCTGGAATACGCGGTAGGTCGCCTGCAACCACTCCCATCGCTCCGGTGCCGATGCAACAGATACCCCGCCGGTCATCTCCATCCCGATGTCGAGGCCGGATTCTTCCCCGATCTCCTTGAGCAGGTCGATCGTGTACGCCTGGAGAGCGGCGATATTGGGATCGGCGTTGAGTGCATGGATGCCGCCGGCGGCGTGCCAGCTGGAGCCGCAGGTCAGCACGTCACGCTCGACGAGGGCGATGTCGGTCCATCCCATCTTGGCGAGGTGGTAGAGGACGCTGGCGCCGACGACGCCGCCCCCGATCACAACCACCCGATACTGCGACTTCATGGGCTCTCCTTGGCCGGGTCAATGTACCTCGTAGT
>BTQG01000166.1:0-3107 GCA_036985755.1 Acidimicrobiia bacterium | reverse complement strand
GTCACCGGTCGCTTCTGCGCCACGATCTTCACGGCGACGTCCTCTTCGGGCCATCGGGTGCGCGACATCGGCTCTGCCTTGTTTTCTTCGATCTGCTCCGGGGCCTGCTCGGGCTGCTGCGCCGGGTCCTCAATGCCGAGCAGCGCCTTCTGCGTGTCTTCGAGCTCCCCCATCAGCTCGGTGCGCCGCTGCTCGAGTGCCCGAACCCGTTCCTGGGCGACGTCGTTCTGATGGCGCGACGCAATCAGCATCTTGTCCGATTCCCTACGGGCGGTATTGAGCAAACGCTCGGCCTGCTCGCGTCCTGAACGCACCAGTGCCTCACCCTCGCGCTGGGCGTCGGTCAGCAACCTGGATGACTCGCTCTCGGCTTTGGAGCGCACCGAGAAAGCCGACTGTGTGGCGCTGGCCAGCATGGCTTCGCATTTGGTAACAACTTGATCGAGCATCTCAGTGCTGGTTTCCCAGGCGGCCAGCCGCGCCGCCTGAACCGCCGCGTCGGTCTCGCTCAGCGCCTGCCGGGTCTCGGTCTGCGCGTCGTCGCGCCACACTGCGGTATCGGCGGCGGCGCGCGACCGCATCGCGTCGGCGGCGGCGCGGGCCTCTTTCAGGATGCGGGCGACCTCATCTCCGGCAGCCGAATACCCGGCAACGGCGTCGGAGGTCGCGCCCGGCTCCAGCGCGCTGACGCCGGCCTGGTGGAGCTGCTGGCGAAGCGCGCCTACGTAGAGAGCGACCTGTTCGAGATAATCCTCTACCTCGCCTCGGTCGAATCCCCTCAGGGTCAGGCGAAACGTGCGTGCGCGCACATCGCTCGCAGTGAACTCCTCCATATGTCCTGAGGGTAACGACCCATTGCGGCGGTGGCTCGGATTACTTGCTACGTAGTAGCTACATCACCAGATCGACGTTGAGGTAGTCGAGCGGGTCGTCGATGGTCTCGACCCGGACGACGGTGATGTCGTCGCCGGCAGCGATGAGGGCGTCGTCGTAATTCGCGGCGGGAATAAAGACGATGGTTGCCCCGGCATCGATGGCGCCGAACACTTTCTGTTTGACGCCGCCGATCGGGCCAACCGTGCCGTCGCGGTGGATCGTGCCTGTACCGGCGATTCGCATGCCGTCGGTGATGTCGTCCTCGGTGAGCTGGTTGATGATCTCGAGGGTGAACATCATGCCCGCCGACGGTCCACCGATGTTCTGTGAATCGGTGTCGATCTCGATCGGGAACTCGACGATCGGCTCATTGTCGGTGAGCAGGATTCCGATCATCGGCCTGGTCGGGTCGTCGACATGAGGACCGAGCACGATCTCGAGCTCGATGAGCTCGGGATCGTCGGCGCCTTCCACCGGCCGTTCCACGGTGAGGACGGCCGACTCACCGATCTCCTTGTCGGCGAGTCCTCTGAGCAGGTCGTCGCTGAAGGCCACGACGGCGCCGTCGACGGCGACGATGACGTCGTTGGCCAGCAAGACCCCTTCGGCGCCGGAGCCGGGTACGGTCTCGGTCACCAGAGCGCCCGTTCCGGTAAGGGTGGGCTCATAACCCAACTGGGTGAGGGCAACGAACTGGGCATCTCTCTTTGACTGCTCCATGCGGGCGAGATTCGTCCGCTGCAATTCTTCTGACGACACGCCCGAGGGACGGATGTTCTCCCGCGGGGAGAGGTCGACCTTGGAGCTGAGCTGAGCCGCAATCCACTCGAAGACGTTCGCCTCCTGCAGCGACACGGTGAGGAAGAAGAGCTCCCCCTGGGACTCGTCGACCTCGTTGGGGTTGTCGACGACGTATATGAAGTCGGAGGTGTCGTAGACCGGGCCGGGTGACAGCGTGTAGTAGGGCACCTTGACCGGCCAGGCGAGGGCGATGGCAATGCCGACCCCGATCAGCAGGACCGAGAGCACCAGCGGCCACTTGAGTCCCCGCTTTCGCGTGCGACCCGGCGGTTCGGTGGGGGCCCCGCCCGGAGCCGGTTGCGTGATCGTCGCTTCGCCCTTCATGGTTGCAGCGAGAATACCGGGGCGACCCCAATACGGCGGCGAAACGGGGAAAGTCTCATTGGGGTCTTAGAGTCGACCGTCTCGCCGGTATTCTGGAGGCATTGTGCAGGCCATACAGCAAAACGTCATCGCTGCCGCGATAGTACCAACCCGCAAGGCGGTGGTCACCGTCGCACTCGTTGTCGGCTTCGCGTTGTTGACTGCGGCTACTGCTCAGATCCGAATCCCGCTGCCGGGGACACCGGTCCCGATCACCGGCCAGACCCTGGGGGTGCTGCTCACCGGGGCGGCCCTCGGCTCCGTTGCGGGAACGAGCAGCATTGTGCTCTACATCTCGCTCGGCGCCCTCGGTCTCCCGTTCTACGCCGGCGGAACGTCGGGTTGGGGCCATCTGAGTGGGGGCACGTTTGGATATTTCATCGGGTTCATCGTCGCCGCCTGGGTGGTCGGATGGTTTGCCGAGCACCGTCGCGACCGGGTGGTGCGTACCGCCGTGCCCGCCTTCATCGTCGGCAGCCTCGTCATCTACACCTTCGGTGTCGGATGGCTCTGGCTCACCGTGTTCTCGGATCTGGGCACTGCGATCTCTCGGGGGATGACTCCGTTTCTGGTGGGCGACACCATCAAGGCGGTGCTCGCCGGGCTGCTGCTGCCTGGGACATGGTGGCTCGTCGATCGGTCGAGGGCCTGACGTCGCGTCGTGGAACGCGCCCAACACATCGCCCGGCTCCTGAAGCGTGATCCCTACGCCGCTCACCTCGGAATCGGCCTCGTTGCCGTCGACGACGACTCGGTGACGGTTTCGATGCCGGTGACGGAGGACCATCAGAACTTCTTCGGCGGCACCCACGGTGGAGCCTTGTACTCGGTGGCCGACTGTGCCTTCAGCCTGGCATCAAACGCCTATGAGCAATCCGCGGTCGCCGTGGACACCCACCTCGCCATCACCGCGGCGACCACCACCGGCGACGTGCTGAGCGCCACCGCGGTCGAGGTCCACCGGGGCAAGCGACTCGCCACCTACCGGGTCGAGGTCACCCGCAGCGACGGACGGGTGTGCGGGCACTTCACGGGAACGGTGTTCATCAAATCGTGAGCCGTCAGTC
>BTQG01000165.1:0-3117 GCA_036985755.1 Acidimicrobiia bacterium | reverse complement strand
AATCGTTTGTTGCGGCGCTACGGCACCGCGGTCGGGCTCGGCGACGGGTTCACCGTGATGGATCAGACGGACGCGGCGACCCTGTTCGGGCTGCTGCGCTCCGAGTTCGGTCTTGGCTCGACCGGCCGGCGCTTCCCAAAGAAGGAGACGATTGCCGCCATTTACTCGCGCTCGGTCAACACCCGGTCACCGCTCAATGACACCCTCAACGACTGGTTCCCCTGGGTCGTCGATCACGGCGACGAGCTTCGCCGGTTGTTTCGTGCCTATACGGCCCGTAAGCGAGTGAGCAACGTGCTCGACTACGACGACCTCCTGTTGTATTGGCACGCACTGCTCGAATCACCGGCAGCGGGGACCGTGCGCGGGCTGTTCGAGCACGTTCTCATCGATGAGTACCAGGACACCAATCGCAGCCAGGGGCACATCCTCTCTGCGTTGGACAATCGCAACCTCACCGCGGTCGGAGACGACGCTCAGTCCATCTATTCGTTTCGGGGGGCGACCCTGGAAAACATCCTCGGGTTCTGCGATGACTTCCCCGGCACGACGGTGGTCAAGCTGGAGCAGAACTACCGATCCACTCCTCAGATCCTCGCCGCCTCCAACGCCGTCATCGGCGCATCCAAGGATATCTTCCCAAAACAGTTGTGGTCGGATCGAGGCCCTGGATCGGTGCCGGTCCTTGCCACCTGCTTCGATGAAGCGGCGCAGGCCGACTTCGTTGCCGACCGAGTGCTCGAGCTGCGGGAGCAGGGCCTCTCCCTGCGCGACCAGGTCGTGCTCTTCCGTACCGGCCACCACTCGGCCGGTCTGGAGATCGAGTTGTCCCGGCGCAACATTCCCTTCGTCAAGTTCGGGGGCCTGCGTTTCCTCGAAGCCGCCCACGTCAAAGATCTGCTCTCCCTGTTGCGCATCCTGGACAATCCACTCGATGAACTGGCCTGGGACCGCGTTCTGCAAGCCATCCCTGGAGTGGGCCCCGCCACCGCCCGCAACGTGATCGCAAGCCTCGACGAGCAGGTGGGCACCGAGCGAAACGACCGGGTGTCGGTGTTCATCGACACCGAGCTGCCGTTCCCTCCCGAGGCTCGGGAGGCGACCGTGGTGCTTCGAGCATGCCTCGCCGAGTGCCGCGGTTCGGGAGGATCCGGGCCCTCACCGGCCGAGCAGATCGACCGACTCACCGAATTCTGCAAACTCACCTTCGAACGCAGCTACGACGATGCCGCCGTTCGTCTCGCCGACCTCGGTCAGCTGGCCGCCCTCGCCGGCGAATATGCCAGCAGGAGTCGGTTCCTCACCGAGCTCACCCTCGACCCCCCGCTCTCTACCAGTGATCTCGCCGGCCCACCCCATCTCGATGATGACTACCTCGTCTTGTCCACCATCCACTCCGCCAAGGGTGGCGAGTGGCGGGCGGTTTTCGTCATCCATGCCGCCGACGGCAACATACCTTCCGACATGGCTCTGACCGACCCTGGGGGTCTCGAGGAGGAACGCAGGCTGCTCTACGTGGCGTTGACCAGGGCCAAAGAGCACCTGACGGTCAGCGTGCCGCAACGGTTCTACCACCATCGCTTCTCGAGCAGCGCCGAGCATTCTTACGCGTTGCCCAGTCGCTTTCTCGAACCGGCCGCCGCCCAGTTCGTCTCCGCTTCAGTCGGCATCACCTGGGGCGACGAAGCGGCCGTTGTTACTGAGAACGGAGCCGATGTCGTGGCCGGCGTGCTCGAGGCCCTGTGGGGAGCGCAGACCTAGATCTCGGCGCCGACCAGGGCAGAACGCAGAAACTCGTCGACCTGCTCGAAGTACGGTTCGAACGCGGCGAGATCGGAATGCGTACCGCCGGGCACGGTGATGAGACGGCTGCTCGGCAGGTGCTCATGGAGGCTCAGCGCATCCTCGACCGGGACCACGTCGTCGGCATCGCCGTGTATCAACAGCACCGGGACCTTCACTTCGCCGATGCGGTTGCGGGGTGCGATGTCATCGTAGGAAACGCCGATCATCTGTCTGATCACGCGCAACAGTGTCCACTTCACCGGGGCGGGGTACGGGATGGCTCGCCACATCAACTCCTCGGGATGGGCAAACGACGCAACGGCGACGACGGCATCGATCGTGTTGGATCGCGATGCGGCGAGGATCGCCGCCGCCGCCCCCACCGAGTGGCCGATGACCCCGACCGTGGTGACATCGTCTCGATCGTGGAGCCATGCCAGGGCGGTGTCCAGGTCCTCGGCGAACCGGGGCATCGACATGAAGTCCTCGTTGTCGGACAGGCCGTGGGTGCGGGCATCGAGGAACAGTGCATGGAAGCCGATGGAGTTGATGCCGGGCGCAATCGGCAGCATGTCGGTTGCGTTGCCGCCCCAGCCGTGAAGGACCACGACGGCAGGCGCCTCGGTCTCCACCGGAATGAACCAGGCATGAAGGCGCTTGCCGTTGGGACCTTCGATCCAAACGTGCTCGCCGTCGAGACCGAGGTGGGCGGGTGTGGTATCGGGAATGGCCCGTTGGGGAACGGCAAAGAGGCGTTTGAGCAGGGAGGGAGCAGCCAGGGCGGCGCCAACCGCCACACCGACGGGGATGGCGATTGGAACGAGGACCTTTCTCACACCATCGATGGTAGAGCCAGTTCCAAGTTCCGAGTTCCCAGAGACCGAGTTGCGAGATCCCGGTCTTTGCCTCTCCCACGTAGTGGGGGAGGCGCGAGCCGGCGCTAGCCGGTGATGATGGTTCTTTGATCGAGTCCCTGTTCGCTCGCAAGTGTTGTCTCGATCGAAGAACCATCACAGGAGGGGCTCTGGGAGTTCGCTTCTTGCTGATGAGCGCATCACGGACCCCCACTCCTCCAGAGCCCCCTCTGCGTCGTCGCTGACGCTCCTCCGCGTCTCCCCCGCAGAGCCGGGGGAGACGAAGAAGTCCTCGTAAGCCCTCTCTGTGTGAGGGTCTATAGATCGAGGCAACTTGGTCGGTAGCACGGACTCGATCTATGGAACCTCATCGTCGCTGACGCTCCTCCGCGTCTCCCCCGCAGAGCCGGGGGAGACGAAGGAGAGAGTTCCCAGTTGCCAGTCCCGGAAGTACTTGCGACTTGCGACTTGCGACTTG
>BTQG01000164.1:0-3168 GCA_036985755.1 Acidimicrobiia bacterium | reverse complement strand
AGTCGCGAGACAGGGAGTTCCCAGTGCCGGCTTGGCCACAGACCTGTGCCAGGGGACCGGTCGTGTATCGGCCGAACTGGAACCTTGTCTCAGTCATCACGTCGCGAAAAAGCTGCCTGAAGAACTTGTCGACATGGTGTTGTGCACAAGGACCTGTGGATTGCTGTGGGTATGTGGAGAACCTTGGCCCCCGACACCCAGCTAAGTCCATCGAGGCTCAAGTGAACAACGCGATAAGCAGAAGTTGGGCCGCTTTTTGGCAAAACAGGGTGCTTGAACCGGGGGCCGCCGTTCCGTATGGTCGTCGGTGGATGGCCCAAGGTGCCGGAGCAGCCAAACCTCGTTCGGGGAAGTGCGGGGACTGAGTGCACGGGTAACTTGGGCCATCCACTGCGAGGGTGAACCCGGTCCCAGGCCCCCGGCAACTGTCGGGATCAGAAGTCGGAACTGGGATCTGGGAACTGGGTTCTGGGAACTGGGAACTTTCCCTCTCAAATCCCGAAAATGAGCTGACGCAGTCGCACCCGTTGCGTGTCGAACGTGTCCAGATCGACTCGCATCGAACCCAGTCTGAGGCCGCGCATGGCATCGCCGTGATGGGTCGCCACCCTGAGGACGTCATCGTCGTGTTCCAACACGCCCAGGCCGAGGCACCGGCCCTGATCATCGAGCACCCCCACCAGCATCCCGTCGAGTCGCGACGGGTCGAACCCATCGGGCAGTGTCGGGGCAAACACCGTCGTTTGCACCCGCCACCGTTGCAGCGGCGGCGCAAGGGCTGCGGCGAACGCCTTGGATTGCCGCTCCTGGCGCTCGAGTGGAGAAGGGGCAACGACTTCGCTTGCGGGTTCTGCGGTGGCGATCCTGGCCGAGAGGAACCTGCGCAGCATCCCGATGATGGGCTCCAGCTCTTCCCCGCGTTCCAGCGCGATCACGAGGTCGGGGCGGATCAGCTCCCACAGGTGGTACTTGAGGGTCTGCCCGACGACACCGGCCACGATCCCGGATGTGTCGACGACGATCAGCTCAACATTCGGCCTGGCCACTTCGACAAGCGACGCCACCGCCACCACATGTGGCAGCACCACACCCTGGGGTGTCGTCGACCCGACGAATCGCATCTCGACGGGTGCGGCCGAAGGGTCGAGATCGCCGATGTCGGATACGTATTTGAGCCCCGTCGTCGCCGGTGGCCCCGCGAGGTCTGATCCAACGTCCCCGTCGACGAAGGCGACCGAGGTGCCGGAGGCGACGGCGTCGGCGACGATCAGTTTGGCGAGCTCGGTCTTTCCCGTCTCTGCCATGCCGAGCAGCATGACGACCCCGTTGAAGCCAACGAGTCGATCGCGCAACGCTGCGTACGGGCGATCCGTCATGTGTCCCGGCCTCCTTCCTCTGCGCCCATCCTATGAGGGCGGCTCGGTTTGGCCGACTCGCTGACCCCACCTCAGGACTGCGAGACACCCCGGACCCACCTCGTTCGATAGGCTGACCGGAGAGCAATGAGCATCCCAACGGGCACCGTCACCTTCCTGTTCACCGACGTCGAGGGGTCGACGCGGCTCTGGGAGCAGTCCCGCCGGGCGATGACCGTCGCCCTGGCCCGACACGACGAGATCCTGCGCGAAGCGATCGAGTCACACCACGGCTACATCTTCGCCACCGGTGGCGATGCCTTCTCCTCGGCATTCCAGGCAGTGAGCGATGCTCTCGAAGCCGCCGTGTCTGCACAAGCGGCCCTGCAGGCGCAGCTCTGGCCAGAAATCGACATCCGGGTGCGGATGGCGGTGCACGTCGGGGAAGCCGAGGAGCGAGACGGTGACTACTTCGGACCAACGTTGAACCGAACGGCCCGCGTTCTTTCGAGCGGGAGCGGCAACGAGATCCTGGTGTCCAGCGCCATAGCGACCCTCGCCGTCGAGTCGCTCCCCGTCGGCGCCGATCTGGTCGACCTCGGCGAGCGGGAACTCAAGGACCTGGATCGCACCGAGCACGTGTACCGCCTCACCGCACTCGCGGCAGTGGAGCCAGGGGCGGGGAGAGACGAGGCCCAACAGCCGGGAACCGAAGGATCCGACGATCGCCGCCGATCCATCGCCGTGCTCCCCTTCGACGTGATCGGGGGAGACGAACAAACAATGGTGGTCGCCGACGGGCTCGTCGAAGACCTCATCTCGGCGCTGTCGGCGTGGCACCACTTCCCAGTGGCGGCACGCCACTCGTCCTCCGTCTACCGAGGCCAGTCAGTGGATGTGAGGGAGGCGGCCGAACAGCTGGGCGTTCGCTTCGTCCTGGAAGGAAGCCTCCGCCAATCCGGGAGCCAAATTCGGGTTACCGCTCAGCTCATCGATGGAGCCAACGGAACCCATGTATGGGCCGATCATTACGACGGAACGGTCGAGGATGTGTTCGCCTTCCAGGACAACATCACGCGCAGCATCGCCAGTGCCATCGACCCGGCGATCTTCGCCGCAGAAGCCCGTCGCGTCGCCGCCAAGCCACCGGCCGACTTCGATGCCTGGGATCATCTGGTGCAAGGGAGGCGGTTGGTCGAAGCGGCCCGTCCGGGTGAAGTCGAAGAAGCAATCAGCCACCTCCAGGTGGCCATCGATCTCGACCCCGGCCTGCCCGAGGCCTACGCCTATATGGGTTTCGCCCACTTCTTGCGCGGGTGGGCGCACCGCACTGACGATGAGCGGGCCGAGTTCGACATAGCCATCGAGTGGGCCAGACGGGCCACACAGATCGACCCCAACAACGGGATTGCCCACGAAGTCTTGTCCTTGGCCTACCTGTTTCGCGGCGAGCACGACCGCGGCCAGAGCGCGGCACACATCGCGCTCAAAGCGAACCCGAGTTCGGCGTTGGCGCACTTCTCGGTCGGCAATGCGGCCATCTACTCGGGCGATCCGAAGACCGCACTCGAGTCGTTCGACACGAGTCTCCACCTAAATCCGGTCGGTGCGTGGGCCTGGGTCCTTCACGCCATCAGTGGCGCCGCCCACTACCTCCTCGGCGACTACGAGGAGGCGATCGCCCACGCCAGGGAGGCGATTGCCACGAGAAGCGGCTATCTGCTCGCCAGAGCGATCCTCGTCGCCAGCCTGGCGAAGGGCGGCGCCATCGACGACGCACGGGTCGAGCTCGCCAACATCTTGAAGATCAACC
>BTQG01000163.1:0-3187 GCA_036985755.1 Acidimicrobiia bacterium | reverse complement strand
CCGACGTGATGGTTGCAGGGGATTTTGTCACCATCGGCATCGATCGATCCTGGGAGGATCGGCTCGAGCCGTTGCTCGCCCTCGTCATCGAGCTGTACGGGAGAAATGAGCCCTTCGAAGCACCGGAACGGACGCGGGCCGAGCTGCTCAGCGAAGCCGGGAACACCACGACCGCCGCAACAGACGAGCTGCATCTGCTCGATCCTGATGACGACGGCCATCGGGCACGGCTGGAGGCTGCTCTCGATGACGAGTCCTCGGCCGTTCGCCGCATCGCGGTTGCGATCCTCGCCGAGTCGAGTGATATCGCTTCGCGGAACGCTGCGATCGACCGCGGGCTCGCCGACGCGTCGTTGCTGGTGCGGCGCACCGCGCTCGATGCCGCCGGCGACACCGGCGACGAGGCGTTTCGACCGACATTCGACAAGGCCGCGATGGACGACCCCGATGTCTGGACCCGTTGGCGGGCGGTCAAGGCCATCGGCGCCATCGGACTCGGCTCGAGCCAAAAGGTGATCGAGTCCGCGCTGGAAGACTCTGAGTTCCGGGTGCGTTTCGAGGCGGAGCGGGTGCTGAGGAAGGAGTCACAAGACACAAGTCGCAAGACGCAAAAAGGTTGAGCGAGCGCGCAGAATGCAGCCGCACACCCTCCGGATCTTGTGACCTGCGATTCGTGACTTGCGACTCAGAAGCAGCTCGGCCGGCCTCATCTGAGGCCGGCTTCGCTGCTGAGTGGGCGGCGTTGATCTCGTTTAAGCGGTGAGTGCTCCGGTCGGCGGAGCGTCGATCTCGGCCGGCTCCTCGCTGCGGAGCCAGAGGCCGATGCCGAGGAGGCCGGCAGCGATGATGGTGAACCCGACCACGCCTGCGATCTCATAGGCCACCGGATAATCGCGAAATTCGTCGACCGAGCCGACCTCCATCGTCCGAGCGATCCCGAACGCGATCGCGCCAATCAGGAGCCCTGAGCCGTAGCCGATGATCGGCAGCCGGGGTGCGACACGCAGAGGCAGCACCGCAAGTGCGACGAACAGGTAGCCGACTCCCTGAATGGTCATCCAGAAGGGCATAGCCCACCCGATGATCACTGTGGCCGCTACTCCGACCCCCACGATGATCAGGCCGGCAAGGCCAAGGGCGCCGAGACCTCCGTGGCGCTCCCGTAGCCCGGCGGTCGTCGTCAGCGTCATCGCACTGGCGCTGACGATGAAGGCGACGTAGATGAGGTAGGCGCCCTCCCATTCGCTGACGACAGCCTCCGCAAACAAGAGCGTGGCGGCAGCAGCGAGCCACAGGACACTCGCAACGATCGCGGCGAGTCCTGCGGTGTTGGTGAATTTGGTTGGCACGGCGATTCCTCCTCGTTGGTGTGGAGGCGAACGCTTCTGCCATCAGATCCGGGTCGCCGAAGCGTTCCAGGGTCTTGCGCTGGGCGAGCTGGGTATCGGTTCCCTTGGCCTCGAAACGCTCCACGGTGGAGTAGAGATGGTCCTCCATCTCGGCCACCAGGTCCTCGACGTCACGACGCCAGCGCACCCGCGTGCGCATGGTGTCGAGATAGCCGTCGATCAGGACGTACTCGGCCACGGCGATCCTTTCAGCACATTGGCCACCGCGTCGGAGAATTCCCCCCAAGCACGGCGCTGCTCGCCGAGCGCACCCCGGCCCTTGTCCGTCAGCCGATACGTGCGCCTTCTTCTTCCCTGCACCACCGACCACTCACTGGATAGATAGCCGCCCGTCTCCAACCGATGCAAGGCGGGATACACCGTTCCCTCGGGGAGATCGAACGTGTCACCGCTCCGCTCCCTGAGGTCGTCGATCACGGCGTACCCGTGCCTGGCACCGTCGGAGAGAACCGCCAGCAGCAGTAGATCGAGATGCCCTTTCAGCGCCTGCCCTCTCATACCTAGAGAACCTATACTAAGAATAGCTAGGTGTCAAGCGAAAGTCACCAGTCGTCAGCCGTCAGCCAACAGCACGGCCCTTTCGCTTTCTGGCTGAAGACTGTGGACTGATGACTGGCGGCTCGCTACGGCGTGTGGGCGTAGAAACGCGCAATGCCCGTTGCGGCGCGCAGCTCGGCGGTCCGGTTGAAAAAGCCGGGGCCAACCGGCACACCGGCGGCGTCGGCAAGCCGGTTCATCTGGTTGAAGTTGCCAATCACCCCCGCCGCATCCACCGTCGCCGCGTCGCCCAGTGAATCACATAGCGCGGTACGCGCCGAGGCGAGTGCGACATCATCCGATCCATGTGCGGCGTCGACGAACGTCACGAGCGCCCGGCCGCCGGCGATCAGAGGGTCGACGGTTGGATCCGTCACCGATCTCGGATCCCAGGCAACTCCGGTGTCGAGCGCGCTCCAACTGAGCATCGATGCATGCGCCAGCACTCAGTAGAAACACTCGTTGACCTGCGACGTGCGCGCCGCCACCAATTCGATCTGGGTGCGGTGCATCGCCCGCCGGAAGTCCGGCTCCTCCATTTCCTCCAATGTCATGTAGAGCACATCGGACAGGGCGAGCCATGCGGCCGTCTCGGCAGGAACCAGTGAGGTGGAATGTGTCACCCCAGCCGGTCGCCGCATGGGCACGAACGACCTGCCGGCGGCGACGTCGCTCGGGGGCGGCGTGCGCGACGCCTCGCCTGGTTGGGGCTCCGGCAACACCTCCAGCGCCATGCCCAAGGCAATGTGGAACAGGTCCACCGCCGACAGTCTGGCGACGATCCCGATGATCTCGACATATGCGGGGAGGGCAATCCCTTCGTCCTCGAGGTTGCCGACCCATTCGGCGGTAATGAGTGGCGAGTCGGCGGCAACGGCGCGAACGACGCGGACCACCGGATCGGGGAGGTCGGCGCCGTGCGGCTCTCCCGACATCGCACGCCGCGCTTCGGCGGCGATGGCTACGCGCTCGGCGCCCGACCACCACGTTCCCGGCGCCGAGAGAAACGCCCACTCATTGCGAAACGCTTCCAGGATCTCGGCCCGGATGGAAATCGGGGCATCGCTGACAGCAAACGGCATGGGCCGGTGACCCTACCGGTCTGTTTGCAACGGTCATGCGCGGTACGCACCGGGGCTAGTTTCAGGGGACGATGACCTCACCCGTCCGCAACGACTCACGCACCATCTTCGGATGGGCGATGTACGACTGGGCCAACTCGGCGTACATCACCGCCGGCA
>BTQG01000162.1:0-3278 GCA_036985755.1 Acidimicrobiia bacterium | reverse complement strand
CATCGACCGGCTCCTTCAGGTGAGTTCGGCATTCAACCACACCATGGAAACGTGGGTCGAGGTGATGTTCGTGGGAGCCCCGGCGTCTTTGTTACCAGGGAACTCATGTCGATCATCGTTTGATCGGCTGCTTCGGCCCGCAGGTGCACCGAACACAGTCGCACGTCGCCGTGTGGCACGCCCGGTCTCTGTGGTTGAGACGAGTGCGGTTGAACCTGGGCAGCATGGCGCGGGCGACGCCGGATTTGAGAACGTTCGGCGCCCAGTGGCGCCGAAGGGTTCGCCGCAGATACGATGATGAGGCACCCTCTCTCAGCAACGAGGGCACGACGACGCCGGGAAGGTGCTCGTACAAAAGCCGGTTGAACAACGCCGCCTCTCGGCGCCTATCGAAACGGTGGCCCGCCGCTTCGTCGTAGCTGAACCCTTCGAGGAGCGATCGGGCGGCGAGGGCACCGGATTCCATGGCATACCACATTCCGAACCCCCACTCCGGGTCCTGCAGACCCGCTGCTTCCCCCACGTAGAGGCGGCCCGCCTCGTCAACGTATCGAGCCGACCCGAAGACGGATCCGTACCCCGAGAACTGTCGAGCCTCACCGAGGTCGAGACCCGGCACGAGACGGCTGAAGGTCTCGACGGTCCGCCGGCGGGCCCGTTGCCAGTTCTGTTGGTTCCGGAACAGGCAGGTGGCGAGGGTGGCTCGGCCGTCCCAGACCAGAAGATACGCATACCCGGCCGGGGCGAGATCCTCCGAGATGATGCAATGCGCCTGATCCTCCAGCGTGGTGGGAAACACATACCCGGTGGCGATGCCATCGGCGAAACGGGGCCCGGTGGCGACGATATCGCCGCGCCGTGCATGCTCGGCCGGCTGGTCCAGCAGCACCTCGGCGCCGGCGTGGCGGGCCTGTTCGTGCAGTGCCCGGTCCAACGAACCTGCCTCAGGGCCCCGTCTCACCAGGTAGAAGAGGGGTTCGACAGATCTGGCTAGGACCGGCCTCAACACCCGGTCGTAGAACGTCACCTCATGGAACGGTCGATAGGCGAAGGTCGGCTCGACGCCAAGGCCGGCGAGCCGGTCAAGGGCGTCCTTTGGGGACGACCAGTTCTCCAACCCCTGGAAATCGCCGGAAAAGCGATGCCCGACGGTCGCTGCCCTCTCGTAGACCCGCACCCGCGATCCACCTCGCGCCAGCGTGGCCGCGGCGACAAGGCCTGCCGGGCCGGCCCCGATCACCGAATGGTCGGATGACATTGCCTCATACCTCCTACGTCAAGGCTCGAGGTCGATTGCATTGGGGTCATTCCATTTCCTCCGGGTTTGGACCGGCTGAGAGACCGGCGGCCGGTCGGCGCTCCTGCAAGAGGCTGTCGGCGGAACGAGCCAGTCCGCGCCCCGCGTGGGTGATCAGCTCGGCGCACTCGGTGGGTTGGCGCAGCCAGGGATGATGGTCGACGCCGGCGAGCTCCAATAACTGCCGGCTGGACCGCTCCTCAACCAGACGCCGGATGGAATGGATCGGGGCGGTGTCGTCGTCCGTGCCGTGGATGAACACGACCGGGAGCTTCTCGGGAAGTTCATCGAGATCGACGGTGACGTCCCGTCGGTACAACACGTTCCACAGTGAGGTTGTCGACGACATGAAGTTGTGCTCGACCAGGTCCCTGGCCACCTCGCGAGGCACGTCCCGTATCAGCATCGGGAGGATCGGTCCGAGCAGGCGTCGCGTCGCAACACAAGCTAGGGCGGTGAGCACCATGTTGGTGAGGAACCAGCCTCGGAGTGTCCTTCGCAGCCAGTGGGCTGCACCCCCGGGTCCTCCGTAGGCGGGAAGGCTGATGAGCACCAATGCGCTGACCTGGTTCGGATGCCTTGCGGCGTAGGCGACCGCGAGCGCTGCGCCAAGCGAATGGCCCACCAGCACAGACGGCGCCCGGGCCGCCAATACGGGTTCCAGAGCCGCCAGGTGAGTCTCGAGTGTGTATCGGGTGAGAGGTCGGGGCGAGCGGCCGAAGCCAAGCAGGTCGACCAGGGCCGAACCCGGCGGGAGATGAGATTCACCATCGGCTGCGGTCCAGTACACCTGCGTGCCGCCCAGGCCGTGGAGAAACACGAACGATGCCTCGCCACCGCTTTGCCGCCCGACGGCAGACACGAACAGTTCGGTGCCAACAGGTGCTGCCCCCGCCGGCCCAGCCGCGGTGCGCCGCAGGGTCACGGGTCCGTGCGCTGTGCAGGACATGCCCGCCGAGCGGGTCTCATGTCGAGCTCAACGGTCGGACGGTGAGGAATCGACGGTCCACCCAGCGGACTGTCGGTATCACCATTGCCAGCCAGAACCCGTAGGCGAAGGACTCCACCAAACCAAGGAAGAAGCTGCCAACGGACAGCCACTGGAACCCCGGGAGGAACGGCGCCCAGGCGCTACGCATGGCCCAGTCAGGGAAAACTGCGTCCCACGCCACGCACGCCGCGAATGAAATGGCGAGGAAGGTGCCGACCGCAAGTCCCACCGGCAGATATTTGAACCGCTCGTTCATCGTCTCTAGCTCCTTTTCTCTCATTCGTTGGCCAATACAGCCGTTGTCGTCGCGTCACCACTCCGAGACGGCACGGTGCGAGTCCGCGGGAAGTGAGTCGGGCTATGCCGGAAGCATGTGTTATTGCGGTTGTACACGGTGAGCCATGTCGAACAGTCCGGATCTGCACAAACCCTTCCTGCGGAGAACCGCTTGGGGGCTCCACCCTGGGGGCGGGCCTTTTTCCCACCCACAACCAGTTGCTTCATCATTGAGTGCCTCCATGCTCGGGTAACCAGCACCACCGTAACCCTTACAGTCGACTGGAATGTCAAGGGTCGTGCCGCGAGGGGTTTCACCCCCTCCGGCTCTGTGCCGGTGATTGGAATCTGGACCGACGTTCTCGCCTCCGATTGACGGAGCACGGCGGCGGTTCCCATGGCGGCTATTCAGCGGTTACGCGTCCACCAGATCCGAACACCGAGCGCGGCCACAAAGATCCCACCGGCAATGAGGAGGAATCGGAGCTCTGCCAACTGGCTCGATCCGGGCACCGCCACTTCGACCGCGAGCACATAGACCGCGGCGGCAACGAGGAACAAGGTGACCAAGATTCCCAGCGCCAATCGGTTTACCGCCCGGCGGAGCGTCTTCGCCTCCAACTCGCGCCCCCGCTCGCGAGTTGCGAGTTCGAGGTCGCCGGTTTCGAGTCGCTGGAGGAGCCTGTCCACTCGATGGGGGAGACCCTCGATGAG
>BTQG01000161.1:0-3333 GCA_036985755.1 Acidimicrobiia bacterium | reverse complement strand
ACAACGGCCTCGATCACCCGATCCTCGGGGGGAAGGACCTCGTGAAGCACTGACTCATCGTGGGCGCGCATGAACCGCCCATTGTACGGGGCTGTCAAATGGGAGTAGTCAGTTCCCATTCCGAGTCGTGAGTCGTCTTCGTAATACGTCGTACGTGATACGGAATACGCCCCCGCTGCGCGATCAGCTACTCCATACTGTTGGTTCATGGACGATCTGCGCGTCTCGGACGAAGTCACGATTCCCGCCGCCGAACTCGAGTGGACGTTTCTGCCCAGCGGGGGACCGGGCGGACAGCATGCGAATCGCTCGTCCACCAAGGTCGTGCTCCGCTTCGATGCCGCTGCCTCCGCTGCCTTCGACGAGGCGACCCGCCGGCTCGTGCTCGGCCGGTTGCCGGAACCCGTGGTCGCGGTCACCGTCGACGAATCGCGCTCGCAGTGGAGGAATCGACAGATCGCCAGGCATCGGCTTCGCCAGCGGCTCGTCACCGTTTTGGCGCCGGATCCCCCACCGCGCAGACAGACGAGGCCGAGCCGATCGGCGAGACAACGGAGACTCGACGCCAAACGAGCGCGTTCCGAGCAGAAGTCCCTGCGCAGACCGCCCACCGCAGAAGACTGAGCGATGTCGATCATCCCGTTCTACGGCGTCGACCGCCCCGATGTCTTCGCCATCGAGCGCGCTGCCATGGACAGGCCGGGCCGGGTCATCGAGCGGCTTGACCGGTTGCTGCCCGCGGGCACGATCGCCGACATCGGGGCAGGTGACGGCTTCACCGCGGCGCGGCTCGCCACTTCGACACGCAGGATCGTCGCCGTCGAGCCTGCCAGGGCCATGATCGACACCAACCGCCACCGGACCTGGGTACAGGCCGATGCCGAGGCGCTTCCGTTTGGCGACGCTTCCCTCGACGCTGCCTATGCCACCTGGGCCTACTTCTTTTCACGAGGGCCCCTCGACCCCACTCCCGGTCTCGACCAGCTCCACCGCGTCGTAAAGCCGGGGGGCACCATCGTGATCGCCGACAACGCAGGGGACGACGAATTCTGTGCGTTGTCGGCGCACGACATATCAGCGGATCCCAGGTTTTGGCGCAGGCGCGGTTTCGGCGTCGAGATCGTCGACACCGTGTTTGCCTTCGAGACCGCTGCGGACGCCTGGCGGCTGCTCGACTTCTATTTCGATGGGATCGAGTCTGCGCCGCCAACCCAGCTGAGTTATCGGGTTGCCCTCTTCATCGGGGTGAGCCAGGGTCCCCCGTGATTGGGCACGGCGCCTGTCCGAAACCGACCGGACTCCATCGCGGTTGACCTCCCTAACATCGGCGCCTATGCACTACGAGCGAACCACCCTTGCCAATGGCCTGCGCATCATCTCTCAGGACATGCCGTCGCTTCGATCGCTCGCCATCGGCGTGTGGGTCGACACCGGCAGTCGCGACGAGACACCGGTCGAGGCGGGGGCCAGCCATTTCCTCGAGCACCTCTTGTTCAAGGGATCGGCGAAATGGCCGGCACAACGCATCAGTGAAGCATTCGATGCGATGGGGGCACGCCACAATGCCTTCACCTCAAAGGAATACACCGCCTACTGGGCCCGGATGCGGGACGTCGACCTGGCTACCGGCATGGAGATCCTCGCCGAGATGGTGCAGCGCCCGGCATTCCGCCAGGAGGAGATCGATCTCGAGCGCGGCGTGGTGCTCGAAGAGATCAATATGAACGAGGACGACCCCCCCGACGTGGCGCACGAGCAGTTCGTTACGACATTATGGGGATCGCATCCGCTGGCGCCGCCCATTCTCGGGGCCAAGGATTCCATCACAGGGATGACCCGCGACACGGTGCATGGGTACTGGGCGAGGCGCTACACACCGCACTCCTGCGTGATCGCCGTCGCAGGGCGTGTCGAGCATGACGACCTGGTGGCCCTCGTCGAGCAACACTGGGAAACGTGGCAGGGAGGAGTGATCGACCGGCCGCTCACCACGCCGGACTACGAGTCGGGCGTTGGTGTGGTGCGACGCGACACCGAACAGGCACACCTGGTTTTCGGCGGTCCCGGCCTGAAGCGAAACGACGAGCGGCGTTTCGCCCTCGTCGTCGCCGACCATGTCCTCGGCGGAGGCATGTCGAGCCGTCTGTTTCGCGAGATCCGCGAGTCCCGCGGTCTCGCCTATGCGGTCCACTCATTTCGGAGCCCATTCGCCGACAGCGGCTCCAATGCTGTGTACGTGGGCACGACCCCGGATCAGACCTCAGAAGTGTTGAAACTGGTGCGCGCCGAGTTCGACAAGATGATGGACGGCGGCATCACCGAGGAGGAGCTGGCGCGGGCGCGGGGACACGTGCAGGGGTCACTCGCCATCTCTCTCGAAGATGCAGACAGCCGAATGAACCGACTCGGTAGCAACGAGATCACCGGCCTCGAGCATCTGTCGGTCGACGAGATCGTCGCCAGGGTCGATGCCGTCACCCTCGATGATGTGCTCGAGGCGGCCGGTGCCGCCTACGCAGGACCGTATGTGCTCGGCGCCACCGGTCCGTTCGATGTCGAGGACCTCAGCGAGTTCGTCAGATGATCGTTGGGGTCTCTGGCGCCGCCGGGCGGATGGGCACCCTGGTGGCCGAGACCATCGAGGCAACCGACGACCTCGACCTGGGCCCGCTGTTCGATCCGGAGCATGCCGGCGCCACCGTCGCCGGCGCCACCGTAGAGGGATCGCGAACGGTGATGAGCGACGCCGACGTAGTCGTCGAGTTCACCATCCCCGGCGTCGTGGTTGGCAACCTCGACGTGTGGCGGACCCTGGGGCTGAACGCCGTGGTCGGTACCTCCGGTTTTGATGCCGAGCGGATCGCCCAGGTGACCGAGCGTTGGGGGAGCGGGCCTCCGAACTGCCTCATCGTTCCTAACTTTTCCGTCGGGGCGGTGGTTGCCATGCAGCTCGCCGAGATCGCCGCCCCCCAGTTCGCCGCGGCTGAAGTGATCGAGCTGCATCACGATCGTAAGGCCGATGCCCCGTCCGGTACGGCCATCGCAACCGCCGAACGGATCGCCGCCGCCGCCAAACAGCACCGGCACACGGATTCGACCGAGCTCGTCGCCGGAGCCAGGGGGGCCGACGTCTCCGGGGTGCCGGTCCACTCGATTCGGCTGCCGGGTGTGCTCGCCGACCAGATCGTTGTTTTTGGGGGATCCGGCGAGACGATCACCATCCGGCACGAAACCACCGATCGCACCGCATTCATGCCGGGCGTTCTCGCCGCGGTACGCGGCGTCGCCGGACTCGACCGCCCCGTGACCGTGGGTATAGAGGCTGTGCTGGAG
>BTQG01000160.1:0-3431 GCA_036985755.1 Acidimicrobiia bacterium | reverse complement strand
AGCGTCGATACCAGATCCTCGGTGGGGCGGATGAGATCGTCCCAGGGCACGGTGAGCACCGCGCCCAGCCTTTCGTGGTATTCGTGGATGGCATCGACCTGCGCCGGCGGCGCGTCGGGTGCGATCAGATGCACGAAGCGAATCGTTGCGTCCTCGTAGCGGGCGATATGGTCTGCCATCCCGATCTTGACCGGGTCGTATGGGCCGCCGGTGCCGAGCACGGAGATGCTGCCGATGCTCTCGACGACCCGATTGCGTAGGAACACCGAATCGCAGATGAGGTTTTCGCGCAACCACTGAAGATCCCTGGTGACCTCTCGGGTTGCCCGCAGATCCTGGGGCAGGTCGGCAATGAAGAGGTCGACGCCCTCGTTCTCCACGTAGCGGTGGACTTCTCCGCGCCGGTCCTCGTCGGTGAAATGGGCCACAGTGACGCCGATGCCAAGCCGATCGGCCTCGGCCTGGTCCTCCGCGGTTGGGATGAGGTTCGCCGTCGAGGTGTCGAAGTTGATCACATGGATACGCCCTCCGGGCGAGACACTCAACCGCAGGGCCAGCCGGAACAGCGTGTGCTGTCTAGCGGGTCGGGTCGGGCGCCTGATGAGGATGAGGATGTGTTGACGCCCACCGGAGGCGACGTCGGCGGCGGTCAACTCGACGAGTCGGTCATCTGCTCTCGCCCGCAGCGCGTCCCTCGCCGCCGACTCCTTGACGGTCCTCGACCTCCCGAACGCCCGGTACCAGAGGATCCCCACACCGATGAACACGATGGCACCGACGATGGGCACGATGCCCATCTGGGTGAGCAGCAGGATCGAGGCGACGATCCCGAAGACCTGGGGAACCGGGTACCAGGGCGAGCGAAACTCGGGCCGATACCAGTCGAGCTTGGCCTCGCGGAAGGCAATGAGCGCCAGGTTGACGAAGGCGAACACCAACAGCTGGAAGGCTGAGGCGAGCTTGGCCAACTCGAGCAGCGGAAGGGTGAGGACGAGCAGGATCAGGACGCCGCCGGTGACGAGGATGGAGATGTACGGTGCGTGGGATCGCTCGCCGACCCTGGCGAAGAAGCCTGGGGCGAGTGAGTTGCGTGCCATCGCGAACGGGTATCTGGCAGATGCGATTACTCCGGCGTTTGCCATCGATACCAGCGCCAGCACCGCTACCCCCGCCACCAGGTAGACGCCCGCAGAGCCGAGGAACTGCTGCGCCGCGGTGAGCACCGGTGCTTCGCTGGAGGCGAGCGCAGGCGCCGGCGTGACACCGACCATCACCGCAACGACGGCGGGATACAGCACCATGGCAATAGCAACCGACGCCAGGATGCTGAGCGGCAGGTTGCGACCCGGTCTTTTGACCTCCTCGGCGACGCTGGCCACCTTGGTCACCCCGATGTAGGAGACAAAGACGATGCCGGTTGCCGACAGCAGGCCCTTGATGCCGTGGGGAAGGAAGGGATCGTAGCGAGCCGGTTGCGTGTCGGGTGCCCCGAGTATGACGAAACCGACCAGGAGCAACAACACGACGCTGACCAGGATGGCCTGGAGCCCGGCAGTCTGCTTGACCCCGATGAGGTTGATGATGATGAGGACGACGGCTATGCCTGCGGCGACCATGCGCTCCGGATGCTCGAAGAAGAACTCGAGGTATGCGGACAGCCCGACGAGGGCGAATGATGCCTTGAACACGAGCGAGAACCAGACGCCGAACCCGGCGATCGTGCCCATGAGCGGGCCCATGGCGCGATCGATGTACAGATACGTGCCACCAGCTTCTGGCATTGCGGTCGCCATTTCGGACTGGGACAGGGCAGCAGGGATTACCACCAATCCGGCGAGGAAGAAGGCGAGGATGATCCCCGGTCCTGCGATCTTGAAGGCGAGCCCGGGGAGGACGAAGATCCCCGACCCGACCATCGCACCTACCGAGATCGTCAGCACCGCGTACAACCCCAGGGTGCGTTGCAGCGCTGCGGTGGCAACGGAGGGCGGCGTGGGTGGCGTCTTCGGGTTGGTCACCATGGTCCAACCTACCGAAACCGTAGGGGCTAGCCCTCATCGACCTCAGGAGGCGAATGTCCGCGGCTGGTTCTTTGCCGCCCTGCCCGCTTCGACGTCGACGAGAGATAACACGACTGCGCCGATGACGAAGAACACGGCAAGGAACAGGATGGCCAGCCGCGACGATCCGGTGGCGATGCCGACGGCGGCGAAGATCAGCGGCCCGAAGATGGCAGAGAACTTGGAGAACACGGAGTAGAAGCCGAAGAACTCGGCCGACGCATCCTCCGGGATCATCGAGGCGTACAACGAGCGAGACAGTGCCTGGACGCCACCGAGCACGAGGCCGGCGAGCGCTCCTAAGCCGAGGAAACCGAGCGGCTGTTCTGCCGGCAACAGGAAGCCGGCGACGGCGACCAGGATCCAACCCGCGATCGACACCAGGATGGCCCCCTTCGTTCCCAGCACGCCGGCCAGCCAGCCGAAGCCGAGCGCCCCGACGAATGCGACGAGCTGGATGACCACGAAGGCGCCCACGATGTTCTCGGCGCTGAGATTGAGGGTTTCGGTGGCGTATACCGGGGTGATCCTTATCACGGTCGACACCCCGTCGTTGTAGAACAGGAAGGCGAGCAGGAACAGGGCGAGCTGCCGGAAGGCGAGCAGATGGCGTGCAGTGTGCCAGGTGCGCTGGAACCCGATGCTGGCATAGGTGGCGAATCGGCCCCTCGCGCCTGGGGGTGGGGTCGCTGCCTTTTCTGCGTCGCGCAATCGGGAGAAAGCGAAGGTGGCAAAACCCGCCCACCAGATCCCTGCGGAGGCGATCACGATCCTTTCCGCGGTCTCATCGCCCAATCCGAGCTGGTCGGCGGAGAGCAGCAAGACGACCGAGAGCACGAGGTGGAGGCCTCCTCCGGCGTAGCCGAACGCGAAACCCTTTGCCGACACGTGATCCACGGTGTCTGGTGTCGTGATCTCCGGGAGGAACCCGTCGTACATGACGTTGCCGGCAGCGAAACCGATCTGGGCGACCAGCGCCAGAACGACGGCGACTACGAGGTCGCCCTCGCCGGGCAGGGCGGTGAGCACGGCGAACGCCGCCCCGGTGTAGGCGAAGAGGCGCAGCAACCTCTTCTTAGCGCCGGTGTAGTCGGCGACGGCGCCGAGGACCGGCATGGCGAGAAAGAGCAACAGTGCCCCGAGACCGACGACGATGGCGAAGAAGGCTTCGGCGCCGATCGAGATCCCTGCGATCGACACGCCGTCTGCCGGGAATATGACGTCGCTGAACAGGATGGCGAAGACCAGGCTGCCGGCGGTGATGTACGCCGAGTTGGCCCAGTCGTACATCGCCCATCCGAAGATGGTGCGTGAGTCGTTGCGGACGGGTGAGGTCATCGTCCCCTGAAACTAGCCCCGGTGCGTACCGCG
>BTQG01000159.1:0-3505 GCA_036985755.1 Acidimicrobiia bacterium | reverse complement strand
CGCTGCACCGCCTACGGCCTGGAATTGGCTCGAGCCTATGGACGTGCCGCCGCCGACGCCGGGTGGGCCGTGGTTTCCGGTCTTGCCAGGGGCATCGACGGCGAGGCCCATCGCGGAGTCATCGATGTTGGAGGTATCGGGGTGGTGGTGCTCGGCTGCGGCATCGATGTCGCTTACCCACGAGAACACGAACGTCTCGGCCAACAGATCCTCGACGCCGGGGGAGCGATCGTCACCGAATACCCGCCCGGTTCACCGCCCGACGGGTGGCGGTTCCCACCCCGGAATCGCGTCATTGCCGGGTTGTCGGCGGCCGTTGTGGTCGTGGAGGCGGCCCGCACCGGCGGTGCGCTAATCACCGCGGTCAAGGCCGCCGAATACGGGATCCCGGTGTTCGCCATGCCGGGTGATGTGGACCGGTCCTCGTCGGAGGGATGCAATTTGCTGATCCGGGATGGGGCCTTCCCGGTGCTCGACCCCGATGACCTGGTCGAAGAGCTCCGATTGGTCCACGACCTCAGCACTGCTGGTGGGTAACCGTGCGACCCGGAGCACGATCGGAGCGCCCTGGTAGACGTCCCTCATGTCTCAATCCGCGGTCACGTTCGGCGCGGCGGGATGACCTACGGTGAGATCGGCGCTCATCCCACGATCAACAGGCACCGAGTCACCACCACGGCAGTGCTCGAGCGCATAAGTGAGGATATTGGGGGTGTGACGGATGTCAGTCGTCGTCTTCGGTCAGCTCACTGATGTGCTTCTTGTAGGCCTGTGCGTCTCGCCAGCGCTCGCCCATGCCTTGCAGCATTGCTGGCGGCATTGATTCGAGAGGAATGACGAGGTCGCTGTCGACGGGCCATTCTGTGAGCAGCTCGGGTGTGTAGTCGTCGGGGTAGTACTCGTCCGGTGGGATCTCCATGTCTCGCACGAATGGCTCCTGAATCTCCTCCCGACTCGTCGGTGGGAGCGGTACCACAAGCTGCCCGGAGTCGAAGTCGAATTGAGGGGCCCTGCTGTTCGGATAGTCGGGCAGGATTCCCTCTCTGACCCAGATGTCGTCCTTTGTCACATTGACGACGATTCCGTCGGGTGCACCGAAGTGGAAGGGTCCCTTCCAGTGCTCCCGAATCTCTGCAACGGTCTCTTCGTTTAGGTACGGGTCAAAGGGCATGTGCGTGGTCATGAAGAGGCGAGGCTGAACCTTGTTGGCGAGGTACCCCGCTGCGTATCCGGGTGTGTGGTGCGTGTCGACGGTGTAGCGACCGAGGAACGGAGGAACGCCTTGAACGCCTGAGCTGATAGCAACGAGCTCCGTCTGCGTCTCGGTGATATACACATCTGCGCCAGCAGCGTACGTCTCATCGAGCTGGCTTGGTCTGCCATCTCCGGTCCACACGACGCTGAGGCCGTTCCAGTTGAGTCGGTATCCCGAGGCTCCGTCCTTGGCATGCGATCGCTGCCAGTGGATCACTTCGACGCCGCCCTCGTCGTAGATGACGCCGCCGTTATCCCTGAAATCGAACTCGTTGACTTCGATGTCGTGTCCTTCGCCCACGGGGAAGACACTGAACGCATCCATATGCCAGCCCAGCATCTTCTGCATGCCCTCAACCATTGCGGCCGTGCCGTACTCAGGGTTTCTGCCGGACGGACCGAAGACTCTCAGCGGCTTGTGCCAACGACCGGCCCAGCCACCAAACATGTAGAGGTACGGCAACGACCCGAAATGGTCAATGTGAAGGTGCGTGATGAACACCTTGTCCAACTCGTTGAGGGAGAAACCGCCGGCGACGTAGTTAGCGATCGAGCCCTCTCCGATATCGAAGATGAAGTTCTCACCATTCCCGAGTTGAACAAAGACCGACGTGTTCATCTGCCCCGGCCTGATGAACGGTGCCGTGCCCATAAAGATGATCCGCATCTCGTCTGGGCCAAGCTTCTCCGTCCTCGGAAACCAGTTCGAGGCAGACTTCAATCCCGGCGTCGGGTTGATGCCCTCAAACAGCAAGCCTTCCTTCCAGCGACCCAACGGAATCCCGCCCGTCAACGCACTCTGAAGGTCCTCTGGACTTGATGGTTTCCTGGGCTCTGACATCCGTGTCTCCTTCGAGATTTACAATTGGAGATCAGACCCTAATCGTGTCCTAGAACCCCAATCCTCAGCGCCCGTGGCCGGAACTGTGCCCGTCCGCCGACGATGACGGGCGGTTCCCACCCCGCGCGCATCATCGCCGGTTTGTCGGCCGCGGTCGTTGTGGTCGAGGCGGCGCGCACCGGCGGGGCGTTGATCACCGCGGTCAAGGCCGCCGAATACGGGATCCCGGTTTTCGCCATGCCGGGCGACGTCGACCGTTCCTCGTCGGAGGGATGCAACCTGCTGATCCGGGACGGTGCCTTCCCCGTCCTCGACCCCGATGACCTGGTCGAAGAACTCCGGCTGGTCCACGACCTAGCGGAGCGAGCTGCGCCGAATGTGAGATGAGACCTCGATCGGATCCGGGTGAAGCTACGCCCGACTGTGAGTCGGCCTCAGTCCCCGGTCTACGGTTCCGTTGCCGGGTGTCCGATAGTTCGTCCATGGCCCCGATGAGCCGAAGCCTCAGGAGAGCCGCTGCGTTCAGCGCCGTCGTGCTTCTGGCCGCTGCGTGCAGCCAGCCGACCCAGGTCGCAAGCGATACATCGCTGGTATCGACGTCTGCGGCGCGGCCACCACCGACCCCCGCTACCTCCACTCCCACCCCCACTTCCACCTCCACCTCCACCTCTACCCCAACGACAGCTACACCCGTTTCCACCACGACGACACTTCCCGCGGTTGTCCTCGAGCCCAACGCCGAGTGCATTCCGCTCCTTGATGAGAGCGTCGCCGCCCAGCAACGATATGTAGATCAGTACGCCTCGATGAGCCTCGAGGAACTGGCTGAGCTCCCCGAAGCCCCCTCGCTATTCATCCCATGGTGGGAGGATCCGGAGGGTGAGCCCATCCAGGGCACGTTCTACGCGACCGGCGAGGAGCCGCCGGAGATAGTCGCGCTTGTGGAGCTGACCGAACGCTGTTATCTCGACCTCTTCTTGGCGCCGGTGCTAGGCGCCGCCCGTGTCGACCAGAAATCTCCGGCGGGCGCCATCGCCTGGTCGACGAACCAAGCGTCCGTCCTGTTCTACGGTGAGCTCTTCCTCGGGTCGGACGAAGCTCTCGAGCGCTTCGGGGACAAACTCGATTCCCCGACGGCGGCGCAGCCAATCCTTCCCGACCCGGAGGTCTCAACCTGCACAGCGCTGGCACAGGTCGTGCTCGATGGCACCCAGTCGGCGATCAATAGCGCATCGTGGAGTGCATCGGAGTTCCTCAACGAGAGGGCGGGCTGGCGGGAGGCGATCGACCGCAGGGCAATAGCTATAGATTGTCAGGGTCCGTTCTACGCACGAACGATCGCAACCTACGGACATGAGCTCGTGGCAGCGAGCTTTCTTGAGGTGCAAGCCCGTGCCTTCGTTGTCTTAG
>BTQG01000158.1:0-3508 GCA_036985755.1 Acidimicrobiia bacterium | reverse complement strand
GACCGAAACGTCGGCCTCGCTCACCCGTTGTATCACGGCCCGCATACCTTTGGGAACCGTAGCCGCCGGTAGGCTCGCCGCATGTCAGCCGACACCAGCGTGACCGCAGCAATGGACTCGGTCGGGGTCGCCTACGAGGTCATGGACATCGACCCCGACCTCGCCGACACCGCCGAATTCTGCGAGGCCTACGGGATCCCGTTGGAGAACTCCGCCAACGCCATCCTTGTGGCGTCCCGAAAACCCGAAGGCCACAACGCCGTGTGCCTGGTGCTCGCCCACACCCGACTCGATGTCAACGGCGTGGTCCGTAGGAAGCTGGGCGTGCGAAAGGTGAGTTTCGCACCGGCCGAGTTGACCGTGGACCTCACCGGCCAGGAAATCGGAGGGGTCACCGTGTTCGGCTTGCCGGACGAACTACCCGTGTGGGTCGACGCCGGAGTGCTCGAACGGGACTGGGTGATCATCGGAGCCGGATCGAGGTCGGCCAAGATCAAGCTGGATCCGTCCCAGTTCGCCGGCCTCCCCGGCTTCGAGATCGTCGATGGCCTCGCCAAGATCCCGGAACCCCGCTGAAGGAGAGGCTTCAGGTCCCGATCCGGTGACCCGATCCACTTTCCGTGGCCACCCCCTTCCCTACACTTCCAGCCGTGTTTCGCGAGATTCCTCTTTCCATCGTCCGCGGGTTCCTCATGGGCGCAGCGGACATCGTTCCCGGCGTCTCCGGAGGCACCATTGCGCTGGTCCTCGGCATCTACGAGCGTCTGGTGGCGTCGATCCGGGCCGCAAGCTCGGCGCTGGGAAGCCTGGTCCGCCTCGACTTCGACAGGGCCAAAACCCGGTTCGGCGAGGTGGAGTGGGGGTTCATCCTGCCGCTCGGGGCCGGCATCCTGCTCGCCGTCGTCTCGCTGGCCTCGCTCCTGCAGCGACTCCTCGACGACTATCCAGAAGTCATGGCAGCCTTGTTCCTCGGGCTCGTCGCCGGGTCCGCGGTGATCGCCTGGAAGCTGCTCACCGTCCATGACGCCAAACGCCTCGTGATCATGGTCGGCGTCGGCATCGCCGTCTTTCTCCTGCTCGGCCTGACCGAGAGCACGTCGGCCGAGACCGCATCACAGATCGTCGAGCCGGCACTGTGGGCGTTCTTCGCCGCCGGAGCGATCGCCATCACCGCCATGATCCTGCCCGGGATCAGCGGTTCGTTCATCCTGGTCATACTCGGCATGTACGCCGCCGTGCTCGCCACGGTCACCGACCGCGACTTTCTTTCCCTCGGGGTGTTCATGCTCGGCGCGATCGTCGGACTTGCGTTGTTCGCGCAAATCCTCCACCGGGCGTTGTCCGATCACTACAACACCGTGATGGCGGCCCTGATCGGTCTGATGATCGGGTCTCTGCGAGTTTTGTGGCCATGGCCGTTGGGAGTGAACAGCACTGCGCTGGAGCTACCGGGAGAGCACCTGGCAGAGGCCGTAGTCGCCGCCGTCGTCGCCTTCCTCGTCGTGCTCGGCATCGAGGCAGTCGGTCGTCGTGTATCCCACCGCTCCACCGCCGACGAGGTCGAGGAACTGACCGCCGACTGATCCTCCGAGCGGCTCCCGACGTTCCCGGTCGGGCCTAGGGTGCCCCTCCTACGAGCTTCCAGGGAGGGAACCATGCCGAAGTACATGATGGTCTACAAGGGCGAGGCCACCGATCTCACCGACATGAGCGAGGAAGAGGCAGGCGCCGTCATGGCCAAGTGGGACGTCTGGATCGAGGGTATCGGCTCGGCGCTGAGCGACATCGGCACCCCGTTCGGCCCGGCAAGCTCCATCGTCGACGACGGCACCGCGGGCACCGCGCATTCGCTGTCCGGCTACTCGATCGTCGAGGCGAACGACATGGACGCGGCGCAGGGACTCGCCGATGGCCATCCCTTCCTCAGCGAAGGCAAGGGCGACTACGCCATCGACATCTACGAGCTGATGCCGCTACCGGTCGGGGACTGACCTCCGGCCCTTCCCGGCCGGGTCGATCCGGGCGAGACTCCGGTCTGGAGAACTCGCCCCTAGCCCTCCAAAAGGCGAGCGAGCTCCTCGTCGCTCAGACATTCGCTCATGAGCGCAAACGTCGTCCCGGCGAAAGCGGGGTCGGCGAGCGGGTCGACAGCGGTGTCTTCTTCCCCCATCATGCCCGCGACCATCATGTCACGGAACGATTCCTCGGCAAGGAAACCGTCGAACAGGCACTCGGCGGACGCCACGCTGATATCCATATCGGCGGCACCCACCTCGGCCATGGTATTGGCAAAGTCGATGCAGCCGTCCATGGCGTCGAACACCTCGGCGCCCTGTGCTGCGTCGAGACCCATGTCGCCGAGGTCGGGAATGGAACCCTCCTCGGACAGAGCCTCAGCGGTGAGCCCCGCTTCCTGAAGAGTGTCAAAACCGAGGGCGTCGACGACGGCCGCTCCGATGCAGTCGGCATCGGAGCGATCGAATTCGAAGAGTTCCTCGCCCGCAGCGATGTCGGCTTGTGACTGCTCCCAAACCCCGTCTGCGATGGCGTCGGCCATCGCGTCGGTGTCAGCAGTGTCGCCTCCGCTTGCGCACGATGCCACAACCAGGCTGAACGCGACACCTACAAGTAGTGGTTTCACGATGGCACCTCGTTTCGAGTGTACGCGGCGCCGGCGGATTTGTCCCGCGGGAATCTAGGCACCGCGCCTCGAGTGACATCGGCTGATTCCGCTCGCTCTTGATCAGGCTGTCTCGCAACCACGGTCACGATCGTCAGGCAACGGCACCAGCGGCGCGCAACCGGGCAATCTCGTCTTCGTCGTAGCCGGCCGTTGCCAGGATCTCGTCGGTGTGTGCTCCCGGCTCGGGCGCGTCGGCGAGTTCGGCCGCAGCCTCGACGTCGAATCTCGGTGCGGGGGCCGGCAGCGAGTATCCGGCGACGTCGGTGAACACGGCCCGCTCCATGTTCGCGGCGTGCCGAGGCGCCTCGTCGAGGTTGAGCACCGGAGTGACACAAGCGTCCGTCCCGTCGAACACCTGCTGCCACTCCGCTGCGGTGCGGCCGGCGAAGATCTCGCCGAACCGCCGACGAAGCTCGGGCCAGCGCTTCCGGTCGTACTGCTGGGGCAAATCCTCATCGCCAAGCCCGAGCCCGTCAGTGAGCTGGACATAGAACTGCGGTTCGAGGGCGCCGACCGCCATCTGTTGACCATCGCTGGTCGCATAGGTGGTGTAGAACGGGGCGCCACCGTCGAGCAGGTTGGCGGCGCGTGTGTTCTCCCAGAACCCGGTCCCGTACATCCCGTAGACCGGGCTCATCAGCGAGGCCGCACCGTCGACCATTGCCGCCTCGACCACCCGGCCTCCGGATCGATCCCGATCGACCAGCCCGGCAAGGAGCCCGGCCACCAGGTACATGCCTCCGCCCCCGTAGTCGCCGATCAGGTTGAGCGGGGGAATCGATTTCTCGGCATCCCCGATGGCGTGTAGTGCGCCGACCAGCCCGA
>BTQG01000157.1:0-3693 GCA_036985755.1 Acidimicrobiia bacterium | reverse complement strand
GCGGGAGAGACGAAGAGGCATCCTCGGACCGGGAGCGCTTCGCGGGAGAGACGAAGAGGCATCCTCGGACCGGGAGCGCTTCGCGGGAGAGACGAAGAGGCATCCTCGGACCGGGAGCGCTTCGCGGGAGAGACGAAGAGGCATCCTCGGACCGGGAGCGCTTCGCGGGAGAGACGAAGAGGCATCCTCGGAGTCCCCTCTGCGTTACGGCTGCCGCCGTAACGCGTCTCCCCCACTCCGCGGGAGAGACGAACAGGCACCTTCAGAGCCCGCCTGCATGCCCGGCACGGTCGACGTTATCTCGGTTTGGCTGGTGCCTGGTCCGGGCAGACGTCGTACGGCTCGGGATGTACTGCCATGGACCACAGCGCCTCTGCTGCGTCTTTGACCGAACTGCCCGGGTACTCGACACCGGGCGGGTACATCTCGGCAAGATCTTCGGCGAGGTATCGCTCGGCTAGTGGCTGGTAACTCTCGACATCGTCCGGGTCGAGGGCACACATCTCGGTGAACCGAGCGGGCCAGCGGGGGGATTCGAGCATCCCGGTCGTGTTGGACCAGGTCGGCATGATCCGGTCCTGGGCATCGGTCAGCGGTAGCGGGACGCAGGCGTCGAGCGCGAAACGCCAAAGCGCCGGCTACACGTAGCCAGGGTCGCGGAAGAACTCCGAGTTCGACGCTCCCGTCTCGCCGAGGTCGCGGCCGGCAGCCAGGTCCTCGGACACGTAGCGCCTGCCAAGGTCGCCGAAGGCACTGGGGTTCAGGTCGGTCTCGCACACCTCCTGAAGGCGGAGCGGCCAGGCGTCGTTGTTGGTATCGAGACGGAGGTCGGCCTCCCACTCGGCCTGGAGATATTCTGCTTTGGCGTCGAATCGCTCCCCTTGCCCCGAGCTCGCCGGAGACGAAGGTCTACAGCCGATGAGAAGCAACGCGGCGGCCGCAACCAGTCCCAGGAGAAGAAGACTCGCTACTCGTGGCATGGCACCGTCCTTCGGTTGCCAGGAACCAGTTGTTGGTCACTAATCCTCAGTTCCCGGCTGCCGAGATCATCGTACCTCGGACCGGCAACCGGTCACCGGGAGCGTTTCGTCACACGTCCTTGAGGAACTGTTCGATCTCGTTGACGAGTTCCGGCACCCGCTGCGGGTCCAGGTCGTTGCTTGCCGCCCGTGACGCCAGCTCCTCTATGTAGTCGGCCAGATCGGATGATGACGAAACGGCTTCGTCGACCCGGGACACAAACTCAGCCTCCATCGATCGCAGTTTCTTGTCATCTCCCTCGAACCCCGCGATCCTGCCCGCCGCACGCAGCAAGGCGCGCGAAGCCATCGGATTCGAGCTGGCTGCCAGATAGTGCGGAGTCTCTGCCCAGATGCTCATCGCCGGAAGGCCGACCTCGCGGCACGCTTCAGCGAGCACGGTGACGATTCCGGTTGCGCCGTGGTAGTCCGCTGCGGTCAGCCCCGAGGTGTCGAGCATGGCGGCGTCGGTGGCGACCCCGCTGATTGGTACTGGATCTCCGTGCGTCACTTGTCCGATGTAGGCCCCGAGGAGCAACACCGACTCGACATCGGCTTCGGTGAGCACCTGGGTAAGCGTCCTGGCAAATGTCTTCCACCGCACGGTCGGCTCGTCACCGATGACCATGATGAGGTCGCGGTCGTGGTCGGGGCGCGCCGCGGCAAAAAAGCTTGGCTCGGGCCAGGTCATGGCGTCGACCCGGCCGTCGACGATCGATACCACAGGGCGGTGTTCCTGGAAGTTGTAGAACTCCTCCGGTTCGAGGCTGGCGAAGGGCTCCTTGACGTCGAGCCGGTCGAGCAGGTGGCGAACCGCTCCGGAGGCGGCAGTGCAGGCATCGCTCCAGCCTTCGAAGGCAATGATCGCGATCGGTTTCCGCAGTGCCGGCCTGGCATGGCGTCGTATGGCATCCACGTGTGGAAGGCTACCCGGGTCAAGTTGTAGCGCAGAGAAGTTCCCAGTTCCCGGTGGGGTTGCACTATTTGAGCAGCAGGCTCCCGATCCTCCTCGAGGTGATCACGGCGCCGATCGCGCCCATCGTGATCAGAAAGGCCATGTTGATGAGCATGGTCCAGTCGAGCATGCCGAGCGTGAGGCCACGCACCAGCCGCACCCCATGGAAGAGTGGGGAGAACCAGGTGAGGACCTGGATGGCCTTGGGGTAGACATCGATCGGGTAGAAGGTCGCAGAGAAGAGAAACAGCGGCAGAGTGACCAGCGCCACCAGATCGAGGTCCTGCCAGGTGCGCATGTAGGTAGCGGCTGCAGTCCCCACCGCAGCGAAGGAAAACCCGATCAAGACGGCTGCCGGCAGGGCGAGCAGGCCCCACCACGAATCGACGAGGCCCATTGCTGCCATGACGATGATGAATACCAGCGAGTAGGTGCCGCCCCGGATCAGCGACCAGGCGATCTCACCAGACGCCACATCGACCGGCTGCATCGGGGTGGCCAAGATGCCGTCGTAGGTTTTGCCGTATTTCAGCTTGAAGAACATGTTCGTCGACTCGAAGATCGCGCCGTTCATGGCGGAGGAAGCGAGCATGGCGGGGGCGACAAAAGCGGCGTACGACACCATCGACCCATCCGATGCGACCACGTCGCCCACCAGTTGCCCGATGCCGACCCCGATGGCGAATAAGTAGAAGATCGGCTCGAAGAACCCGGAAGCGACTACGGGCCAATATGCCTTGGTCGTCATGTAGTTCCGTTCGACGAGGTAGCGGCCTCGCCAGCGTGTCGAGATCGGCGGAACGACGCGGGTGACGAGGGATTCGGAGGTCATGGGAGGAGTTGCTCCCTGAATGGCTTCATGGCCAGAGCCATCCCGCCGGCGGTCAGCGCTACCAGGTAGGTCACGCTCAGCCACGGGTCGACCACCGTCGGGATCCCGAGCAACACGGCCCGACACAGCTGCACTCCGTGGAACAGCGGCGTGACGTAGGCGACGGGCTGGATCCAGCCGGGGAGCTGGGTGATGGGAAAGAAGGCGCCGGAGAACAAGAACATCGGGATGACGACGAAGCGAAAGAACGTGGGCAGGGCTGCATCGCTGTTGGTCCTGGTGGTGAACGCGGTGGTGATTGCGCCCATCGACACACCGACAAGCAGGGCGGGAATGGTCGCGGCGAGTGATTGCCACAACGGTGCGATCCGGAACGCCACGACGACGATGGCGAATACCACGGACACCATGAGCACCCTGGCCCCGATCCACAGCATGTGTCCGTTGACCAGGGCGGGAACACCGATCGGGGTGGCGAGCTTGGCGTGATAGGTTCTCCTCCACTTGATGCCCGCCCTCACCTTCCACGCCCCCTCCCCGGCGCCGGTCTGCATTGCGGTGGCGGCGAGCAATCCAGGGGCGAGGAAGTTCAGATAACTTGCGCCTTCCAGGCCCGCGGGCAAATTGGCGTCGACGAGGGTTCCGAGCCCGACGCCCATGGCCAGCAGGTAGAGGATGGGGTTGAAGAACGAGGAGAAGATCGAGCCCCGCCACACCCGGCGATAGACCCTCGCCTCGGATTCGACCACCCGGAGAGCCAGTGGCATCGCCATCAGTCGTCCAGGGTGCGACCGGTGAGGCACAGCGGCGAGCGAACTGCGAGCCGCTCAGCAAGAATGATCATCAGGTCTGGTGCCATCAGTCCTCCAGGGTGCGACCGGTGAGGC
>BTQG01000156.1:0-3703 GCA_036985755.1 Acidimicrobiia bacterium | reverse complement strand
CGGACTCCCGCCAGGTAGGCGAGCACGTCACGTCCCCTCGTACTCCCTTGCCATCGCCATCTCTCTGCGGTACTTGGCCCAGTCGGAGACCTTCGTGGACCACAGGGCGTCGGTGATGAGCTGGAAGACACCGAGGCCCACCAGCACGATGACGGTCCAGGTGGGGACCCCGGCGATCAGCGCCGGCGGCACGAGCAAGAACGGGATGGCCTTGGTGACGATTGCGCCTGCGGCGTGCATCCAGGCCCGCCGTCGGGCCGGCGTTCGCAGGTAGCTGGCGTAGTCGGTCTTGATACCCGGCTGGGGGCGCCGGAAGCCTGCAAACCAAACGGTGAAGTGGATACCGAAGACCGCGCCGACGGCGAGGTGGGCTAGTCCATGGGTGGCACCGAGCAGGGCACCGGTGCCGAGGAGGAACCAGATGCCGTTCCACGGTTCCTCGACGCCGTATGCCACTCCGATCAATGCCAGGCCGGCTGCGGTGCCCAGTACCGCCAGGACCGTGCCCGGCCAGAAGGGAACGAGCAGTGGGACCCGAGACCGGAAGGCTGCCTGATCGATGGCACCGATGCGGTCGGCGTAGTCGGCGACCAGCGAAGGTTGGCGCTTGACGGTCGCCACCGCCCTCCAGAACCCCGTCCCGCGCAGAACCACGGGCCCGGTCGAATCGAGCGCGGCCTCGGCGGCGTCGAGAGCGGCGCCGACGTCGACGGCGCTCATCGGATCATCCATCTCACCGAGACTACCGACTCCACCAGGCACCGAGATGGCCGCCGACAACGTGCCTCCAGCGTTCGGTCATGGCGCCGACCGGGTCAACGCATTTGGCAAAGTCATGCCACAACAGCGGTTCCTCCACCCATACCCGCACCGACGGTCGGCGAATCGCCTCGAAGCTTGCGCTCAACAACCGTTCGGTCCCATGGACGGCGACCGGCAGCAGCGGTGCACCGGTCATCCACGCCAGCCAGGCGGCGCCGAGCTTTGGCTCGCTTTCTCCCCAATATGCCACCCGCCTGCCTTCGGGGAAGAAGCCCACGGTTCCCCCGGCGGCGACATGCCCGATCGCCTCTCGGAGCGGGCCGAGAGGGATGCCGTCCCGGTTGGTGGGAATGGCTCCAAAAAACAGGGTGAAACGATCGAAGAGCACCCCCCTCCCGAAGAGGTCATCGAGGGCGATGTATCGGATGTCCCTGTCGACCGCAATCGTCACCACCGGCGGGTCGAGATGAGAGAGGTGGTTGGCGGCGACGATCAGACCACCCCGGCTCGGCACATGCTCGGCACCCGTGACCTCGAGATCCAGGAGGGCCCTTGCGGCAAGCCGCATGGGCGGGATGGCCACCTTGGTCACCAAGGCTGCTCGCCGATACTCGTGCTCAGGCATCGGTCGACAGTTGCGAGAACAGGTTGGCAAACGCCAACTGGGGGCGCTGATTGGCGGCGAGGGCGTCGATGGCGTCGAGAACCAGGCCGGCGTTGCTGACGGCGCGCCGTGGCGAGATCGATGACAGCGCCGCCACCGGAATGTCGGCATTGCGCACCGGGCTCGCAAACTGGGCTGCGGCGACATCCCGATAATACGAGGCGAGGATCTCCAGCCCTGTGACGTGCAGCGAGTCCGTTGCTCGTTTCAACTCGCGGGTCTGACGGTCCTTGAGCAAACGCGGAGCATCCTCGCCGAGAAGATCCCGCTGCTCGTCCTGAGACTGTTTCAGCGCGGCGAGCAACGGCTCGGTCGCCTCCATCGCCTCTTCAGCGAGGCGAAACGCCACCCCGGGAAACTCGCCGAGTCGCATCGGGATGCCCAGCCAGAGCCGCCGGAAGGCGGCGACCTCGGGCTCAGTCGCCAGTGCGACCGCCAGTCCGGGACGGCCCCCGGCGATCCGCGCAACCTCGAGTGCGGCGTCGGCTTCGATCCCGACGCGACCAAGGCCCTCGACGACTTCGGCTTCGCTCACCCTGCCGAAAACCACCGTTCGACAGCGGCTGGCCACCGTTTCCGGAAGTTGATCCTCGGTCTCGGCGACGATGATGAACAGGGTGGTCGGGGCCGGCTCCTCGAGCGTCTTCAGCAGTGCGTTGGCAGCTTCGTCGTTCATCATCCCGCCTTCCTCGAGCAGAAACACCTTTCTGTTCGCTTCGAGGGGGGTTCGAGCCGCCTGAGCCACCATCTGGCGAGCCTGATCAACGGTGATCGACGCCCTGCCCTCCGGCTCGACGCGGATGAGGTCGGGATGCCGGCCGCCGACGACCCTGGCGAAACAGGCCTCGTCGTCGGAACAGAGGAGGGCGGCGGCGAATCGCAGTGCCACGGTCGCCTTTCCCACGTTGGACGGACCGACAAACAGATATCCGTGCGATGGGCTGGTTATCTCGCTGATGAGCATCTCGGTCACCGAGCCGTGGCCAACGATGCCGGAGAACGTCTCCATCAGGGAGACACCAGCGCGGCGATAACGGCATCGACTACCGCATCGAGTTCGCCGGTGGCGTCGATGACGAGAAAGCGTTCGTGCTCATCGATGGCGATCTTGGAGAATGCTTCACCGACCGCACGCTGAAAACCGACGCCCTCTGCGCCGATCCGGTCCGCGTCGCGCTGTCTGGCGAGGGCTGTCTCTGGATCTACCTGAAGCAGGACGACGAGGTCCGGCCATACCTCCCCCAGGCCCGCTTCGTTGACCCGGCGCACCGTTTCGATGCCGAGTCCGCGCCCGGCGCCCTGGTACGCAAGCGACGAGTACACCGAGCGGTCCCCGATCACCCACGCTCCAGAGGCAAGCGCCGGCGCGATGACCTCGGCCGCGAGTTGGGCGCGAGCCGCCGCGAACAGCAGCGCCTCCGGCCACGGAGCAGGCTCCAGATCGTGCCCGAGCAGGATCTCCCTGATCCGCTCACCCACTGGTGTGCCTCCCGGCTCACGAACCCGGACCACCGTCTCACCACGCGCCTCGAGGGCGTCGCCGAATCGTGCCGCCACCGTCGACTTGCCCGCGCCGTCGATGCCCTCAAAGGCGATGTACTTGCTGCGAGGTTCGGTCGCTTCGGTCACGGCTGCTAGTTAACCAGTCCCGAGTTCCCAGTTGCCGGTCGCCAGGTCCCCTTCGACTGTCCCGACACGGACAGAGCGCGGCGGCGCGGGCTCGCTCCCTTGTTGTGGACTACGACCATGACGAACGATGCACAGACACCGGACCAATACCTCGGCTGTGAAGAAGGCTGTGCGCACGATCTCGCCAGGGGCGTTCTGGTCGACGAACTGCTCGGCGGCGATGGTCCCCACCCCCCACTGTGGGCGCAATCCGGCGCCGCATATGTGTTGTCTGACCTCGCCACAGGCACCACCCGCGAAGAAGCAGCGTGACCGTGTCTTCGCCTCTCCCACGAATGTGGGCGAGGCGAAGGCAGGCGCAGCCGGCGATGATGGGGCATTGAGAGCTCGCCGGACTGAGCGCACCCGACCCCTCACTCCCCCAAAGCCCCCTCTGCGTTACGGCTAACGCCGCAACGCGTCTCCCCCGCTACGCGGTGGAGACGAAGAAACCAAAAGAACTCATCCACACAAACCTCCCCCAAAACCCCGGCTCCGCGGTGGAGACGAAGAACCCTCCTCTTGCGTCTTGCGACTTGCGACTTGCGACTTGTGACTTGCGACTTGCGACTTGCGACTTGCGACTCGCGACTTGCGACGTGCGACTTG
>BTQG01000155.1:0-3703 GCA_036985755.1 Acidimicrobiia bacterium | reverse complement strand
CGTGGGGGAGGCGAAGATTTGGCCCCCTCCGCTCACAGGCTCCCAAACTTCGTGGGAGAGGTAATCCGACTACCCAAACAACCGGCGCCAGGCCCTGACGAACCAGTTGCGCTGGCCGGGACGGGGCAGATCGGCCATCACCTCCTTGAGGTGATCGGGTGGGAGGTCGCCGACCAGGGCGAAGGTCTGATCGGGCGCGTTCCACAGCACCCACACCTCGGCAGGTGTGATCACCCTGACATACTCGAAGCCGCCGACGTCCCACGTTTGACCCTCTCTTGCGATCTTGCTCACATCGGTACGGCCATCGATGGCAAACAGCGAGAATCGAAACAGTCCGTCTGTGTAGAACCCGTGCTCGACTGCGGTGCGAGTGCCATAGGCGTCGATGAGGCGGTAGCGGCCCGCGCCATCCGGCACCCCTACCTCATCCAGAGGGAGCATCGTCTCGTATTCACCGTCGTCCTCGTAGTCCTCCATGCCCGCCGCCGAGGCCGAGAACTCGACCATGGTCGAGCGGCGATAGAGGTTGCCGTCGGCATCGAAGACTTCGGTCTCGAGCGGTGCCGCCGTTTCGGTGTCGATGAGCATCCGCATCCGGAGCACGCCGTTTTCGACGACCTCGATGGTTTTAGCCGTCCTCCCGAAACGCGTGGATCGTTCGCCGCCTGCGAGCTCGTAGGCGTGGGTCACGGGGGCTTGGGCTCTGGGAACGTAGGCGATAGCCGCGCCCGGCACGCCGACGGCATTGACTCTGCCCTGCCCGATCATCGTGTAGGCGGGTCCCGAGCCGACCATCGCCATGCCACCGAAGTGCCGCACCTCAACGACATCCGTCGCCTGCACCCCATCCCAGGTGGTGACGACGAGCTGCCTACCCGAGTAGACAGCCTGGTCGGCCTCCTCGAGATACTCGGTGAGACCGTCGGCGAGGGCCGGAACCGTGCTCAGCGCCATGGCGGCGACGACCAGCGTGCCCAGGATCACCGGACGTCGTGCGGTCATGGCGCAGAGACCTCGATTCCAGACGGGAAGATGGCAAAACCCGGCTCGGCCGATGCCCTGGCGATGTGGAACGTAGTCAGGTCGTCCAGCGAGATCGACGGTTGCTGTTGACCGCCGAATGCGAGGCCGAGGATCACTGCGACGGCGGCGGCGATTCCGATCGATCCGGCGGCGACTGCTCGGCGCCGCCGCGACCGGGGGAAAACGGGGATTTTGTCGAACTGGCCGGTCTCCACGCCGGGGAGCGACCGGACCGCGATGCGAGCTCGATCAAGGTCGTGCAGTTGGGCACGGCAGTCGGCGCAGTTGATGACGTGATCGGAAACCTCGCGCTGTTCGGCAGCGGACAACTCGCCGTCGAGGTAGGCGGAGAGCTGTTCGCCGAGGTGGCCGTCGGGGAGCAGCCACCCGGGGATCTCGAGGTCGGGCAGCGTACGCAAGGCCTTACGCACTTGCTGGATGCCGCGGAACTCCTCCATTGCCGCCTCTTCGCCGGCAAGGATCTCGTTGACGAGCTCGGCCTCCCCTGTGCTCAGCTCACCATCGAGAAAGGCTGAGAACAGTTCCTCTCTCCGGTACGCCAGGGGGTTCACACCGGCCATGTCAACAACCCTCTGAGCATCTTGCGGCCGCGATGGATGCGACTGCGGACGGTTCCGACGGGAATATCGGTGGCGTCGGCGATCTCGTCGTAGGTGAGGCCGACCACATCGCAGAGCACCACCGCCTCACGGAATGCATAGGGAAGCTTGAGCAGCGCTGCCTGGACATCGTCGGATAGCCGCACCGAGGCCAGCACCTCATCGGGGGAGGGGCTGGAGCCAAGGGCGTGATGGTCTCCCTCCGGCAAGGTCGTTTCGGGGCGCCGGCTCTTGCGCCGGACCCCATCGAGGAAGGCGTTGCGGGTGATGCGCCATAGCCAGCCTTCGAACGAGCCCGGCCTGTATCCGGAGAGGCCTTTTCGGACACGCAACAGCACGTCCTGCACGAGATCGGCGGCATCGTCAGGGTTTCCCGTGAGGCGGTAGGCAAAGTTGTAGATCTTCCGCCCATAGCGCTGCGCGACATCTTCCCAATCTGGAGTGAATTCGTCAGCCATCTGCTTCCCGCACCCTGAGAGACAACGTCGATCCCGCCGGTTCCGTTCCCCTATCTACCGGCGAACGACCGTTTCTCGATCGAGTCCTTGTCGCCAGCGGCTCCGCAAGAAGGGCAGAACCATCCTCAGGAGACGTCGGACTCCTCGACGGTTTCCTCGTCGTCCGCACCCTCGTCGAGCCCTTTCTTCAATTCCTTTGCCGCTTGGCCAAGGGATTTCGCCAGGCCGGGAAGACGCGACGCGCCGAAAAACAGGACCACGACCAGAAGGATGATGAGGAGCTCTGGGCCACCAATGTTCCTGATGAAGGCGAACAGCAATTGATCTCCTTTGTCGCGAGCCTCAGTGTAGGAGAAATCTGATGTTTCGGGGAAAGTCGTCGGTCGTCGGTCATCAGTCATCAGTCATCAGTCATCAGTCGTCAGCCAGCGTCGAACCCAGGAAGGACCTCCTGTCTTGCTGAGGACTGAAGGCTGTGGACTCTTCATGTCTTGCTGACGGCTGAAGGCCGAGGACTGTGGACTCTTTCTTGTCTTGCTGACGGCTGAGGACTGTGGACTCTTTTGACTGTGGACTCTCTCATCTGAAGACTCTTCTCGCCCGCCTACTGCAATGCAAAACTGTCAACGAAGGGTTGCAGCCGCTCACGGGTGATGAACCGGCACTTCGGATCGCGCCGCTCCTTCTCATAGATCATGTACGGACCGTACTTGTCGGTGATCAGCATGGCCCGGGTCGGGTTTTGCTCGGCAACGGCGACGGCGAATCGGTTGACCGCCTGCTCGCTCAGCTCCGGGTGGTCTCCAGCGATGTGGGGCAGCACCTCGATCAGCGTCTCGGCGCCGGCGCGGCGGGCCATATATCGCGAGACGTCCCGGTCCTCGGCGGGGACGGGGACAACGGTGTAGCCGCCGACACCAAGCAGACCGAGCGTCATGTCCTCGAGGGTGGCATGGGCGGGATCGATCCCCGCCGCCCGCAACGACACTTCGACGGCACGCGACAGCTCGAGGTCGTCGGTGAAGGCATCGAGTCCCCTTTCGGGCGCCACCGGGGCGATACCGGGCCGAACGTCGAACTCCTGTTCACTGAGATGCGCGAGCGGGTCGTAGCCGGTCGTGGCAGCATGTGGCACCAGATCGGGGGCGGCGAGCTCGGGAATGACCCCCGGCTCCCCCAGGTCGAGAACTCCAGCCTCGACGTATTCGCCATCGCGCCTCCCGCAGGCCCGTACCCGTTCAACCTGTTCGATCGGCAGGCCGGCTGCGCTCTTTTCCCTGACCACCCGCGCCGCATCATGAAGCAGCAAGGTACCGAGGCGCTCGTCGACCTCGCCGGGAGGCAATGGGACGTCGTAGGAAACCGTCGCCGTATTGCTCTCCACGTGGAACGCAGCCATCGCCGGGCGCAGCTCGGTCGGTTGGGTTTCCTCGGGCGCTGCCAGGCCTCCCGACGACGCGCCGCGTATCGCGGCCGCGAACGCCACGACGATGGCCATGGCCACGGCAACGGCAACCACAAAGATGACGACGGTCAAGCGGCCTCCTTGGCTGGACATTCGGATTGTACGAGGAGCCGAGAGCCAACAGTCTTGAGTCC
>BTQG01000154.1:0-3774 GCA_036985755.1 Acidimicrobiia bacterium | reverse complement strand
GACAGCAGATAGTCGACCAGCAGGCGGGCGGCGCCCTCGTTCGACGTCCCGGTGAGGATGCCGGCATATTCGATCTGGCGGAAACAGCCGGAAGTAACGACGCTCGTCGGCGCCTCATCGAGGCCACCGAAGAACACCTCAGCGGGAGGGGACGTGGCATAGGACACGACGATCGGTCGGGTCCCTCCACCGGATCCCCCGGAAAACTCGAGGTTGTATGCGGCCTCCCACCCCGGGGTGATGCGCACGTCGTTGGCGACGAGATCCCTCCAGTAGTCGCGCCACGTGTAGTCACCCTGCTCGCCGAAGGTGCCGATGGTGGCAAGCAGGAACGCCAATCCCGGGCTCGACGTCGAAGGGTCCTCGACCACGAGCAACCCGGCGTATGCGGGTTCGGTGAGATCTCGCAGCCTCGTCGGCGCATCAACATCGAGAGCGGCGAGACCGGCTATGTCCGTGTTGAGGCACACGTCACCGAAGTCGATCGGGGTCACCCGGTTCTCCGGATCCCGCAGCTCGACGGGGACACGGTCGATCTCGGTCGAACGGTAGGGCACGAAGAGGCCCTCGGAAAGCGTCAGGGACAGAAACGTGTTGTCGACGCCGTAGAGCACGTCGGCGAGGGGATTGTCCTTGGTGAGGATGGCCTGGTTGACCAACGCCCCACCGTCCCCGGCCCGTTGCACGATCACCGTGATCCCGGTGGCCTCGGTGAACTCGCTCAACACCTCCTCGGAGACGACGAAGGAGTCGTGCGTCATCAACACCACCTCTGAGGTGTCGGGTGTCGACGAGCAGGCGGCGATGAGCAGCGCACCGGCGGCGACGGCGGATATCGTCCGTGGTTTCACGACCTGGTCCGTTCGTGCACGACCAGCAACGTGCCATCGGTCACCGACACCGATGCGGTCTCGGCGGTCATGGTGTTGCTCATGCCGCGGGTCGATCCTGCGGGCAGCGCTTCGCCGGCGAGCGGCCAGTGGAGCCCGGTCGTGACCACCCCGCCGGCGGCGCCGGCGACCGGGATCAGCGACACTCGGGCGCCGAGGGCACCACGGACGGTGATTGGTCGTTTGGGATCACACACCAGCACCGTGTCGGTGTCGGTGAGCCATCGCATGGCGACGTGCCGGTAGGAATGCCCCGACAGCAGGTGAGCGTTGGCCAGCAGATGGTCCAACCGGCCTCCGGAGCCGCCGACCACGGTGATCTCGGTCGCCCCGGCGGCGATCGCCTCGTCGAGGGCCAGTTCGAGGTCGGTGGCGTCCTTGTCGGTGGGGTGGCGCTCGATACGAGCGCCGGATTGCGCCGCCCGCTCCAGATCTTCGGCGGACGCCGAATCCATGTCGCCAACGACGACGTCGACGGTGAGATGGAGTGCAGACGCCAGCGCGAGCCCTCCGTCGGCGGCGATGACCAGCGCATCGTCCGGGAAGGCGAGCGGCCGGGCGACGGGGTCTCCGTCGGTCAGGATGATGGCTCGCAGGTTCTCCACGCGCTTCCTCCGCTGGGATTACCCAGATCAGGTTCCGCGGGTCGGCGGTCGTAGCCGCCCTCTCAGCTCAGAGAGCTCCCCGGGGTGGTACCCGTCATGTTAGCGCCCGATCGCCGGCGGATATGCTACTTGACACCGTGACATTGGTATGACATCATTGTGATGTCAATCCGGCGAGTCCGGATAGAAAGGGGCGAAACATGTTTTGGTACAACAACCCGCAGGCGATGCGAGCCATCCAAGAGGTCACTCATGGCTCCGAGGACGACCGGCGGAGGCGCTACACCCTCCGCACGATCGTCCGCAGAGCAAAGAGCTGACTCGTGGACATCAGCGCCATCGTCGTCGAGGTGGAGGAGGTTTTGGCCGCGCAGGTGCGGCTGGTCGGGGACGACCCTGCGGTTGCCCGCGCCGGTGAGGCCATGATCGAGGCGCTTCAGCCGGCCATCGAGCGCGCCGCGCTGCGCCTCGCCGAGCAGGCTGCCGAAGAGGTCGATGCCCAGCTCCCCGGCAAAGCAGTCACGGTCAGCCTCCAAGAGGGAGCGCCCATCCTGTCGGTCGTGGACGGTGGCGAACCGATCACTGTCGACACCGACGAGCTGGAGGCCCGCATCACCCTCCGCCTCTCCGACAAGCTCAAAGGTGTGCTCGAGGAAGTGGCAGGCGAGTCGGGCGACTCCGTGAACTCATACGTGGTGAAGACGCTGACGAGCAAGACCCGCGATCGGGCCACCGGTCGCCGCTTCAGTGGAACGATCGAGACGTGAAGCGGGAAGAGAGTTTCTCAATCGGGGAGCGCGCCGAGCTGGTCGTTGTCGTCGCCAACTCGAATGTCGTGCTCACACCAGGCGAAGCCGGTCGCATCGATGTCGTGCTCGAGGGCGACGAGGCGACGCTCGACCGCTTCGACATCACCCATGCCGGGGACCTGGTGTCGATCCGGGTGAGAAAAGAGGGAGGCCGTCGCTGGTTCCAGTCGAGGGTGTCGGTCACGGTGGCGCTGCCACCCGGCTCGGACATCGACCTGAGGACGGCGTCGGGCGACATCTATGGATCGGTCGATACCGGCACCCTTCTCGTTGGCAGCGCGTCCGGCGACGTGCGCTTCGGTGCCGTCTCGCGCCGGGCGAAGATCAAGAGCGCCAGCGGCGACGTCTCCATCGGCGACGTGGCCGGTGACTTCGACGGCGTATCCGCTTCCGGGGACATCCGGATAGGCGACGTTGCCGGTGACCTCTCCGTGAGCACCGCATCGGGCGATCTGTCCGTCGAAAGCGTCGCCGGTCGCGCCGTTACCAAATCCGCCAGTGGTGACACCAGCATCGGTCGTTTCAGCGGCCCCAGTCTCAATGCGGTGTCGATGTCCGGCGACATCGACGTCGGGTTTGCTCCCGGGATGTCAATCGATGCCACTATCTCAACGCTCTCCGGGTCGCTGCGCAACCACGTCACTCCGAGCGACGGTGAGCCCACCAAACACGCCACGCTGCGGATCAAGACCCTGTCGGGAGACATCGTCTTGCGTTGAACGAGTTGCCCATTTCCCAGTTCTGGTTCTCCCCCTGTTACGGGAGTGCCGCCGGAGGCGGGGAGGGGGCTATCGGGAGAAGCCGCTGCATCGCGACCTCCGGTTGGCAGACTCAGTCCTCCAAACCCGGTCGAGTCCTGCTCATAGCCCATCGTTCTAGTCTCCCTGTCATGGGCCTCGACTCCGATACGCCTGCAGGTGCTGCCGCCCGTTGGCCGGACCGGGACCATGGGGAACAGCTGCTGATCATCGCCATCGCCGGTGGATCGGGCTCAGGGAAAACGACCATCGCCAAAAGTGTGGTTCAGATCGTCGGCCCAAAACAGGTCGAGCTGATCGCTCATGATGCCTACTACCGGGACCAGAGCGCGCTCTCCCTCGAAGAGCGGGCTCGGATCAACTACGACCACCCGGATTCGCTCGAAACCGAGCTGCTCGCCGAACATCTGCGGCGGTTGCGCGATGGGGAGTCCGTAGAGCGTCCGGTGTACGACTTCTCCACCCATACTCGATCAGGAGAGACGGTGACGGTTCGTCCGGAGTCGGTCATCCTCGTCGAGGGGATCCTCGTTCTCGCCGAACCGGAGCTGCGCGAGCTGATGGATCTTCGGGTGTTCGTCGACACCGACCCCGATCTGCGACTGCTGCGGCGCCTCCGCCGCGACATCGTCGAGCGAAAGCGAACCGTCGACTCGGTGCTCGAGCAGTACGAGGCGACGGTTCGTCCGATGCACATCCAGTTCGTCGAGCC
>BTQG01000153.1:0-3790 GCA_036985755.1 Acidimicrobiia bacterium | reverse complement strand
GCCCCCGGCTCATCGACGACCTGGTGGGTCTCGGCCGTCCGGTATTTGTGGACGCCAAACTCCATGACATCCCGACGCAGGTCGAACGGGCTGCACAACGGATTGCTGCGAGGGGTGCCCGTTGGGTCACCGCTCATGCCTCCGGCGGCGGGGACATGCTGGTTGCGGCCGTGGCCGGACTGGCGAAGGCAAACACCGGGTCGCCCGCAGGCGTGCTCGCCGTCTCCGTACTGACCTCGCTCGATGAACCACGATTGGCTGAAGTGGGGATCGAGTCCGGGCCTGACCGCCTGGTGGACCGTATGGCGAGAGCGGCAGCGGCGGCCGGGTGCGAGGGCATGGTGTCGTCTCCCTACGAGCTCGCCACCGTGACGAAAGCAGCGCCCGGGCTGTTACGGGTGACTCCGGGGATCCGGATGGGCACCAGCGTCGATGACCAGGCACGGACGACGACGCCGGCGTTTGCGATTTCCGCCGGCGCCGATCTGCTCGTCGTCGGCAGACCGATCATCGAGGCGCCCGATCCCGAGCAGGCGGCTGCCCTCATCGCTGCCGAGGTCGACGGGATCGCCGAGTCGGCTTGATAGCATCGGCCCATGAGCACCTCCAGGAAACCGCCCCAGATCACCGACGAGCAGCGTGCCGCGGCGCTGGAGAAAGCAGGAGCGGCGCGAACGAAGCGCGCCGAGATCAAAGCGCTTCTCCAGACGGGCTCCCGAACGCTATCGGACGTGCTCACCGAAGCGGAAACCGACGACATCGTGGCAGGCACGAAGGTATATCCCCTGCTGGCAGCGATGCCGGGCATGGGAAAGGTCAAGGCGATGCGCCTGATGGAAGACTGCAAGATTGCAGAGAACCGCAAGATCCGCGGCCTTGGAAGTCGGCAACGTGACTGCCTCCTCGACCACTTCTCCTGACGGGACCTTGCTCGTCGTTTCCGGGCCCTCCGGGGTTGGCAAGTCGAGCGTGGTCGATGGTGTGCTGGAACGGTCGGGCGCAGCATTTTCTGTCTCGGCGACAACACGTGATGCTCGACCGGGGGAAAAGGATGGCGAGGACTACTTCTTTGTCACCGAAGCGCGATTCGACGAGCTGGTTGCCTCCGACGAGTTGCTGGAGTGGGCCGGCTACGGCGGGCGTCGATACGGGACCCCGAGGGCACCGGTCGTCGATCGGCTCGCCGCCGGGCAAGACGTGCTGCTCGATATCGAGAACGAGGGCGCCCATCAGGTGAGAGCCGCCTACCCGGGCGCCGTGCTGTTGTTCATCCTGCCACCATCGCTCGAGGAGCTGGAGCGGCGGCTGCGGGAAAGGGGCGACACTTCGCAAGAGGACGTGGATAGACGGCTCGGTCTTGCTTCACAGCAGATCGAGGACGCAACAGAGACTTTCGATCACCTCGTGGTCAACGACGACCTCCAGTCCGCGATTTCCCAGGTCCTCTCTATACTGAAGGGACCAGACGCCATGGCGTTTCGGAAATCCGAGGAGTGACAAGCGAAATGATGACCGAGCCAGCCGTTGGCGAGATGGTGGAAATGGTCGGATCCCGCTTCGGCTTGGTCGTGCTCTCCGCGCGCCGCGCCAGAGAGATCAATGCCTACTTCAACCAGCTGGGTGAAGGTCTCGGCGGATACGTCCCCCCTCAGGTCCACAGCATGTCGCGTAAACCGCTCTCGATCGCCCTCGAAGAGATCGCCGAGGGCAAGGTCGTAGCGGCCCCGATCGAGGACTAGAGCGGTGTTAGCCGAGCGACGGATCGTCCTCGGCATCACCGGCGGCATCGCCGCCTACAAGGCGGCCTACCTGGCCAGACGACTCGTTGAGCAAGGCGCCGAGGTGCGTGTCGTCATGACCAGATCGGCGACCCAGTTCGTTGGGGCGCAGACGTTGGCCGCTATCACCGGCAGCCACCCTGTGCTCGATCTCTTCGGCGACGAAGTCGTCAGCCCGCACACCACACTGGCGGGTTGGGCAGACTCGATCGTCGTGGCACCGGCGACGGCGGCGACGCTGTCGAGGCTGGCAACCGGGCTCAGCGAGGACGCAGTCTCAGCCACGGTGCTGGCATCCAGATCACCGGTCGTTCTGGCTCCGGCGATGCACACCGAGATGTGGGAACACCCTGCCACCCAGCGCAACATCGCCACCCTCGTCGCCGATGGTTATACGATCGTAGGACCCGAGATAGGGGCGCTTGCCGGGGGAGATGAAGGAGTCGGTCGCATGGCCGACCCCGACGAGATCGCCGAATCGGTCGCCGGAATCCTCCCCGGCGGATCGTTGGCCGGCGAGCGGGTGTTGGTCACTGCAGGCGGCACGAGAGAGCCCATCGATCCGGTGCGATTCATCGGCAATCGATCGTCGGGGAAGATGGGAAACGCCATCGCCTTGGCATCGGCGAGGCGGGGAGCTGCGGTCACCCTGGTGACGACCGCTCCGGCTCCGCGACACCCGGGGATTGAAGTGATCGCGGTCGAGACGGCCCGCGAGATGGCCGACGTCGTGTGGAAGGCGGCAGAGGACGCCGACATCGCGGTTATGGCCGCTGCCGTCGCCGACTTCGCCCCGGAACACCCGCAGGCCAGCAAGCTGCGCCGAGCCGCCGGACCACCGCAGGTTGTGCTTGCGGCGACGCCGGACATCCTCGGCGGGATCGCAGCAATGGAGCGACGCCCGTTCCTGGTCGGGTTTGCCGCAGAAACAGGCTCGATCGAGGCGGCTGTCGAAAAAGCACGAGACAAGGGCGTCGATCTGCTGGTGGCGAACGATGTCACCAAATACGGCTCCGAGTTCGGTTCCGATACCAACGAAGTCGTGATCGTGCTTCCCGACGGCTCGACCGAGCCGTGGGAACTGATGAGCAAGCCGGAGGTCGCCGAGCGACTGATCGATCGCATCGAGGTACTGCGCCGCGGCGGTGATACCGGGGGAGCCGCCAGCTGACCCGGATCGCCCAGGTCGTCCCGGATGTCCCGTCGTTCGCCGTCGATGACGGGTTCGCTTATACCGTGCCAGACGATCTCTCCGGTGTCGAGGTGGGGACCATGGTGCGGGTTCCGCTCGGCGGGCGAAGAGTAAAGGGCTACGTCACGTCGGTCCGCAACGCGACTCCCGACCGCCCTCTGCGTCCGATCCAGACACGATCGGGCGATCTGGCCGTCTTCAACCGTGCCCTGCTCGAAACGGCGCGATGGGTGTCTACCCACTATGTCGCACCGCTGTCGGTGGTGTTGGCGCGTACGGCTCCGCCGAACCTGCCTCGCCGGGTGCCCGATCCCGTCTTCGACAGTCCCGACACATCGAGCACTGCGCTGGCGGCGTGGGCCGGCAGTCAGATCAGCGTTGCACGCACCAGGCCCCGCTACGTCGTGAACGGCGGTCCGGCGGTGCCGCTGATCGCGCCTGCGATCTCAGCGGTGCTCGCCTCGAACCAGAATGTCCTGGTTTTCGTGCCTACGGTCGAAGAAGCTGCCCGCGCCGCCTCGGGCCTCGGCGAGCTCTTCGGAAAACGGGTGATGCTGGCCACCTCGCCCTCATCCCCGGCAGATCGAACGAAGGCATGGTCGCTGGCGACCGGCGCCGCCGGTGTGGTGATCGTCGGCACCCGTGAGATCGCTTTCTGGGGAGCCGGGTCCGTCGGTTTGGCGGTGATCATCGAGGAAGGTCGGCGTGCCTACAAGGCGAAACAGACGCCCACGTTCCACGTGCGTGACGTTCTGAGACGCCGTAGTGCCGTCGAACGGTTCGGGTTGCTGCTCGTCGGTGCGGTGCCGACGACGGATGT
>BTQG01000152.1:0-3813 GCA_036985755.1 Acidimicrobiia bacterium | reverse complement strand
TCGGCGATGGTCGCCGTCACCTCGGCGCCCACGCCGCCGGTGCGTTGTGGCTCCTGGACGAAGAGCATCCTGCCCGTCTTGCGCACACTGCGCGCAACCGTGTCGACGTCCCAGGGGTAGATCGTTCGCAGGTCGATGACCTCGACGTGGAATCCCTCTTCTGCCGCCGTCTGTGCCGCCCTCAATGACACCGGAACCATCCCGCCGTAGGTCACCAAGGTGAGATCTGATCCATCGGAACGCACCCGGGCTTTGCCGATCGGGATCTCGTAGCGTCCAGAAGGGACCTCTTCTTTCCCTGCCCGGTACAACACCTTCGGCTCGAGGAACACCACGGGGTCGTCACCGGTGAGGGCAGCGGTGAGCAGGCCTTTGGCGTCGTAGGGCGTCGAAGGGATGACAACAACGACGCCGGGCACGTGCATGAAATAGGCCTCCGGGCTGTCGCAATGATGCTCGTGGGCGCCGATGCCCGCTCCATTGGGTGACCGCACTACGACCGGTACACCGGCGTGGCCGCGGGAGCGAAAGCGGACACGCCCGAGATGGCTGGCGATCTGATCGAACGCCGGGTAGATGAAGCCGTCGAACTGAACCTCGGCGACCGCCCTGCTCCCTGAGATTCCCATGCCGATGGCGGTGCCGACGATGCCGGACTCATTGAGGGGAGTGTCGATCACGCGTTGATCGCCAAACTTGGCATGGAGGCCTTCGGTGATGCGAAACACACCACCGGCGACGCCGACATCCTCACCGAGCAGGATCATCGAAGGGTCGTCTTCCATCGCTTCGTGGAGGGCGGCGTTGATGGCATCGGCCATCGTCCAGGTCTCGGTAGGGCCGGCGATCTCAGTCTCCTCACCGGCGACCCACACGTCCTCAGCGGTGAAGACACTCTCGGGCTCGCCTGCGGCGCGCTCGATCTCGTGAAGTTGATCGACCAGCAGCTGGGGAACCCTGGCGAAGGCGTGCCTGACGATGTCGTCGCGCCCTGGCAGCGCGATGGCTTCGACTCGCGCCAGGGCCTCGTCGAACCGGGCGGTGGCCGACTGCTCCGCTGCCGCCTGGCGACCCGGGTCCCACAAAGCCCGGCCCTCGAGATACCTTTGCATCCTTGACATGGGGTCGTACGGACGGAAGGCAGATTCCTCGTCCCTGGTCCGATACAGGTGAGGATCATCGGCCGTGGCGTGAGGGCCGTACCGATAACACACGGCTTCGATGAGGGTCGGGCCGTCACCAGCCACGGCTCGGTCGACGGCCTCCGCCGTCACCGCGTACACCGCCAGCGGGTCCATACCATCGACCCGCACCCCCGGCATCCCGTATGCCGCTGCCTTCTGTGAGACCGTCTCCGAGGCGGTTTGCTTCTCGTACGGGACAGAGATGGCGTAGAAGTTGTTGGAGATGATGAACACGGTCGGCGCCTTCCACACCCCGGCAAAGTTCAGCCCTGAGTGAAAATCTGTCTCCGACGTGCCCCCATCTCCGAGGTAGGCGACGGTGACGACGTCCTCGCCGCGCTGTCTGGCGGCGTAGGCGTGGCCGACGGCGTGGGGCAGGTGAGTGGCGATCGGAACGGTGAGCACCATCTGCTTGTGCACCTTCTGGTCCCAGTCGACGTTTGGCAGTCCCCGCCAGTAGGACAGCATGACCTCCAGTGGCATCCCCCTTGCGATCTGGACGCCGTGCTCTCGGTAGCCCGGGTAGGCAAAGTCGTCGGTTCGCATCGCCATCGCAGAACCGACCTGGATGGCTTCGTGCCCTTCGAGCATGGCGAATGTGCCAAGGCGACCCTGCCGTTGGGCCGCGGTGGCGCGCCGGTCGAAGACCCGGGTATCGATCATCTGGGAGTACATCGTTACCAGCTCGTCTTCGCCGAGATCGGGCTCGTCGCCGACGACGGCGCCGTCCTTGTCCAGCACGCGAACGAGCGCAGGATCATCGAACAGACCCGGATCTATCAAGATCCGAACCCGACGGCATCGAGTGCGCGCAGAAAGCGACGATTCTCTTCCTCGGTGCCGACGGTCACCCGGATGATGGGGCCCATCGGCCGCACGATCACACCCTGCTCGAGTAGCCGGTGTGCTAGCTCTGCCGACTCGTCGGTTGCCATGGCAACGAAATTGGTTTGGCTCGGCGCATGCTCGATGCCTCGCTCGGTGAGGCCATGCTCGAGCTGGAGCCGCCCTGCGGTGTTGCTATCGACGCGCTCGGCCAGGTGCCCATCGTGGGCGAGGGACTCGAGTGCCGCCACCTGGGCGACGGAGTTGGTGGAGAACGGTGGCTGGGTCGTCTTCAGCTTGGCGATGGTGTCGGCATCGCCTATGGCATATCCAATGCGAAGGCCGGCCAACCCATAGATCTTGGAGAACGTCCTGGTGACGATCACATTCTCCTGCTCGGAGGCAATGGGCAGCGCGGTGGCGTAGTCGGGGGCGGTCACATAGTCGTGATAGGCCTCGTCGACCACCACCAGCACCGCGGCGGGTATCGCGTCGATGAAGGCAGCCATATCGGCCTCCGATCGGTACGTGCCCGTCGGGTTGTTGGGATTGCACACGTATACCACCGTGGTGTCCTCACGGATGGCGGCCTTCATGGCGTCGAGGTCGTGAGTCCAGCCTTCGTCGAGCGGCACTTCGATCGGCTCGGTCCCCGCAACCAACGAAGCGATGGCATACATGACAAACGACGGCTTGGCATATACGGCGCTGGTTCCCCGTCCGCCAACCGAAAGTGCAACACAGCCGAGCAGCTGGGTGGATCCTGCACCGAGCCATACCTGCGCTGGCTCGACACCGTGGCGTTCGGCGAGGGAGTTGACCAGGTAGTACCCGGAGTCCTCCGGATATCGGTTGACGTCGGGCGCCGCGGCCGCGATCGCAGCAACCACCTCGGCGAACGGCTCGACGGGACACTCGTTGGAGGCCAACTTGCAGATGTCGGGGATCCCGAGCTCACGCGAAACCTCAGCGATAGGTTTGCCGGGACTGTATGTGGGAATCGCTTGCAGGTCGGTTCGGTACGTTGGCAAAGAACGTGACTCCGCTTTCGGTGCTGCCGCACAGAGTAGTTGCCAAGGCTGGGGCGTACTCCGTAGTCCGTACTACGTATTACGAGCCCCGGGCAGCTTGCGACTTGCTCCTACACCACCACGGTCTCGCCGTCGGGCTGCTGGATCACGAAGGCGATCACCATCGACTGGCGACTGGGCCATTTGGCCAAGGTCGAACTGGCGGTCTTGTTGGCCTGGCTACGGAATTCGGCAAATGACACCGCCTCCTGTGGGCGGGCCATGAGTTCCAGGCCGGGACGACCTTTCAGCCGACCCCGGATCAGATCGAAACCTTCCATCTCGACCACCGCCAGGCCAAGGTCCTCGCACCTGTCGATGAACACGACGGCGACCGCGACCGGGAAGAACCCCTCGCCGTCCTCGGAGCGATGGATGGCTTGTGGGTCGAACTCGGTGACGAGGGTGGTGGTGGCCGGGTCCTCGTCGGCCCAGTCGTCCTTGGTGCCGCTGAGGTCGACCAGGCCCTCCACCTCGTCGAAGGCAAACGGGTCGACGATTCGCTGTGCCGTGTCGAGTACCCGGACGAGATCGTTCACCTCGAGGTCGTGAACGTCGTCGCCGGTCGGGTAGATCTGGACCACCGGTACCGACCCATCCCAGAAGACCATGCCGACGAATTCGTTTTCTCGCCATAACTCGACGACCGTTTCTTCGAAACCGTCGCGCTCGGTCTCAATGATCCTGAGCGGGTACATGGGCCTCCCTGGGAGAAACGCAGCCTAGGACGGTGG
>BTQG01000151.1:0-3831 GCA_036985755.1 Acidimicrobiia bacterium | reverse complement strand
ACCGCCGCCGACATTCCGACGACGGTGTTCGCAGCGAACATCGATGACCTCACCGAGACGGGTTTGCTGGCTGCGGGGGTTGTGTCGGTTGTAGAACGAGACCGGCTGCTCAGCGAACCAGGGGAGCACTTTCCTCGGATCGGGTGATCATGCCGAGCCGATCTGCTCCTGTGCCATGTCGGGGGCCAGCACCCCGTCGGAATAGATGTTGAGCAAGGTGTGGGCACCCACCTCGGTGAAGGCGTCATAGGCCAGCCGTGCCTGTTCCTCGCCAAGGGGGTGATCGGTGCCGAGCGAGGTCGCCGCCGCCGCCTTCAGGAAGGCGCTGGCCCCGAGGGGCCACACCTCATCGCCGAGACGGAGCGCTTCGGTCCAGTGTTGTGCCGCGACATCGGACCTGCCATCGATGGCGGCGATGTCCCCGAGTGTGGCACTACGGAAGAGGTCGATTACACGGCCGCGAAACAGTGACGCATCGATCCGGTCGCGTACGCGGCGAAGCCGCTCAGCGTCGTTGAGCTGCAGTGCGGCCATCGTGGCAAACCAGAGATCAACCCGGTACGGCAGGATCTGCTCGGCGTCGATGGCGATGTCGAAGGCTTCCTCGAACCGCCCGGTGTAGAAAGCGACGCCGGCACGGTCCATCACGTTGCTCAGCGCCTGTTGGGCATCGCCGACGCCGGCCTGCTCCTCCCAGATCGCCCGAAAGCGCACCTCGGCCTCAGCAGCCCGGCCGTCTAGTTGCATCTTGGTCAGCTCCAGGTCCGAGTAGGTGATTCCGGTCGCGAACGGCACTGCCCCGGCATCCAGCTCTTCGAGAACCTCGTCGACCCGATCCCAGTTGAACCCCCACAACTCCTGCCACGCTTCTTCGATTGTGGTCTCGTACAGCTGGCGTGGTTCCCCCCGACGCCCAGCATCCTCGATCCGTTCCTGCATCAGCTCGGGTCGGAACCAGCGGTCGCTTCCGCCGATGACGGCGAGGTTGTTCAACGCCCGCCACTTGGACTTGCTCAGCTGATGCTCTCGTGCCAGATCGAGCCCTGCCTCCATGAGGGTCACACTCTCCCGGGTCCGGTAGACGTTGCCAAGGGCAGTGCCTTTGGTGATGAGCACGTCGGTATAGACCGGGACGAGATCGAGGCGCTCGGCGATGGCGAGTGAGCGATCGGCCCAGGCCAGCGACTCCTCGTACTGCTGGTCCATCATGTAGGCCCGGGAGAGCTCTCCGTAGGCGGCGGCGTGGGCCGCGGTGTCACCCTCTTCGATCGCCTCGATGAGCACTTGCCAGCCTTCGTTGCCGCGGCCGCTGTCGTCGAGAATGACCGCAAGCTCGGTCGCCGCACGCAGTCGGCCCTGTTGATCGTCGACCTCGTCGAATGCAGAGAGAGCTTGGCGGGCGTAGGCCTCTGCTTCCTCGCCGAGACCGGCATGATCGGATCCTGCGGCCCTGATGTAGAGCTCGCCGCGCTCGGCCGGGTCGTCGGTGAGCTCGATGCCACGCAGCGACAGGCGGACCACCTGCGGGTGCGACTGCAGAGCGTCGGCGCGGTCCGCTGCAGCCAGCAGCGCGGCAATCGCTTTTGGGCGCAGCTCGTCGCGTTGATCCTCGGGAGCGACTTCGAGGGCGTCGAGGTAGTGGCTGGCGGTGATGCCGGCCAGCTCCGGGTCGCTCTCCGACTCGAAGTACTCGGCCACCCGGAGGTGTCGCTCCAGCCGGTTCGCCCTGCTGATCCTTTCGTGGGCGACCTCGCGGATGATCGACTGTATGAACCGGTACTGTCCGCGCTCTGGAGAACGCGGGTCTTGGTTGACCGAGAGGACCTCGCGAGAAACGAGCGGTTGCAACGCCGCGATGAGCTGGTCCAGAGGCTCGTCTCTGAGGGCTTGCAGCCCCTCGACGGTGAAGGATTGGCCGAGAACCGCCGCATCCTGGAGCAGCGCCCGTTCCTCGGTCTCGAGTTGGTCGAGGCGGGCCCCGACCAGACTCTGAAGCGAGTCCGGAATCTCGATGTCGGCAACGTCGCCTGTGACCGAGAACCGACCCTCCTTGTCCGGCGCGATCAGTTCCTGGCTCAGCAGCATCCGCAGTAGTTCTACGGCATACAGCGGTACTCCGCCCGACTTCTCGACCAGCGTTTCGACGAGGTCCGGTGGGGCATCGGAGACGACACTGGTGACCAACTCGGCCATCGTCGATGGCGCCAGCGGGGCCAAGTGCAGGCTGACCGTATTCGACTTCCCGGAGCCCCAACCAGGACGACGGTCGAGGACCTCGGCACGGCCGAGCGTTACCACCAGGATCGGGAAGTCGATGGCTGCGGAGGTCAAATCGTCGATGAAGTCGAGCAGCCCTTCGTCCGCCCAGTGCAAGTCCTCGAACACCATGACGACGGCATCGATCTCGGCGATACGGGTGAACAACATGCGCCAGGCGGCAAAGAGCTCGGCGCGGTCGCCGGTCGGCGCTTCCGAGAGGCCGAGCAGCGCCTCGAGGCGCGGCTCGATCCACTCGCGGTCGCCGGCGTCGGCGATGTGCTCGGCGAGCATGGTGCGCAGCTTGGTACGGGTCTTGTGCTCGTCGTCGGTCTCGGCGATGCCAGAGCGCTGCCGGACCATCTCGCCCAGCGCCCAGAAGGCGAGCCCCTCTCCGTAGGCGGGGGAGCGCCCGTGGTGCCAGTACGTCGTCTCGCTGAGCCCGTCTGCATAGTTCCAGAACTCGTTGGCGAGCCGGCTCTTGCCGATCCCTCCCTGCCCGATGATCGACACCAGCCGGGCCCGCCCCTCCCGCCGGGTGGCGTTGAGCGAGTCGCGCAGCAGGCGCATCTCATCGGCCCTGCCCACGAACGGAGGCAACAATCCATCGGCCCTTCGGTTGCCAAGGCGGCCTCCTACTACGCGGAGCGGGCGCCACGTCTCCACCGGGTCGGTGATGCCCTTGAGCTCGATCGATCCTGCCGATTCGAATTCGATGGCGGCGGATGCACCGTCGACGATCGATTTGCCGACGAGCACCGCACCCGGGTCGGCGGCGCTTTGCAGGCGAGAGGCGGTGTTGACGATCTCTCCGATGATGAGCCCGGTGGCCTCGTTGCCGTCACCGCCGACGGCGGCTTCGCCGCTGAGGACCCCTGCCCTGGCCCGCAGCTCGGGGATGCCCTCGTCCTTGCCCAGCTCCTCGACGCTGTCGACAAGCTCCATGGCCGCCCGCACCGCTCGCTCGGCGTCGTCCTCGTGGGCGGTGTCGGCGCCCCACACCGCCATCACCGCATCGCCGATGAACTTGTCGATGGTGCCGCCGTATCGGTCGACGGTCTCTCGGGCGCGGTCGAAGTATCGGGTGAGCAGGCCGCGGACCTCTTCGGAGTCCCTGGCTTCGGTAAGCGGGGTGAAGCCGACGAGGTCGATGAACATCACCGAGATGATCCGACGCTCCTCGGGCCGGTCTGGCAGCGCCCTTGGCGCCGGGGCAGGCCTGGTGGCGGAGGCGGGGGAGGCGTCGACGACGGGGGTACCGCAATCGGCGCAGAACTTGTCCCCTGCGCTGAGGGAGTTGCCGCAATTCGAGCAGGCCAGGGCCGTGGGTGTACCGCACTCGGAGCAGAACTTGGCACCCTCGCGCAGCTCTGCGTTGCATGTTGTGCAGTTCACGACATGACCTCCAGGGTGGAGAATCTACCCCCTTGGTTCCTGCGGCGTGGCCGGTTCAGGAACGAAACAGCCGCCGCAGCGCAAACCAGGTGACGGCCAGCGAGGCCCCGATGATGGCGGCGAACCGCCCGTCGAGGGCGATGTCGGGGCGGCCCTCGATCTCGCCGCCGAGCACGACTC
>BTQG01000150.1:0-3975 GCA_036985755.1 Acidimicrobiia bacterium | reverse complement strand
TACCGGGCTTGCGCGCCGGGGCCGTTGCTCGAGACCGGGCGAGGAGTCGTAAGACCACTCCCGGCTCCAACCGACTTACTGTCGGGCTCGTTAGCGACTTCACTCCGCCCCCACCGCGGAGTCGGAGGGCGGTTGTCGACCAACCTGATCCACTATTTGCCGGTCATCACGACGATCGTCGCTGCTGCGTTCTTCCGCGTCTTGTGGCTTCACTGGCGGCGTGATCCCTCCGCCAGGTACGTGATGTGGTGGATGATCGGAGTTGGCCTCTTCGGATTGGGCACACTCACCGAGGCGTTGACCACCATTTTCGGCTGGCAGGAGCCCATTTTCCGCACCTGGTACATAGCGGGCGCCCTGCTCGGTGGAGCGCCGTTGGCCCAGGGCACCGTGTACTTGTTGATGCCGAGGCGGGTCGCCGACCGCCTCGCCGTCGCCCTCGTCACCTACGTCGCCATCGCTTCGGCGTTCGTGATCGCAACCCCGATCATCTCCGATCTGGTGGAGCCGAACCGGCTGTCTGGAGAGGTGATGGCATGGCAGTGGGTGCGGCTGTTCTCGCCGCTGATCAACCTGTATGCCGTCGTGTTCCTGATCGGCGGGGCGATCTGGTCGGCGTGGAAGTACTGGCGCGGCGGAGGTGCCTCGTCACGCGTCGTCGGGAACGTGTTGATCGCCGTCGGGGCGATCTTGCCCGGCATCGGCGGAGGTTTCGCCCGTGCCGGAACCGTCGAAGTCCTGTACGTGATGGAGCTGATCGGGCTCCTGCTGATTTGGGCCGGCTACCGGGTCATCTCAGGGGATCGAGTGATTTCGATCCACCGGGCGCAGCGGCGAACCGCGGCGTCGTCGTCCCTACCGGAATCACCTGAGGTGCCCACATGAAGCGAACAACCATCCTGCTCGGTCTCACCGTCGCCGCCGTTGTGCTCGCGGCGTGCAGTGGCAGCGACACGACGACCACGACATCGCCCACCGACGACGCCACCACGACGTCGTCTCCCACCACCACGGCGACACCACCGACGACGACGGCTCCGGCGGGGCGGGTTTTCGTGGGTGCCGACGGAGTGGAGACCACCATCGACGATGTGTCGCGGATCGTGTCGCTCAACGGCGATCTGACCGAGATCATCTTCGCCCTGGGCTTCGGGGACAACGTCGTGGGGGTGGATATCACCACCACGTATCCGGCGGCGGCGGCAGCCCTCAATGATCAGGGAGAGACGGTCGGTTTTGCCCAGCAGCTTGCCGCCGAGGCGGTCCTGCGCTTCGAGCCGACGCTGGTTCTCGGTGACCAGCAGGTGGGCCCGCCGGAGGTGATCGAGCAGCTGCGCGGCGCCGGGATCCCCGTGGTGATCCTGGAGACGCAAACGACCCTGGACGGCGTCGAGACCAAGATCCTCCAGGTGGCAGAGATCCTGGATGCGCCCGATGCGGGCACCGAGCTCGCAGCGCAGGTCATGGATGAGATCGACGCCGCCCGCGACCTGGCCGCAACCGACGAATCCGACCCCAAGATCGCATACGTGTACGTACGGGGCCCACAAGTTCTGCTGCTCTTCGGCGCCGGGATGCCGACGCAGGGAATGATCGAAGGTGCCGGCGCCATCGACGCAGGAGCCGGGGCCGGTGTGTTCGGGCCGGCGCCGTTGACCCCTGAGGCGCTGGTGGCGGCAGCCCCCGACGTCATCGTATTGCCGGAGGCCGGCCTCGCCGCCCTTGGCGGAATCGAAGCATTCCTGGAGCTTCCCGGGGTCGCCGAGACCCCGGCCGCGCAGAACGACGCCTTCCTCGCCTATGAGGAGGCCTACTTCTTCAATCTCGGCCCGCGCGCCGGGCAAGCGCTCGACGAATTCGTCCACGACCTCTATCCCGATATCGGCGGTTGACCGACTCCCGACACCTCGCGCAGAGCACCGACCCGTACGCGTCGAGCCGGCGCTGGGTGGCACCGGTGGTCGGCATCGGTCTCCTGGTCACGGCGTGGGCGGCGTTGTCGTTCGGGGCCGTTTCTGTGCCCTTCGACGAGGTATTGGGTGTGCTGGCTCGCAAGATCGGTCTGGACGCCTTTGCCGACCCGTCGCGCCGGGCCGAGGCAGTCGTGTGGGGCATCCGCATGCCGCGGTTGCTGCTCGCCTTCGCCGTCGGAGGGGCGTTGGCGCTGGTCGGCGGTGTCCTCCAGGGCCTGTTGCGCAACGACCTTGCCGATCCGCACCTGCTGGGGATCGGCCCGGGAGCCGCCATCGGAGCCGCCATTGGATCGGCGGCAGGAGGCATCCAGGGCGCCATCGCCGGTGGCGTGGTCGCCGGTGTGGTGACGGCGTTCGCCGTCAGGAGACTGGCTCGAACCACCTCGATCGACCCGACGAGGATCATCCTCGCCGGCGTCGCTCTCGGCGCCGCCCTCAGCGCCTGGGTCGGTTTCGTGGTGTTCGCTGCCGACCGGGCAACCGTGCCCCCGATCGAGTTCTGGCTGCTGGGCAGCTTGACCGGGTCGACGTGGCGGGCGCTCGGCACCTCCGCATTTTTCCTGGTCGTGACCGCCGTTGCCATGCTCGGCTCGGCGCACCTGCTCGATGTCATGGCACTTGGCGAAGCCGACGCCAGGCACCTCGGTATCGACGTCGACCTGGTCCGTACCGTTCTACTGATCGCCGCCGGGGCTGCCGTCGGAGCTACGGTGGGCGCAGTAGGGGTGGTCGCCTTCGTCGGGCTCCTGGTGCCCTTTGTGATCCGGCGCCTGACCGGTCCTTCGCACCGCTACCTGTTGGTGGCGGCCCTCGCCTCCGGCGCGTTGTTCGTGGCCGCGGCCGATCTCGTTGCCCGTCTCGCCATCGAACCTGTCGAGATTCCGGTCGGCCTGGTGACGGCTGCAATCGGTGGGCCGGTCTTCCTGTGGCTGCTCACCCGGCGAGACAATGCCTGAGCCCGCGGTCTCTGCCAGCTCGCTCAGCTACCGCGTCGGGGACGCCACCCTCGTCTCCGACGTCGATTTCACAGCAACTCGAGGCGAGTTGATCGCCGTCATCGGACCCAACGGAGCCGGCAAATCCACCTTGCTCAACCTGTTGTCCGGGAACCTCAACCCGAGCGCCGGTCAGGTGCTGCTCGACGGCAACGACGTCGCGGGGGCGTTGCCGGGCAACCTGGCGCTGCTTCGAGCGGTGCTCACCCAGCGTTCCCCGATCGACATCCCGTACAGCGCTGCCCAGGTCGTGCACATGGGACGGTTTCCCCATCGACGGGACCCGAACAACAGCAGCGAGCGTGATGCTGCTGCAGTCGCCGACGCCATGGAACGGACCGACACGACTCGGTTCGCCGCCCGCATCTTCGCCACCCTGTCGGGCGGGGAGCGTACCCGTGTCTCGCTGGCCAGGGTGCTCGCCCAGGAAACGCCGATCGTCTTCCTCGATGAGCCGACGACGGCCCTCGATGTGGCCCATCAAGAGCGGATCATGCGCCAGGCCGTCGTCCTCTCCCGGGGTCAACGAGCGGTGGTTGTGGTCCTCCACGACCTCAACGCGGCGGCGGTTCACGCCGACCGAATCGTGCTGATGCATCAAGGGGCGGTCGTCGCCCGCGGCCGACCTCGCGACGTACTCGTCGAGGACCAACTCTCCGATGTCTACGCACAGCCGATGGTGGTCGTCGACCACCCATTCCGTGACTGCCCGCTCGTCCTCACCGCCTGAATCCATCCCCTACGGGCTCTGCCGGTCTCAGGCGAATGGGAGCCAGAGTCCTCACCGGGGTCTACAGGGGTTTGTATTGGTTGGCCTTGCCTTCCTTTTTGACCTTCTTGGCCTGACGCTTCTCTTTGAGGCTCTTGGACGCGACCTTCTTGCTCGCGCGCCCACCCTTGTCCTTTCTCGCCATCGCCGTCACTCCTCCCGTATCGCCTTGCGTGTTCACCGCCACCATTGTGTCACCTCACCATGACTTGGCCCCCGATGCTGCGGCGGCCTTGCC
>BTQG01000149.1:0-4000 GCA_036985755.1 Acidimicrobiia bacterium | reverse complement strand
GCCGCCTCTGTGGGGAAGCATCAGCTTCGCCGCGTTTCCCCGGCTCCGCGGTGGAGACGAAGACAAAGCCTCCCAACCGTCGCACAATCGCGAAACGCGACACCCAAAGGGGGGAGGAGACGAATCGCCCACCCCTCGAGTCATAATCAGCGCGGCAGGACAGCACCCCCCGGGGGAGGTCGCGCCTCCCCCAAGATCGTCATTTGCGGAGCCTCTCAGGCCATTCCCAGCGAGCTGAGAAGCTCGTGGCGGCTCTTGTCGTACTGGTCGTTGAGCTCTCGCACTCCTGCGGTCACCAGGCTCCCCACCACGGTGCGCAACGGGCGCTCGCCCGCGGGAAGGTCGATCAGCTCGGCAATGGCGTCGGCGACCTCCTGAGGATCGGGAGCGTCCGGCCCGCTGAATGCCTCTCCGAACCCGTCGAACATCTCCTGAGGCTTGGTGGCGAACTCGCCGTACTGGCTCGGGATCTCCTGGTCGGCGGCGAACAGGATCGCCGAACCGCTTGCCAGGCCTTCGGTGAGGAAACCGCCAGGCTCGACGATGACCGATTCGATACCGAATGGCGCAAGCTCGAAGGAGAACTCCTCAGCGAAACCCTCCAGCGCCGCTTTGGCTGCCGAATAGGGGCTCACGAAGGGCACGATGATGCGCCCGCCGGTGCTCGAGACATGAATCAACAGCCCGGATCCCTGTTGGCGCATGGTCGGCAGCACCGCCTTGTCGACACGAAGCGCTCCGAAGGCGACGGTCTCGAAGGTCTTGCGTACCTCGTCGATGGTGAAGGCCTCGAGCAGCCCTGCGGTTCCGTGGGCGGCGTTGTTGACGACCACATCGATGCGGCCTGCGGAGGCGAGCACCTGCGCGACGGCTGTGTCGATGGCGCCCTGATCGGTGATGTCGAGCTCGAGGACTTCGAGCGTGACATCTTCGGTCGAGGCCCACGAGCGCATCTCTTCGGCGGCTTCTGTGTTCTTGGTCTCGATGCCTCGCATCGAGGCGAATACGTGGTGGCCGCCGAGGGCCAGGGTCTTGGCGATACGTCTGCCGAAACCACTGCTGGTCCCGGTGACGAGGATGGATTGCGATGAATTCATGGCGTGTTTCCTTTCATGGTGTTTGCTTGCAGGGATACGGACTCGCTCACATCGTTTCCTTTCTCAATGGCGCAGGCGAGGGGGTGGTTCCGCCTCGGATGCCCGCGTATCAGTCGCTCGGTTCCCGGCGACTTCGGGTATTGTGAGTGCGTCAACCCACAATCAAGTTCTGAGTATTCCCACTCAGATTGCGAAAGTCAAGGCGAGAGCATGACCGAGACCCACCGGGGACGGCCCCTCGGCTTCGATCCCGACCAGGCCTTGTACGAGCTGATGCTGCTGTTCTGGGAACACGGGTACGACGCCACAACACAAACCGACATGGTGACCAGGACCGGGTTGTCTTCGTCGAGCCTGTACAACACGTTCGGAGACAAGCCGGCCATCTTCGACCGCGTCCTCGAGCGGTACAACGCGATGACGGTGACGGGCTGCGAGCCGCTGATGACCGGAACCGACGGATTGGCGGAACTCGAGGCGCTCGTCGAGCGGGTGCACGAGCATGTCGCCCAGCCCGAGGACATGCCTGCTGGGTGTCTGATCACGGCCTCGATGGGGGAGCTGGCCGGCCGGGAGCCCGACATCAGCCTCCGGGCAGATGAATACCGCACCATCATGCGCGACGCGTTCGCGGTCGCCATCGACCGGGCAGTAACCTGCGGTGATCTCGAACCCGGCGACACCGCGGCACGATCGGCGCTTTTGCTGGCCGCCTACCTCGGCACGCTCACCACCGACAAGTCGTCCGCCGATCCCGCAGACGCGATGGCGATGGTCGAGGGGATGCGCCAACTGCTCGAGTCGTGGCATCCGCGATAGCTGCGGCTCCCAGGCCATCGCAAGAAGCGTCAGGGGGCGACGAGCCGCACCGGCACCAAGGATGCCCATCTGCGCGGGGCTCCCCATCCGTCCGGCCTGCCCTCAACGGGGGCCAGTCGCGTTGCCCTCATACGGACTAGACACCCGCCACCCTGTCCAACTAGGGTCCCTCCGACGTTGCCACACCGAGTGGCCGACCCGCGGCGCCCCCGGCGCCCTCAGGGGTTGGACCGGCACTCCGTTTCGGCATCGCCAACGTGGGCCAGACTCAAAGGGGAGAAATACAGGATGGCAAACTCGATACGACGCCGTGCTTGGCTCGCTGCCTTGGTGGCGCTTGCCGTGATCGCGGCCCTGCTGACGATCGCGCCAAGCGCGCCCGCTGATGCCGCTAGCGACATCACACCGATCTATGACATCCAAGGCGAGGGCCACCTGTCTCCCGATGCCGGATCGACGGTGACTACCCAGGGGGTCGTAACCGCAATCGGCTTCAACAGCTTCTACGTCCAGGACCCGATCGGTGATGGCAACGATGCCACTTCTGACGCGCTGTTCGTGTTCGACGACCGGTCGTCGACGGCTGCGCTCATCTCCGTCGGTACCTGTGTCGAGCTGACCGACAGGGTCGACGAGCGGATCCCCGGTGGTGCCGGAACCGGCAACCTGTCGACGACGCAGATGGCCTTCCCCGGTATCTCGGTGATCGACTGCGAGGACACGTTCGCGGGTTACGCCTTCCCTGCGCCCGTCGTCATCGGCAACAGCGGCCGCGTTGCGCCCAACGTGATAGTCATCAGCGATGATGAGCTGCCGGTCAACCTGCAGGACGTGCCCGGCGTTTTCAACCCCGACGTAGACGGCATCGACTTCTACGAATCGCTCGAGGCCATGCTGGTGACGGTAGAAGATCCGCAAGCGGTGTCGGCGATCCGCCAATTCAACTCCTTTAGTGCGGAGTTCTTCACCGTTCCCAACCGCGGCGAAGACGGAATCGTCGCCCCCGAAGATGCCATGACCGAGCGGGGCGGCATTTTGTTGCAGCCCCACCCGGACAACCGGGGTGACCAGAACCCGGAGCGGGTGCAGATCCAGCTTGCGGGCCCGCTCTACCAGGGCAGCGTGAGCCCGCCCGTTGCGATCAAGGTGGGCGACACCCTCGAGGACGTGACGGGCGTCGTCGGTTACAGCTTCGGCAACTACGAGGTGAACGCCATCGACGCGCTGGTCGTCACCGACCGAGGGCTCACGGCCGAGACCTCCGAAATCGAGGGCAAGAAGGACAAGGTGACGGTGCTCAGCTACAACCTGCTGAACCTGAGCCCTGATAGCAACGACGATGGTCAGCGCGACAAGCTCGCCGGCCAGATCGTCAACAGCGTGAATTCCCCGGACGTCCTTGCCCTTCAGGAGATCCAGGACAACAGCGGAACGACCGACGACGGAGTCACCGCCGCCGACGAGACCATGCAGGCTCTCGTCGATGCGATCGCAGCTGCGGGCGGACCGTCCTACGCGTTCTTCGACGTTGCTCCGGTAGACGGCACGGGCGGTGGGGTTCCCGGCGGGAACATCCGCAACGCCTTCCTCTACAACCCGGCACGAGTGGAGCTCGTCGACTTCGTCTCACTCACGCCCGCCGAACTCGGCGCCGCCGGTGTGTCGAACCCAGCGGCGTTCTTCGAGAGTCGCAACCCGTTGGCGGCGACCTTCTTGTTCAACACGCAGGAGTTCACCGTCATCAACGTTCACCTGACGTCACGTTTTGGCTCCAGCCCGATCTTCGGGGGACCGCAGCCGTTCGTGCAAGCCGGTGAAGATGGTGGGGCAGGCAGAGAGGACCAGACAGGCGCTCTCAACGAGTACGTCGACTCCCTACTCGATGCCGACGACGACGCCCAGATCATGGTTGCCGGCGACATGAACACCTTTGAGTGGACCAACGATCTCACCGAGATCCTCCCCGGTACCGGCGACGACCGGATTCTTACCAACCTGGTGCCATTCAACAACGGCGACGACGACGACAGCGACGACGACAGCGACGACGACAGCGACGACGACAGCGACGACGACAGCGACGA
>BTQG01000148.1:0-4012 GCA_036985755.1 Acidimicrobiia bacterium | reverse complement strand
GCAGGAATCGATGACCGAAATGAGCTGCGCCGCATGGCGATCCGGGCCCACGACGCCCTTGGCGCCTGTATCCGCCCTACCCACACCCGATACGATGGTGATTCGACGTTCGTGGTGTCCTTCGGAGACCGGCAGGACCCGAACATCGACATGATCCAACAGGCGGCCTTTGTTGTGGTGGGACGGGCGATCGAATCGGCAATCAACTCCGTTCCCGACGGTGCGCTGTGACTGCGTCGTCCTCCGATCCGGTTGCCCGGCTCAAGATGGTCGAGGCCGAGGCGCTGATCTGCACCAAGTGTCCCCTTGCCGAGGGTCGGACCCAGGTGGTCTTCGGCGCCGGCGACCCTCAGGCCGATGTGCTGTTCGTCGGCGAGGCACCCGGCCAGCGCGAGGACGAGCAGGGATTGCCGTTCGTCGGCCCCTCGGGGCGGCTGCTCGAAGAGCTGCTCGCCGAGATCGACCTGACCCGCGACGCCGTCTACATCGCCAACGTCGTCAAGTGCAGACCGCCGAAGAACCGGGACCCGAGACCCGATGAAATCGACACATGCAAGGGTTACCTGCGGACCCAGCTGGAGCTGATCGACCCTGCCGTTGTCGTCACCCTCGGCAACTTCTCGACCAAGCTGCTGCTGAGAACCGAGGTCGGCATCACCAGGCTCCGCGGCACGGCCTACGAGTGGTGGGGCCGATATCTGGTACCGACGTTTCACCCCGCCGCTGCACTGCGAGGGAGAGCGCAGGTGCTGGAGGACCTGCGCTACGACTTCTCCCTCGTCCGAGACGTGCTCGACGGTAACCTCGCCACCGACACCGATACCGACACCGAAGAGGAAACGCCGCCTCCGCCGCGGGCGGATGACCCGCGACAACTCGGTCTTTTTGGTCAATGAGGTCCCATGATCGAGGTTCGAACCGACACCCCAAGCGAGACACTTGCCCTCGGACAGCGTCTGGCGTCGATCCTGCACCCCGGTGACGTCCTGCTGCTGAACGGGCGGTTGGGCACCGGCAAGACGCTGTTGACGGGGGGCATCGCCGAAGGCCTCGGCATCACGGTCCCGGTGGCGAGCCCCAGCTTCGTAATCGCCCGCCATTACACCGACGGGTTTCTCCAGCTCATCCACGCCGACGTCTATCGGCTGGGCTCGGTCGCCGAATTCGAGGATCTGGAGCTCGAGGAGTCGGCGGCCGAAGGTGTGCTGGTCATCGAGTGGGGCGAAGCCGTGGCGCAGGCCGTCACCGAGGATCGACTCGATATCGACATCTCCATGGAAGGTGAGACCGGCCGTACCTTCCGGTTCATCCCGCGCGGATCGTGGTCCTCTCGATCGCTCGAGGAGGTTGCGTGAAGGTCCTCGCCATCGAAACGGCGACGCCGGCGTCCTCGGTTGCGCTCGGGGAAGACGGCGCTCTCACCGCGTTGAACGTACGCGTCGACCGACGGGGCCACGTCGGGTTTCTCATCCCCGCCATCGACTTCTGCTTCGAGCGGACCGGGTGGGATCCAAGCGACATCGATATCGTGGTGGTCGACTACGGGCCGGGTCCGTACACGGGGATCCGGGCAGGGATGGCAACGGCCCAGGCCTTCGCCGCCGCCGTTGGTGTCCCGCTGGTCGGCGTTTCCTCGCTGACCGTGCAGGCGGTGCGGGCGGCGACGGGCCACCGCAGGATCTGGTCGGTCGTTGATATGCGGCGCGGGCAGGTGGCGGTGGCACCGTATCGGCCGTTGCCCGGCGGAGTCGCTCCCGATGGGGGCGCCGAGGTCGTTGGTCCCGACGAGTTCCGGGCAATGCTGGATGCCGAGGCGATCGACTCGTTGGTGGTCGGTGACTGGCAAGCCCTCCCCGAGTCGATCTGGTCGGGTTTGCACAGGGTGCGGTTCGGCAGGCCGCGGTTCCCATCGGCCGATGTGATGTGTGAGATCGCGGCCATCCAATCGGGGCGAGAGGACTTCGGACAACCTTCCCAGGTCCGCCCCATGTACATGCGAGAGCCCGACGTGGATATCAAGTGGGAAACCTTTCGCTCGGAGACCTGGTGACGATCCGCGACGCCACCCTCGCCGATCTCGATGCCATCGCGGCGCTCGAGCATCAGGTATACGACGAGCCCTGGTCGGAAGCGATGATCCGCGACGAGTTGTCCCAGCGAACCCGCATCTACCTCGTCGTCACCGAGGATGGCGGAGTCGTCGGCTTCGGCGGGCTGATGCTGGCCGGCGATGATGCCCATATCACCACCCTCGGGGTAGCGCCGGAGGCGAGGCATCGGGGTCTCGGCAGCCGGCTCCTGCTGATCCTCGTCGAGCGTGCCCTCGATTCGGGGTCGCGGCACCTCACCCTGGAGGTGAGGGCGAGTAACACGAACGCCCGGCGGCTGTACGAGCGGTTCGGATTCGCCGAGGTGGGTAAGCGGTACGGCTATTACCGGGGTGAGGACGCAGTGGTGATGTGGGCCATCGACATCGATGCCACCCAGTACCAGCAGCGGCTGGATGGGATCCGGGTCGAGTTGGGGGAAGCGGCGTGAGCGGACCACTCGTCCTCGGGATCGAGACCAGCTGTGATGAGACCGGCGTCGCCGTCGTCGAGGGCCTCGAGGTGCGATCGTCGGTACTGGCGTCGCAGACCGACATACACGCTCGATTCGGTGGTGTGGTTCCCGAGGTCGCCGCCCGAGCTCATGTGGAGGCGATCCGCCCGCTCATGCACCAGGCGATGTCCGAGGCGGGCGTCTACTCGGACCAGATCGATGCAGTGGCGGCGACGCGCGGTCCCGGCCTCGTTGGCGCATTGATGGTTGGGTTCGCCTTCGGCAAATCGCTGGCGTGGAGCCTTGGCAAGCCGTTCTTCGGCGTCGATCACATGGAGGGCCACCTGTTCGCCCCCCGGCTGGAGTTCGAGGACTATGAGCCACCGGCAATCGTCCTGCTCGCCTCCGGTGGTCACAGCCAGATCGTCCACGTCAGGGATTGGGGTGACTACGAAACGCTGGGAGCGACCATCGACGACGCCGCCGGCGAGGCGTTCGACAAGCTCGCCCGGTTCATGGGGCTCGGGTATCCCGGCGGGCCCGCTATCGACGCCGAATCCGACGACGGCGATCGTGATGCAGTGGCCTTTCCCAGGGCCCTGGCCGACCGGCCCTATGACTTCTCGTTCTCGGGGCTGAAGACCGCGGTGGTCACCTATCTGGAGAAGGCAAGGGATGCCGGCGAACTGCCACCGCGTGCCGATGTGGCAGCGTCGATCCAGGAGGCCATCGTCGACGTGCTCGTCGACAAGACGTTCAACGCCGTCGACTCCACCGGAGCGCAGGTCGTCGCCGGTGGCGGCGGCGTGCTCGCCAATCGGCGGCTGCGGGAGCGGCTGAGCGAGGAGGCGGGCCGGCGCGATGTCGGCCTCTACGTCCCGTCGCCGAGCCTGTGCACCGACAACGGCGCCATGGTGGCCGCCGTCGGCGTGGAGCGCTTGTCCACAGGGGCGGCGCCGGATGCCCTCGACACCGACGTTGACCCCGCCATGCAGCTCGGGGCATGAGCACCGCAATCCGCCTCGGGCACGTCCGCGGGGTGGAGGTCATCGCGGACGCCCCGGTGTTTGTCGTTGCCGCGCTCTTGGGTTGGCTTCAGTATCTGGCCCTCGAGTCGTCGTACGAGGCCGCATCAGGTGCGAGTTTCCTCGGCCTCTCCGTCGCCGTGGTGTACCTGGCCTCGCTGCTGCTCCACGAGTCCCTGCACACCATCGTCGCCGCCAACCGTGGGCTGCATCCCCGTCGCATCCGGCTGCTGGTGTTCGGCGGCTACTCCGTGATCGACCACCGGGATTCCACGCCCGCTGATGAGTTTCGGGTGGCGATGGCCGGTCCCCTGGCTTCGGTGGCGGCGGGTGGCCTGCTGTGGGTGCTCGCTCTGGTCGCCGGTGGGCATGAGCCGACGGCCGACACGATGCGGTTCCTCGCCACGATCAATCTGCTGATCGCAGCCTTCAACCTGTTGCCGGGC
>BTQG01000147.1:0-4061 GCA_036985755.1 Acidimicrobiia bacterium | reverse complement strand
CACCAAACAGCTACCCAAGGGAACCACAGGCCAGGTCACATAACCACGACAGAACCGCCGGGGGGGGAGGCCACCGCCTCCCCTCCGGCGCGTCATCGTTGCCCGCCGGGGCCCTTGCCTCCCCCTCAGGGGGAGGTGCCGAGCAAAGCGAGGCGGAGGGGGTCAAAGCGTTGTCGCGACCACGGCCCGACCCCCCTCCCCGCCCGACGGGCCCGACTCCCACCCTGAGGGGGCGAAGAGACGGGGGGAGAAGCGGAGACCACACGCGACGACACCCGGTGCCGCACACTTGCGACTTGCGACTTGCGACTCGCGACTCGCCACTTGCGACTTGCGACTCGCCACTTGCGACTCGCGACTCGCCAGGCTCTACCCTCCCCACGATGGCACTCGAGCTGCGCGCAATCACCAAGACCTACGGGTCCCTGCGCGCCAACGACGACATCGATCTCACCATCGAAGAAGGCACCCTCCACGGCCTGCTCGGAGAGAACGGCGCAGGCAAGTCGACGCTGATGAAGGTGGTCTCCGGGTTCATCGAGGCCGACTCCGGGGAGATCTCACTCGATGGGCAGCACCTCGATCTGCAAGCTCCCCAGGACGCCATCAACGCCGGAATCGGCATGCTGCACCAGGACCCGCTCGTCTTTCTGCCGTTCACCGTGCTCGACAATTTCCTCCTTGGCAGCCCCGGTTCGATGCAGCTCAACCGCAAGCAAGGCAAAGCAGAGCTGGCCCGGATGAGCGAAGAGCTCGGTTTCTCCTTCAACCCGAGCCGACTGGCGCGGAGCCTCACCGTCGGTGAACGCCAACAGCTCGAGATCACGCGCCTGCTGTGGCTCGGCGCCCGCGTACTCATCTTCGACGAGCCCACCACCGGGATCTCGGCGAACCAGCGGATTCAGCTGTTCACCACCCTGCGCGCCCTCGCTGAGGAGGGCCTCATCGTGATCTTTGTCTCCCACAAACTGGAGGAGATCGAGGACCTGTGCCATTCGGTCACCGTGCTCCGACAGGGCCAGGTCGTCGGTGAGGCGGAGATGCCCGTCCCCCCCGAGCAACTGGTGGAGATGATGTTCGGCAAGATCTTCGTCGAGTCGGACAAGCCGCTGGCCACGCTGGGGGCTTCCGTGCTCGACTTCGATTCGTGCACCATCAGTGACGGCACCACCCATATCGAGGGCCTCGATCTGAGCATCGGCGCCGGCGAGGTGATCGGGCTCGCCGGTCTCGAGGGCAGCGGCCAGCGCCCCTTCCTCAGGGCGGCTGCAGGACTCGTCAGACTGGACTCTGGGAGCATCGAGCTCAGCGGACGCGACATGACCCGCTCCGGCTACCGAGAGCATTTGGCCGCAGGCGTTCACTACATCCCTGCGGGCAGGCTCGAGGAAGGCCTGGTACAGGGGCTCACCATCGCCGAGCACGTCGTACTCACCGAGCAATCCGGCTTCTTCATCGACTGGAAGGAGGCCGACGGGGCCGCCGAGACCAAGATCGAGGACTACTTCGTCAAGGGGTCCCCACGATCGACCGTCGAGTCCCTCTCCGGCGGCAATCAGCAACGGCTGCTGCTGTCGATGACCCCGCCCGGCCTCGACCTTTTGCTGATGGAGCATCCGACCCGTGGTCTGGATGTCGAATCCGCCGACTACATCTGGCAGCGACTGCTGGATCGGCGCCAGGAAGGCACCGCCATCGTCTTCGCCTCTGCAGACCTCGACGAGCTGCTGCGATACAGCGACCGCATCATCGTGTTCTTCGGCGGAGACGTGCTCACCATCGCAGACGCGGCCCAGCTCGACGGTGAAGCGCTCGGGCATCTCATCGGCGGGAGGGAGCGGGTGTGACCACCGCCACCAGCTGGGTGAAGCGGTCGGGACCGACGCTGATCTCACTGCTGGTGGCCGTCGCCGTCGCCATCGTGCTGCTGTTGCTCGCCGACGCCCCACCGCTGGAGGTGTTCCGGCTGATCTTCGACGGCGCCTTCGGTAGCGCCGATCGAACCTCGGCCACCCTGCTCGCCTGGGTGCCACTGGTGCTGGCATCTGCCGGCCTGGTGGTGACCTTCGCCGCAGGACTATGGAATATCGGCGTCGAAGGCCAAATCATCTTCGGCGCCATCATCACCACCTGGCTCGTCCGCGTCGTCGAAGCACCCACCGCACTCGTCATCCCGCTGGCAATCCTCGCCGGCATCCTTGGTGGCGCGGTGTGGTCGGTTTTCGCCGGTGTCCTCAAGACCCACGGCAAGGTCAACGAGATCTTCGGAGGGCTCGGTCTCGACTTCGTTGCCGCCGGCCTTGCAACCTACCTCGTGATCGGACCATGGGCGCGCGAGGGCGTCGCCTCGACCAGCGGTACCGACCTGTTCCGCATGGAAGCGTGGATGCCGACCGTCTCGGCCTTCGGCACGGACTGGCCGGTGATCCCGATCGCGCTGGCATTGCTGGCCGTGGTCGGCGTGTACTTCCTGATGCGAGGCACCCTGTTCGGTCTCCGCCTCAAGGCCGTCGGACAGAGCCCGAAGAGCGCCTTCCTGCTCGGGATCCCGACCAATCGATATCTGCTCAGCGCCTTCCTCATCGGCGGAGCCCTGGCCGGTATCGCCGGCACCATCCAGGTCACTGCCTTCCATCACAAGCTGGTTCCCGCCATCTCCGGTGGTTACGGGTTCCTCGGCATCCTCGTCGTGCTGCTCGCCGGTTACGACGCCAGGTGGATCGCGCCTATCGCTCTCTTCTTCACCATGATCGCCACCGGAAGCACCCAGCTCGACCTCAGGCTGGGCCTCGACTCCGCCATCGGTGACGTGCTCCAGGGCCAGATCGTGCTCTTCGTTCTGCTGGGTGGCGGATTCGCCATCCTGATTCGGCAGCGCCGCCGACGATCGGCGGCACAAGAACCAACCGTCGAAGAAGCGATGGCGGAGGACTGATGGAAGCCACCCTTGCGTCGATCATCGCCGCCGCCGCTCCCCTGGTGTATGCCACCATGGGCGAAACCATCGCGGAGAAGTCCGGGTTGATCAACCTGTCCCTCGAGGGCAGCCTCCGATTCTCGGCGATGGTGGGATTTGTCATCGCCTTCTGGGTGGGGAACGCTGCCGTTGGCTTTGTGGCGGCAATGCTGGTGGGAGCGGTGTTCGCCGCCATCATCGCCTACTCGAGCATCAGGCTGAAGCTCGACCAGATCGCCGTCGGCTTCGTGCTTGCGCTGTTCGGCATCGCCCTCGCTTCCTACCTCGGCGACAACTTCGTAGGAGAGCGCGGCGAACAGGTCCCCCCATGGCCGATTCCGGTGCTCTCCGACATCCCGTTCTTGGGCAAGGTGCTGTTTTCGCACAACGTGATGGTGTACGGGAGTTTTGTCGCCATCGCCGTCACCTGGTGGTACTTCTACCGCACCCGGCCCGGCCTCACCCTCCAGGGCATCGGGGAACGGCCAGAGGCGGCCTTCGCCCGTGGCATCAACGTGAACAAGCTGAGGTACTTCTACGTGATTCTCGGTGGTGCCATGGTCGGGCTGGCCGGGGCGGCATTCTCACTCGACGTCAAGCTGGGCTGGCGGGAGAACCTCACGTTGAACATCGGATGGATCGCCTTGGCCATCGTGATCTTCGGCGGCTGGCATCCGCTGCGAGTCGCCCTCGGCTGTTATCTGTTCGGCGCCCTCCAGATCGTCGCTGTGGAGTTGCAGGGCGTCGAGTTCTTGAACAACAACGTTCCTGGGCTGTCCCAGGTGCTTCCCATCGCACCGTTCCCGCTGATGATCCTCGCCCTGCTCGTGGTGTACAGCTCGTGGTTCGGGAAGCTGAGCGATCGGTACCCAAGGTCGCGCGGTTTGTTAGCGAGCGAGGCGCCCGCTGCTATCGGGACGGTTTTTGAGCGGGAGTAGCGAGTCGCAAGTCGCAAGTCGCAAGTCGCAAGTCGCAAGTCGCAAGTCGCAAGTCGCAAGTCGCAAGTCGCAAGTCGCAAGTCGCAAGTCGCAAGTCGCAAGTCGGATCCTCCGTAGTTCAGGTGAATGACGCCGTCGTTTCATGAAGGTTGCAGCCACAGCCATCG
>BTQG01000146.1:0-4113 GCA_036985755.1 Acidimicrobiia bacterium | reverse complement strand
GGAGATGACGGTGACGTTGGGTAAGGAGATCGCGATGGATGAGGGTCTCCGGTTCGCTATCCGTGAGGGTGGTAGGACCGTCGGGGCGGGTCGAGTGGTAAAGATCGTTGAATGAGACGCAGGTCACAAGACACAAGACACGAGCAAGAGTTTGCGACTTGCGACTCCATGAGGAGCGAAGCGACGAATGGCTAGCGCTAAACGACCACCGACCACGCTCGCCTGCGAGGTGTGCAAGCGGCGGAACTACGTGACCACGAAAAACAAGACCAATACCAGAGAACGCCTGGAGTTGCGTAAGTACTGCCGCTGGTGCCGGGAGCACACGTCGCACAAGGAGACTCGCTGATAGGGAGACCCGCCGGCGCTCGTCTCCCGTCTCCCGTATCACGTCGGGAGGCCGGTATTAGATACGTGATGCCAACCGGGAACGACACGTGGCTGGGCCGGGGTAACCGGTACGCTGGCCCCAATGACACCTGCCGATATGGACGGCCTCGCTATCGGGCCCATCAGACACGTGGTGGATCGAGAGCGGATCGCTGCTTTCGTGGAGGCGACGGGAGATGTGCCGGAGCGCTGGTCCGAGAGCGCACCCCCCGGTTATGCCGCCGCCCTCCTGTTCCACGTGGCAGGAGAGTTCCTCTGGGATCCTCGCATCGCCGAGTACATCAGGACGCTCATCCACGTCGATCAATCCTTCATCTACCCCTCGCCGCTCGGCGCCGGCGAGGTCGTAGAGATCACAGGGACCGTCGATCGGGTACGGGAACGATCCGGTACCTACTTCCTCATCTTCTCGGCGAGCGCCGCCGTCGGTGATCGCCGGGTACTCGAGTCCCGTTCCACTTTCCTCATGTCCAACCAGCCGGCAGGAGAGCCGGGGGCGGACAAGGGCGAACCCCCGGTCGACGCCAGGGCGACGAACGAAACGCCGGGAAGGCGATCGCTGCCCACCGGCGGCGGGGTCGACGTCGTCGCCAGATCGGCGAGCCGCGCCGACCTGGTCAAATACGGGGCGGCGACCGTCGACTTCAACCCGCTGCATTGGGACCACGAGGCGGCGCGGGCCGCCGGTCTCGACGGTGTGGTGGTGCATGGGCTGCTGCTCAATGCCTGGCTCATCCAGCATGCGGCGTCTTTCGCCGAGGATGAGGCTCCTGTCGTTTCGATCAAGACCAGGTTCCGCAACGCCCTCCTCCCCAATGTCGCTGCCGTCACCACGGCTGAGGTCGACTCCCGATCCGGGGACGAGGCGAAGCTGTCGTTGCAACTGACCGCGGGAGGAGCCGCGATCGTCACCGCGGAGACAACCATCCGCGGGGTAACGCCATGAGCGGGCGCGAGGTCGGACCACACGACGAACAAGACCTGGTGAGATCGGCGGCATCGGGTGACGATGCGGCGTTTGGCGAACTCGTCAGGATCCACCAGCACGAGGTGTACACGGTGGCGGTACGGATGGTCTCGGACAGGGAGCTCGCATACGATGTTGCCCAAGAGGCGTTCGTACGAGCCTGGCGCGCCATCCCCCAATTTCGTGGCGATGCGAAGTTCTCCACCTGGATGCATCGGATTGCGGTGAACACGGCCCTCACCCACCGCGAGCGCAGAAAGCGCACCAAGACCGATGCTCTGGACGCAATGCATGTGGAACCGGTAGCCGAAGGGCTGAGCCCGGAACGTGCCGGGGAGAGTGCGGCAATGCGCCCCGACCTCGAAGCCGCCCTCGCCGGGCTCGCCGATCCGTTGCGCAGGGTCGTCGTGCTCAAAGACGTCTACGGCTGGAGTCACGCCGAGATCTCGGAACATCTCGAGATCTCGATCACCGCGGCCAAGGTCAGATTGCATCGCGGGCGCAAGGTGCTGCGCTCCGCCCTCTGGGAACACAAGGAGGACCGCTCATGACTGCGACCTGCCGGCTGGTCGCCATGCGGCTCCCCGCCATCGAGGATCCCAGCGAATTGGGCACTCGCCTTGGCAAACACACCGCGAGCTGTTTGCGATGCCAGGCAGAGGCCGCCCGCTATCGGTCGCTGCGCCGCCATCTCGCCGCGCTCTCCACGGTCAGCTACCCGGCGCCGGAGGGATTCGTCCCTTCGGTGATGGGGCGGCTCAGCGATCCCGTCGTCGAGGTGGTGAGGCGCACCGGACAGACAGTGAAGTCGCGCGTCGTCGCCGTCGCCGCGGCCGGAGCCGCCGTTGTCGCCACCGCAGGCACCCTGGCTTTGGTTCGTCGCCGACTGCAAGCGCCGGTCTGAGCCGGGTTCGTCGTCGCCGAGGGGGCGGATCGCCCAACGACGGGGGCGCCACCGCGTCTTGTGCTTTGCAAGAATCGCCCCATATACTCGCTTCCGGGCCAGAACCGGCCGGAGGGGTGTAGCTCCAATTGGCAGAGCGCCGGTCTCCAAAACCGGATGTTGTGGGTTCGAGTCCCGCCACCCCTGCCACCTGATTCCTCTGCAGGGATCAGGGCAGAGGGATATCCGACCTCCTCGTTCACCCGGTTCCATCGTGTGCCAGCGCATTTCGACGGTGCTGCCATCGTCGGTGACGTCACACGTCGGCGCCGTCGGACTCCAGGTTGAAGCCAAAGCGCGGAGCCACCCGCACCAAGTGACTCAGCAACGCGACCCAGAGCAGGGTGATGGCCAGCATCTCGATGAACTCCTCGAGGGACTTGGCATAGTGCCGCACGCTGTCTTGTGCCCACGCCAGGTTCCGCATCAGGTAACCCTGGACATTGAGGCGGTGGTCGATTTCAAGGCCCTCCGTGAAGTCGATGCCGACGGCTACCGCCAACAGGACGATGGCCGCCACAACCAGGAGTCGATCGGCTTGTGTCTCCAGCTCGTGGTAGACGAACAGCAGCACGAAGACTGCGAAGGCGGAGAGCAGAGGGAGGAACACCGCCTGCCAGGCGTAGCTGGGGAAGAACCCGATGCCCCGGGTTTCGGAATCGGCGTCCCCGAATGTCTCCCGTACGGCGGTGCCGACACGTTCGTGGAACTGAGCGCCGTCGTCCATGGCCAGGTACAGCAGGACGAGGCCGACGATCAACCATCCCAGTCGACGCCACTTTGGCTTATCGGTGTCGTGACGCTGGAGCAGGTAGAGCAGCAGGGCAGTGAGACCGACCATCCAGGTCTGCGTCGTTCCGAACCACGAGGCCACACCGTCCTCGCGGGTGATGTTCCAGAACCTCCGGATGGCACCGATGTCGGTCAGGTCGACCCGATTCATGAAGACGTCGCCGATCACGAAAAGGAGTTCGAGCGCGATTGCCCCGATCAGGACCCACTGGATCAGCCGACGCCCATCGATGTTGATCGTGATCCCTCGAGATCCCGCATCCGGCCGGTGCTCGTTCGATCGGGATTCGCTACTGCGGTTGCGCTTGGCCAGCCGTCCTCCCTGGCATGCGTTTGCGCAGCCTACTCAACGGGCGCGGTGGCCCTTCGCTCTTCCGTCGTCGCGCCGCGGCCGGGTACGGCTCGATGGTGGAGACGACTTCTGGTGAGTTGGTGGCGGGCGCGGCGAAACTTCGATACGGACCTCACGCTTCGGCTCGTTCGTGTGAGCGGTCCGACCGAGCTACAGGGAAGCAGGTTGTTGCCGATCGTTCCCCGAGGGGGCCACGGGTTCCACAACAGCTGGGAACCCCCTACAGTTGGGACCTGCCGGGGCGTACCGGCACCTGCGGGATCGGTCTCCAAGACCGGATGTTGTGGGTTCGAGTCCCGCCACCCCTGCCCTAGGAGGATCGCAGGATGAACCGCCAGATGCGACGGCTGCAAGCCAAGGAAGAGGCGCGCGCCAAAAAGCAGCAGCAGCCGGGCAAGCGCAAAGAGCGGACCGGCGTCGTGCAGTTCTTCCAGGAGGTGCGCGCCGAGCTCAAGAAGGTGACCTGGCCGTCACGCGAGGAGCTGACGACCTACACCATCGTCGTGTTTGCGGTGAGCACGGCACTGACTCTCTACATCGCCGGACTCGACTACGTGCTCACCAGAAGCATTTTGTCGTTCTTGCAAAATCTGAGCTGATGAGCGAAACCATCGAAGAGGTCCTCGAAGAGACCGAGGAAGAAGACGTCCCCGAAGAGACCGAGGAAGA
>BTQG01000145.1:0-4148 GCA_036985755.1 Acidimicrobiia bacterium | reverse complement strand
CGGGTCGAAGGCGAAACAGGCTCCTGCGGCGCCCCCGCCCAGAACCGGTCCCCCCCCGGAGGAGCAGACCGCCTCGGTGATCGAGTTCCCGACGCCCGAAGGTGGCGTCGCGGTAGCGGAAAAGCGCGGTTCCGGGACCCGTGGAGAGGGCGAGATCGACGACGCGATGGCGGACCTGGGTGGCCTCATCGCATCGGTGCAGGACTGGGCCGCCGAGGAAGTCATCAACGTGCACGCCGGGCGTCTGTACGGTCTGGTCAACCACCTGGTGACGCTGCGCATGGACGTCGACGCGTTGAAGGTGCAGCTCAGCGACCTCGGCAGCGATGTCGCTGCCGACCCGTTCTTTTCGGATCGGGTCGCCACCATCGAACAGGCCGTCGACCCGATCGCCGAGTTCGCAGAATCCATCGAGACCGAAGGCCTGCAGTTGGCCTCGGTGCCACTCAGCGAGATCACCAGCACGCTTCCCCAACTCGTGAGCTACCTGGCGAAGAAGACCGGCAACGAGGTGCGCCTCAAGGTCCGTGGTGACGACATCCTCATCGATCGTCAGGTGCTCGACATGCTGGACGACGCGGTGAGGCAGTTGGTCGTCAATGGCGTGGTGCACGGCATCGAGGACGCGGCCACCCGCGTCGGTGTCGAGAAGACCGGCGCCGGGACGATCTCGGTGGTTGCAACCGAAGAAGAGACCAGCCTCAAACTCGTCGTCACCGACGACGGACGCGGAATCGATTGGAACCGGATCAGGGACAAGGCGATCACCGACGGCCTCATCGATGGCGACGCCGAGCTCGCACCGGACCGGATGCGCACCCTGCTGTATCAGGACGGGTTCTCGACCCTGGACGAGGTTGGTGAGCTCGCAGGGGACGGCATGGGCCTGGGCCTGGTTCGCGACGCCGTGGAGGCGTTGAACGGATCCTTCAAAGTGGAGAGTGTCCCCCACAAACGAACGAGCGTGACGATCACGGTACCGCTGCATCGAGCCATGCACCGTGCGCTGCTGGTGGTCTCGGGACAGTTCACTTGGGGCATTCCGGCGTCTGCCGTCGAGGAGGTCATCCCGATGAGCGCGGCGGCCATCACGGTTACCGACGACGCCACGGTCATCCGTTGGGACGAGAAGGAGGTTCCGTTCGGATCGTTCGCCGATGTTGTTGGGTTCACGACCAGCCGGCTACCCACCCAGGTGGTGGTGGTCTCGAGCGCCGTCGGCCAGGTTGCCCTTGCCGTCGAGAAGGTGATCGGGACCCGACAGGTGGCAGCGAAGGAACTCGGGGCACTGCTTGCCGGATCCGATACGGTGATTGGCGCCGCCCTGCTCGGCGGTGACGAGGTCGCCCTGGTTGTGGACACTGCCAGCCTGGTCGAGCGGCAGCGCCGCCTCGCCGCAGATGGCCCATCGTTCGCCTCGCCGAGGGTGCTCATCGTTGATGATTCGCTCGGCGTGCAACAGGTCGTCTCGTCGGCGCTGGCGACCTCAGGATTCATGACCTCGGTCGCCGGCAGCGTTGCCGATGCCCTCGGGTCGTTGCAGAACGAGATGTTCGATGCCCTCGTTGTCGATTTCTCGATGCCACGAGCCGACGGCGTTGCCCTCGTCCACATGGTCCGGCAGCGACACGCCAACACACCGATCGTGATGCTGTCCGGCGTTGCCGACGATGCGGATGTGGAGCGGGCCAAACAGGCCGGCGTCGACGCCTTCTTCGACAAGTCGGACTTCCGCGAGGGTGGCCTGGCCGAGAAGCTCCACGAGTTGATCGCAGAGCGCCGGCAAGCGGAGCAGACGGCGTAGCGCTCGCTGTGCTCGCGCAGTAGCGCTCGGCTTCGCCTCGCTTGAGTAGCCCAGGAAAGAAGTAGCGCAGTAAGGAAGTAGCCCAGTAAAGAAGTAGCGCAGGCTGAGCTACTGAGCTACTAACACGCATGTAGTTCCACCAACGAACCTCAGTAGACTTCGGTCTTCATGCCCGACTCGGAGCTTCTTGAATCGCTGAACCCGGCGCAGCGCCACGCTGTCGCCGCCGTCGATGGCCCGGTGCTCGTCGTGGCCGGTGCCGGTTCCGGCAAGACCAGGGTTCTCACCTATCGCATCGCCCACCTCATCGGCGACCACGGCGTCTCGCCGTACGCCATCCTCGCCATCACCTTCACCAACAAAGCGGCGAACGAGATGCGGGAGCGGGTGGCCAGGCTCGTCGGCGGGAGCGTCGCCGACGGGATGTGGGTATCGACGTTTCACAGCGCCTGTGTCCGCATCCTTCGCAGGGAGGCGCCGCGGCTTGGATACCGGTCCTCGTTCTCGATCTACGACGAGGCCGACTCACTCCGGTTGGTGACCATGTCGGTCAAGGACCTCGATCTCGACCCCAAACGGTTCCCGCCGAAAGCGATCAGGGCCGCCATCTCCAACGCCAAGAACGAGCTCATCGACTACGAGACCTACGCCCAGGGAGACTCCGGTTTCTATCACGAGAAGGTTGCCGACGTGTACCGCCTCTATCAGCAGCGGATGGTGGAAGCCTCGGCCGTCGATTTCGACGACATCCTCATGCTCACCGTTGAGATCTTCCAGGCGTTCCCCGAGGTTCTTGCCCACTATCAGGAACGGTTTCAGTACATCCTGGTCGACGAATACCAGGATACGAATCATGCTCAATACACCCTGGTCAAGCTTCTCGGTGGCAAACACAGGAACGTGTTCGTCGTCGGTGATGCGGATCAGTCGGTGTACGCCTTCCGCGGTGCCGATGTGCGCAACATCCTCGATTTCGAGAAGGACTACGAGGATGCCCGCATCGTGATGCTGGAGCAAAACTATCGCTCGACGCAGACGATCCTCGACGCCGCCAACGCCGTGATCGCCAACAACCAGGACAGGAAACCGAAGCGGCTGTGGACCGATGAAGGCGCCGGCGAGCCCGTTGTCACGTTCGAGGCGGGAGACGAACAGGAGGAGGCGGCCTTCGTCGCCGAACAGATACGGGATCTGGAGAGCGATGGCATGGCCTTGTCCGATGTGGCTGTTTTCTACCGGACCAACGCCCAGAGCCGGGTCCTCGAAGAGGTGCTCGTCCGCTACGGCTTGCCCTATCAGGTCGTCGGCGGCGTCAAGTACTACGACCGTCGCGAGGTCAAGGACGCCGTTGCCTATCTGCGGGCGGTGGTAAATCCCGATGATCAGGTCGCCATCAAGCGGATCATCAACGTTCCGAGGCGGGCGATAGGCGACACCAGTGTCGCCCACGTCGACCGGTTCGCCGAGTCGGCCGACATCGGTTTCATGGAAGCGTTGCGACAGGGGGGCGCCAACGAGCGGCTGACCGGTCGTGCCCAGCGCAGCATCGCAGAGTTCGTCTCGCTGCTCGATCACCTGCGGGATCGACTCAGCGACGGACCGCGGGCGGTCACAGAGGCGGTGCTCGAGGAAACCGGCTACCTCGACATGATCCGGGCGGAGCGGACGATCGAGGCGATGGGTCGCGAGGAGAACCTGCGAGAACTGGTCTCCGCCGTTGCCGAGTTCGAGGAGTCGGGACCGATATCGGTTGGCCCCGTGGACTGGGAGGGGCTTGAACCGGTTGCCAAGCTGCAGATGTTTCTCGAATCCATCAGCCTGGTAGCCGACATCGATGCCATGGAGGACACGCAGAAGGCAACGCTGATGACGTTGCACAACGCAAAAGGCCTCGAGTTCCCTGCAGTGTTCCTCACCGGGATGGAGGATGGGGTGTTCCCCCACATGCGCTCGCTCGGTGACCCAGATCAACTCGAGGAAGAACGTCGGTTGTGTTACGTGGGGATCACCAGGGCGGAGCAGCGGCTGTTCCTCACCAGGGCCTGGAACCGGAACCTGTGGGGCCAGTCCCAGTACAACGGGCCCAGCCGCTTTCTCAGCGAGATCCCGGAAGCGCTGACCCGGAAGGTGAAACGAACCGAACAGTCCGTCCACGCCGCTGCCTCGGCCTCTCACCCAACGGTCTCTGACTCCGACATCATCAGCGGAGACCGGGTGCGTCACGCCCATTGGGGTGACGGTGTCGTTCGCGAAGTGGTCGGTACCGGCGACCGAGCCGAGGCGGTGGTGACCTTCGACGAGGGCGACAAGCGGCTGCTGCTGGCATGGGCACCGCTGGAGAAGG
>BTQG01000144.1:0-4154 GCA_036985755.1 Acidimicrobiia bacterium | reverse complement strand
ACTCGTCATTGTTCAGCACCCGCCTAGTGGTAGCCTTGGCATCGCCGTTGACGCCCCGCGGGAGAGCGGTTCGGTCCGCGCCGATGGAGCAACCACCCGGGAATCTCGCAGGCACCAGGACCGCGGGGACGAGGCAATTCTGGAGAGCAGGGTCCGCACCCTCACCGAAGGGGAAAGCCGCTACGGCGGTGAATCTCTCAGGTCATGGCGACAGACGGGCAGGGCGTCACGCGATCCGGGAGCCACAGCCATGACCGAACCCACCACCGACAGCGGCGAGTTCGCCCGCCGCCACCTCGGACCCGCCCCGTCGGACCTTCCCGACATGCTGGCCACCGTCGGGGTGGCTTCTCTGGAGGAGCTCATCGACCGGGCCGTGCCCGAGGTCATCCGCATCGAGCAGGACCACGACCTGCCGGGCCCGCTCACCGAGACCGAGGCGCTGGACCGGCTGCGCCGGCTCGCCGACCAGAACCAGGTGTTCACCTCATTGATCGGGATGGGCTACTACGGCACCATCCTGCCCGCGGTGATCCGGCGCAATCTGCTGGAGAACCCCGGCTGGTACACCGCCTATACGCCCTACCAGCCCGAGATCTCCCAGGGTCGCCTCGAGGCATTGCTCAACTTCCAGACGATGGTGTCTGACCTCACCGGCATGGACATCGCCAACGCCTCTCTGCTCGACGAGGCCACCGCCGCCGCCGAGGCGATGGCGATGCTCAAGCGGATCAACCGCAACGCGAGCGGTGGCACCTTCGTCGTCGATGTCGCGACCCACCCGCAGACGATCGATGTCCTCAACACCCGTGCCAGGCCGCTCGGGCTCGACGTGGTTGTCACCGACCCCACCGACGAGCTACCGGATGGGACCTTTGGCGTGTTGTTGCAGTACCCGGGTAGCACCGGGGCGGTTGGCGACCACACCGAGTTGATTGCCCGCCTCCACGACGATGGGGTGCTGGTTGCCGTAGCCACCGACCTGCTCGCCCTCACCCTGCTCACCCCACCCGGCGAGATGGGCGCCGACATTGTCGTCGGCTCGTCACAGCGGTTCGGGGTGCCGATGATGTTCGGCGGTCCCCACGCTGCCTTCATGGCCACCGGCGACGAGCACAAGCGGCAGCTGCCGGGGCGCATGGTCGGGGTGTCTCAGGACGTCGAAGGCCGGATGGCGCTGCGGCTCGCCCTGCAGACCAGGGAGCAGCACATCCGCAGGGAGAAGGCTACATCCAACATCTGCACCGCCCAGGTGCTGCTGGCCACCATCGCCGGCATGTATGGCGTGTACCACGGGCCGGACGGCCTCACCGAGATCGCAAGGCGGGTACACCGGCTCACCTCGGCGCTGGCTTTGGCGCTGCGCGAGGGTGGGCTCATCGTCGCCAACGACACCTGGTTCGACACCCTGGCCGTCAAGGTGCCGGCCCCCGCTGCCATCGTCGCTGCCGCCGCCGAGCGGCGCATCAACCTGCGTCGCATCGACGCCAGCACCGTCGGGGTGTCCCTCGACGAGACGGTGACACCCGAGACTGTGGAGGCGCTGTTCGCCGTGTTCGGTGTCGATGGCGAGGTGGTGAGCGATGCCCCCAGCGGGATCCCGGCCGACCTCGCCCGCCGATCCGAGTTCATGAGCCACCCGGTGTTCCACTCGTATCGTTCGGAGACAGAGATGATGCGCTACCTGCGCCGGCTCCAGGACGCCGACATCGCCCTCGACCGCTCCATGATCCCGCTCGGGTCGTGCACGATGAAACTCAACGCCGCCGCCGAGCTGATCCCGGTGACGTGGCCCGAGTTCTCCGATCTGCACCCGTTCGTCCCGCTGGAGCAGGCACAGGGCTATCTCCGGCTCATCGCCGACCTCGAAACCTGGCTGGCCGACATCACCGGCTACGACGCGATATCGCTGCAGCCGAACTCGGGAGCTCAAGGCGAGTTCGCCGGGCTGCTGGCGATCAGGGGGTACCAGGCTTCCCGTGGCGAGGGCCACCGCGATGTGTGCCTGATCCCGGCCTCGGCGCACGGGACCAACCCGGCGTCGGCGACGATGGCAGGCATGCGGGTGGTGGTGGTCAAGACCGACGAGGCCGGCGACATCGATGTCGAGGATCTGCGCAACAAGGCCGCAGAGCATGCCGATGAGCTGGCGGCGATCATGGTTACCTACCCCTCGACCCACGGCGTTTTCGAGGCGACCATCGTCGAGGTGTGCAAGATCGTCCACGACGCTGGTGGTCAGGTGTACCTGGACGGGGCAAACCTCAACGCCATGGTGGGGATCGCCGAGCCCGGCAGCTTCGGCAGCGACGTGTCCCATCTCAACCTGCACAAGACGTTCGCCATCCCGCACGGGGGTGGCGGGCCGGGCGTCGGACCCATCGGAGTGCGGGAGCACCTCGCCGGGTTCCTCCCCAGCCACCCGCTGTACCCGGATTTGCTGGGAGATGGTGATGGTATCGGCGCCGTTGCCTCCGCTCCGTGGGGCTCCGCCGGGATCCTGTCCATCTCCTGGGCGTACATCGCCATGATGGGTGAGGCCGGGCTGCGTTTGGCCACTGAGATCGCCATCTTGAGCGCCAACTACGTTGCCGCCAGGCTGGCGCCGCACTACCCGGTGCTGTACACAGGAGCGAACGGGCTGGTCGCCCACGAATGCATCATCGACATCCGTGAGATCCAGCGCGACACCGACGTCACCAACGAGGACATCGCCAAGCGACTCATCGACTACGGCTTCCACGCCCCGACCATGTCGTTCCCTGTTGCAGGAACATTGATGATCGAGCCGACCGAGTCCGAGTCCAAGGCCGAACTGGACCGGTTCTGCGACGCCATGATCGCCATCAAGGGCGAGATCGAGACCATCGCCGCCGGGGAGGTCGCCCACGCCGATTCGGTGCTGGCCAACGCCCCGCACCCGGCGGAGAACGTCGTCGCCGACGACTGGGCCCGTTCCTACTCACGGGAGCAGGCCGCCTATCCGGTGCCGGGCCTACGGCGGGACAAATACTGGGTACCGGTGAGCCGGATCGACAACGCTTTCGGCGACCGGCACATCGTGTGTTCGTGTCCACCGGTCGAGGCCTACGAACAGGCTATCGACGGCGGTGCTCAGGAGGAAACTGGCTGACTACCCGGCCCTTGCGGGGATGGCGGCTGGAGGTCCATCGGTCCCGGTAGGCTCGGCCCCGTCATGTTCAAACGTCGACCTGGGGGAATCAGGAAGTGGTTCCTTGGCGCCCCCAAATATCTGTTTCAGGCCCGACTCGGCTTCCTGTTCGGCAAGCGCTTCATCTGCATCGTGCACGAAGGCCGCAACACCGGTACGACGTATCTGACCCCGCTCGAGGTGGTGTACCGGGACAAGGAAAAGGGCGAGTACTTCGTGATCTCGGCGCGTGGGACTCGCGCCGACTGGTACCGCAACATCGAGAAGTACCCGGCGTCGGCGGTGTACGTCGGGAGCAGGAAGCGCAGAATGCGACAGCGCATGGTTCCGGTCGACGAGGCCGTGGTCGTCATCAAGGACTACGAGCGGCGGCATCCCAAGGCAGCGGAGGCGCTGAGCAAGCTGGTCGGTATCACCGAGTGGTCTGCTGCCATGGAGCAGCTACCGATGGTGGCCTTTGGGCCGAGGTAGGCCACAAGTCGCAAGTCACAGGTCACAAGTCCGGAAGTCTTGCTTGCGTCTTGCGTCTTGCGACTTGGGACTCGTTCACACCAGCTCGTCGATGCGCTCCAGGTTGGCGACGAATCCGGCAAGGAACCGTTGGCCGAGCGCTCCGTCGATGAGGCGGTGGTCGTAGGAGAGGTTGATGGATGCCACCGGTGCGATGGTCAGCGCTCCATCGCGGACCACCGGGGTGTCCATGGCCCGACCGATCGACACGATGGCGGTGGTGCCCCAGGGGATGATCGGCGTGCCGCCGCCGCCGCCGAGCGCCCCGATGTTGGAGATCGTGAACGTTTGGCCTGCAACATCGTCGGGGTGGAGCTTGCGGTCCCTTGCGTTGGTCGCCAACCGGACGATGCCAGCGGCGAGGTCCGTGGTGGTCATCTGCTCGCTGTCGCGGGTCACCGCGACCAGCAAACCCTCGTCGGTGTGGACGGCAAACCCGAGGTCGTAGTGCTTCTTGAGGATCACATCGTTG
>BTQG01000143.1:0-4175 GCA_036985755.1 Acidimicrobiia bacterium | reverse complement strand
TGGAGCCGGTAGCTCATTGACGCCGCCGTGACCTGCGGAGACACTCGTCCTAGTCGACCGAACGGCCGGACGGTTGACGGCGGCCCGCCGCCACCAGAGAACGCGGTGCTGCTGGAGGAGAAGGAGGAGCAATTGATGGGATCTACGGTTGGAGTGTCCTTCCGTCCCGGCGAACTGGAGGTACGCCCCGACGGTTCGGGAAACCTGCTGGGCAGCCGCTGTCGCTCGTGTGGCGCCCACTTCTTTCCGGTTCGAGAGGCCTGCTCCGGTTGTCTGAGCGACGACCTGGAGACGGTGCCGTTCTCGACGGAGGGGACCCTGTACACCTTTTCGGTGGTGCGGCAATCGACCCCGGCCTTCGACGTGCCCTACGCCCTCGGTTACGTGGACTTCCCAGAAGGTGTCCGCATCATGGGCCAGATCAGCGGCTGCGAACTCGATGAGATACGCATCGGCATGCCGATGGTCCTGTCGCTCGAGCCCTTCGGGGAGGACGATGACGGGAATCCACTGACCGGCTACCGATTCCGACCAGCGGAGGCAAATAGTGACTGATGTTCATGTGCTCGGAGTCGGCATGACCCGGTTCGGGAAACATCCCGACGCCGATGCCGCCGACCTCGGCGCCGAGGCCCTGCGCGGTGCCGTCGCCGATGCCGGGATCGATGCCCGCGCCATCGAGGCCGTGTATTGCGGCCACGTGTTCCAGGGCATGGTCACCGGGCAGCGAATCCTCGCCCAGGTCGGTTTGGCCGGCCTGCCACTCGCCAACGTCGAGAACGCGTGCAGCAGCGGGGCTACCGCCATTCGGGAGGCGTCGCTTGCCATTCGGGCGGGAGAGAACGACGTCGTCCTTGCCGTCGGCACCGAGCACCTCACCAGCAAGTTCCGGGGGGCGCTCACCCCCGACCCGAGTGATCCCGAGGCCGCGGTGGGCGCAACCATGCCCGGTGTATACGCCATGCGGGCGCGGCGCTACATGGAGGAGTTCGGGATGACCAGGGAACAGTTGGCGCTGATCCCGGTGAAGAACAAAGCCAACGCGGCTCGCAACCCCCTTGCCCACTTCCGTGAGCCGATCACGGTACAGGACGTGCTCGAATCACGTCCGATCGCCGACCCCCTCAACCTGCATGACTGCTCACCGGTCACCGACGGGGCGGCTGCGGTGATCTTGATGAGTGACGAGGCTGCCAAGCGATACGGAAACGGCCGATCGGTGCGCCTCGCCGCCTCCGCGTTGCGGACGGGAACGGTCGACGTCGAGCCGGCATCGATGACCTTCGAGCCGCTCACCTGGGCAACCGCCACCGACGCCTACGAGAGAGCGGGAATCGGTCCCGAAGAGATCGACTTCGCCGAAGTCCATGACTGTTTCAGCATCGCCGAGGTCCTCAGAGTGGAGGGTCTCGGCTTGTTCGAGCAGGGCGAGTACCCGGCGGCGGTCGAACGCGGTGAGGCCGACATCGACGGCAGGCTGCCGATCAACCCCAGCGGGGGATTGCTGGGCAAGGGTCACCCTCTCGGTGGCACCGGTGTGGCCCAGGTCGTCGAGCTGGTGAGGCAATTGCGCGGCGAGGTCGGCGATCGCCAGATCGAGAACGCACGAGTGGGCCTCGCCCACTGCCGTGGAGGCAAGGCCGTCGGCATCGAAGGAGCTGCGTGCACAGTCCAGATCCTGGTCCGCTGAGCGCAGGGCGCGGGGAGCAGACACCACTTCCTTTCGTCCTCATGCGGGGCGGAACGAGCAAAGCGGTGTTCCTTCGCGGCAGCACCCTGCCGAAAGACCCCGGGGCACGGGATGCCGTGATCCTGTCCCTCTTCGGGAGCCCGGACCGGCGCCAGGTGGACGGTCTCGGAGGCGCCGACCTGCTCACCTCCAAGCTGGCCATCATCGATCCACCGAGCAGGCCAGACGCCGATATCGACTACACCTTCGCCCAGGTGAGCATCACCGAGCCCGTGGTCGACTACGACATCAACTGCGGCAATATCTCAGCTGCGGTCGGCGCCTACGCCGTCGACGAAGGTTTCGTCGCGGTTGGAGAGCCCGTCACCAGCGTCCGGATCCACAACACCAACACCGGGCGTATCCTCCTGGCGGAGGTCCCCATCGTCGACGGCGCCGCCGCCGTCGAGGGTGACTACGCGGTGCACGGGGTGCCCGGCACCGGCGCCCCGATCGCCCTCGATTTCGGCCAGACCGCGGGCGGCATCACCGGTGCTCTGCTGCCCACCGGCAACGAGTCGGACGAGCTGGACACCGCCATCGGACCGGTCGGGGTCACCATCGTCGATTTAGCCAACCTCACCGTCTTCTTCCCGGCCGCCGCAGTGGGGATGACGGGAACCGAAGGCCCTGACGAGATGAGCGACGAGCACTTCACCGCCGTCGCTGCGGTGAAGGAGGCCGCCGCCAAGCTGCTCGGGATGCCGATCGACGGGCTGACCCCCGTGCCGGCCGTCGTCTCGCCGCCGGCGCCGTACACGGGCTACGGCACCGGCGCCGCGGTTGCGGCACCGGACGTCGACCTGGTGGCCCGGGTGATCGGCGGCCGTCCCGCCGTCCTCCACAAGGCCTATCCGGGAACCCTGGCCGCCACCACCGGCGTGGCGGCGTGCATCCCGGGAACGACGGTGCATGCGGTCACTGAGGCGAAGCGGAAGGGCGAGATCCGCATCGGGCACACCGGCGGCGTGATGCCGGTGCGGGCCCGCGTCGAGCGCGACGGAGACGCCTGGCGCGTGGAGGAGGCCGTCTACTACCGCACGGCGCGACGGCTCGCCGAGGGGACCGCCTTCGTCCGCTATGGCGTCATTCATGCCGGTACCGTCGGCTGATGACGGAAGGTGTGCTGTCGACTCAGATCAACGGCGCGCCCGGCTAGGCAGCACCGCCCATGCCCGAGACCCGCGTCACGACATCCAGGTCGGTCCGGCATGTGGCGTGGAGAAAACACGTCTGCTCTCCCATATCCAGCGTGGTGCGGGCGAACTCCTCGTCTTCGGAGGTGTCCAGATAGACGTGGGTCTCCACCGGATCTGCCATCGCCGGTTGCCCGCCACCACCTGCACCGCCTGCTGATAGATGCGTGTCCTGGACGATGCGGTACCCGTCGACCTGTCTACGGGTGATGGCGGCGTACCGACCGACTTGGGTCATGAAGCAGAATCCGACGCCCGCCGACAGGTAGGTGGCCGCATCGGGCGCCAGACCGGATCCTCCGAGCTCGGGCGCCTCGTCGGAGAGGAATCTGAACTGGGAGCCGATCGGGCTGTAGAGGTTCTCCACGATCTCTTTGACACCGTCGTCCCGGATCGTGCACACCGCACGGACGTGGAGCTTGCGGCTTTGGGACTCATGCAGGCTCGATGCCACACCCCCGGGGGCGCCCTCGATCCCGTCGGCCGGCTGCAGCTTCACCATGAGGTCGCCGGCGGTAGCGACATCACCAACCAGGACCTCGTCAAAGCGGTGCTTGGGGTCGGCTTCCAGCGGCGAGCCGAGCGGCGCAACGCTCCCGACTTCGATCTGGGCACCGTTGAAGCTCAGGTTGAAGCGGCTCTCGAGGATACCCCGCAACAGGCCCGTGGCCGGCGAGGCCGTGACCGCATCGGACACGAGCTCCTCGATCGTATCGGGCTCGGCGTCGGCGAGGATCTCGACGACCAGCTCGGGCGAGGCCGCACCGCTAACCATCGTGCCCTTCAACGCTGAGCCCTCCATGCTGTAGAACAGGTCGAGGGTCAGCCTGATATCCCGGATCCCGATGTCTCGCGAGGCGGCGAGCGCCGAGATCTCGTTCGTGTAGGAGGAGACCATTCCGGTGACGAAGGTGCACAGCGGGCACGGCGCCCGGTCGTGGCCCGAGAGGTAGGGGCCCTCGTCACTGACCAGCCTCCAGGCACGGCCGGTCATCCCGTTGACGACGAGCGCTTCCTTCTGCATACCGGCGAGGGCGCGTATCCAGGTGCGGACCGATTGCCCGTACCGATCCGGTGGCGGCTCGAGACCGGCCTCCACCGGGTTTCCTACCGGAAAGAACGCCGGGCGAGGGTCCGATCCGAGGATGTCCGCAGGATCGGTCATCGATTGCCTCCGGATGACAGCAGTGACGACACCCGAGGGTACCCGTCATCGGTGGCCGCCGACAATCGTTCGCCGCCTCGCCTCG
>BTQG01000142.1:0-4239 GCA_036985755.1 Acidimicrobiia bacterium | reverse complement strand
GCGTCCGCCTCGGTGGCGGCGCGTCTGCCCTCGTCCTCGTCGACGGTTCTCAAGATGGCGATCCCTGCAATGAAGAAGACGATGAGGGCAAGCACGGCGGGGCGCGACGAGCCGAATGCGGCCACCGCCGCGGTAAACAGCAGCGGCCCCACGATCGCCGAGAACTTCGACATCACTGAGAAGAACCCGAAGAACTCGCCGGAGAGCGCCGTCGGAGACATGGAGGCGTACAGGCTCCGGCTCAACGCTTGGGATCCGCCCTGGACGACTGCGACCAGAAACGCCAGGAACCAGAACTCGATCACCGAGTCGAGGAAAAACCCCCACATCGCGATGGCGGCGTACACGATCAGAGCGAGGATGATGGTGCGTTTGCTCGTCATCGAGCTCGCCAGCCCGCTGAAGAAAGGACGGCCCAGCACCGCGGCAAGGGCCAGGCCCACGACTTCGACGATGGCCAGCAAGCCGAGGATGGTGGCGAGCTCGCTGGTTCGCGGTGGTGGCAGGACGGTGGCTTCGCCGATCGCCATCACCGTGCCCGACGATGCGGGATCGGTGTCGGCTGTGTTGAGCACGACCAGCACGTGCTCACCCTCTCTGCGGGCGGACACGTCGACGTCGACACCGTCGTGGACCGCCGGGTTGTAACCGTCGATGACCACGGCGGCGCCGTCTTCGTCGAATGCGGGGATCCCGTCGATGAGCACCCGCCACATCGACCGGTCGGGACCCTCTGAATATGTCAGCCGCACCGACGTGCCGTTGAACGACAGCGAGTAGAAAGCGCCCAACTGCGAGGTGGTGGCGTATTCGCCGTCGGCCAGCCAGGACCCCCCGAGAGCCACCGCGCTCGAATCCACCGCGTAGTCACCCTCCCCGACCGAGGACAGCGTGGCGAAGTATCCAGGCCCCGGCGTGCCTGTGATCGAGTCGTCGAGCAGCAGCTTTCCCCCGATCCCGATCAGGGGCAGCATCACCAGGTTCCACAAGACAAAGGCGAGGAAGAATGCCCGCCGCGTCTCGTTTGGGCTCGAGATCCTCCCGAATACCAGGGAGAACGGGATACCAACGAACTGGACCAACAGAATGGCACCGATGAGCTCGATGGTGCCGAAGCCGAGCTCTGCGCCGTAGATGACGGCGACGCTGATGATGGTGCCGATGCCGTCGTTGTAGATCAGGAAGGCGACCAGGAACTTGAGCAGCTCTTTGTAGTCGCGCAGGTGGGCGAACGTCTCGCCGAGGCGTTTGAAGGTGGTGGTCATCAACCCACCCGGCTCGGCGGCCACGGCCGCAGGAGGCTCCGGCACTCTGCGCATGATCGGAATCGAGAACACCAGCCACCACACCGCAACCGAAACGAACGCAAGGCGCGTGCCGAGCGAGTCGCCGAGCGTGAAGATCATGACGATGTTGACGGCGAGCAGGAGCCCGCCGCCCAGGTACCCGACGGCGAATCCCATCGTGGACACCCTGTCGATGTCCTCGTCCCTGGCGACATGGGGTAACAGCGAGTCATAGAAGAGGTTCCCCGTGGCGAACCCGATGCGCGCAATCACAAAGACGATCGAGGCGAGCAGCCAGTCCCCGGTCCCGACGAAGACGAGCGCCGCGGTTCCGAGGCTTCCCACCAGAATGGAGCCCGCCAGCAGTTTCTTCTTTCCTCGCTTCAGATCTGAGATCGTCCCCAGGATCGGGGAGATGACGGCGACGATGATCAGCGAGATCGACAGTGTTGCGGTCCAATATGCCGTCGCCTGGGCGGCGGAACCGAGGGTGCGGCCGGCGACCTGGGAGTAATAGACGGGAAGGACCGCGGCGAGAATCGTGGTGGCGAAGGCCGAGTTGGCCCAGTCGTACAGTGTCCAGGCTCGGATGCGGCGCCGGTACTCCGACTCGTCGATGCCGCTGTACCCGGCGATCGCAGCGTCGGTCACGTGCGCTCCTCTCGATCCGGCCTGGAGGCTACCCGGTGAGCCATTGGGTGCGCAGGGCGGCGGTCACCGCGTTTGGCTGCTCGATCGGCGACAGGTGCCCGGCTCCTGGGATGACGGTGAGGGTGCCGCGCCCCGACCGCGCCATGTACTCGGCCTCTGCGAGCGGGGCCATACGGTCTTGTTCGCCGACGATCACCGTCACCGGAGCGCGAAGCGCCGCCAGCACCGTCGTGCGGTCGGGGCGTTGTTTCATGCCCTCGAGGGCGGCGACCATGGTCTCGGTCGGAGTGGATTCGATCATGGTGCGGACGCGGGCCCTCGTCCACGGTGACGCCTCGGCGGCGAGCAGGGCGTCGGTCATGTCGGTGGCGAACCCGGCTCTACCTTCCTTGACCAGCCGCATCGCGGTGGCGTCTCTGCCGGCTTTGGCCTCCTCGGAGTCTGGCGTCGACTTGGTGTCGATGAGCGCTATCGATCGGATCCGCTCCGGGTACAGCTCGGCAAAAGCGAGCGCAACGTAGCCGCCCATGGACAGGCCGACGAGGTCGATCGCGGCGGCGACCGAGCCCTTGTCCAGGAACGCCTCCAGGTCGGCCGCGTGGTCCTCCATGGCCAGCACGGGACGCGGCGACCGGCCGCTGCGACCGAAGCCCCTGAGGTCGATGGCGAGGCAGCGCCGCAGCGCCGCCAGGCCTTCGAGCTGTTCGCTCCACATCGTCGCATCGAGTGGAAACCCGTGCACGAACAACGCCACAGGGCCGTCCCCGCTTTCCAGGTAGTGGAACGTCGATTCGTTCGCTTCGAGATACGGCATCGCTCCAGTCTCCCATATATGACGACCGGCCCTCTAGCGTCCCGGCGATGAGGATGGCTGCGATCTTGGTCGGTTTCGCGCTCGTCGCCGCGGCATGCGCCGCGTCGCCCCCGACTCCGGAGCCGACCGGTCCGGGGACCACGGCGCCGATCGAGCAGGAGGCACCGATGGCCACCGTATCGAGCGACGTCCCCCGGCTCCGCCTCGAACGCATCACAGACTCACTCGTGGAGCCGGTCGCCGTTGCCAGCCGGGCCGGTGACGACCGCCTATACGTCGCCGAGCGGGTCGGGCGCATCATGGTCATCGATGGCGACACGATCGTGCCCTTCTTCGATCTCCGCGACATCGTGTTCAGCACGATCTCGGAACAGGGCTTCCTTGGTTTCGCTTTCGATGCAGAAGGCGATCGACTGTTCGTGCTCTACACCGATGAGTCGTTCGACATCCAGGTCGCCGCTTACGCCGTGGACGGGGATGAGGTCATCATCGACTCGGCGACACCGATCCTCACCGTCGAACAACCGCACATCTATCACCAGGGCGGCGGGATGGCCTTTGGTCCCGACGGCTATCTGTGGATCGGCCTCGGCGACGGAGGCAAGGTCGGGGATCCCGACGGCCAGGGCCAGAATACCGCCACCATGCTCGGGTCGATGGTGCGTCTCGACGTCGACGCCGCCGTCCCGTATGCGGTGCCTCCCGACAACCCGTTCGTCGGCACCGAGGGCTCGGCGCCCGAAGTGTGGGCCTATGGGCTCAGGAACCCGTGGCGGTTCACCTTCGACGGGGGTTTCGTCTATATCGCCGATGTCGGCCAATTCGAGTATGAGGAAATCAACGTGGTACCCATCGATGCGGCCGGTTCCAACTTCGGGTGGTCGATCCGCGAGGGGGACGCCTGCTTCGAGGCGGAAGAGTGTGATTCGCAGGGCCTGGTCGCGCCGACCTTCGTCATCCCCCACCAGCGGGCATGCGCCGTCATCGGTGGTCCTGTGTACCGCGGCAGCCGGCTCCCGGCGCTCGAGGGTCACTATTTCTACGCCGACTACTGCGTCGGATGGGTCCGCTCACTGATATTCGACGGTACCGGGGTCATCGCCGAGTACGACTGGGAGGCCGACCTCGGGCGAGTAGGGCAGATCACGACGTTCGGCGTCGACGCCGACGGCGAGGTGCTGGTTGCGACCCAGGAGGGCGGGCTGTACCGCATCGTGGCCGCTCCTTGAGGCGTACCCGCTACCGTCGCCCGATGCCGGGCCCTCGCATCGAACTCGCCAATCTCCCGACACCACTCGAGCCGGCCCCGCGGCTGACCGAGGCTTGGTCGAGAGACGGCCGTGGCCCGAGGATCTGGATCAAGCGTGATGACCTCTCCGGATTCGAGCTGTCGGGGAACAAGGTCAGGAAGCTCGAGTTTCACCTCGGGGCTGCCATCGAGTCGGGAGCCCGCACCGTGATCACCTGTGGAGCGGCGCAGTCGAATCA
>BTQG01000141.1:0-4254 GCA_036985755.1 Acidimicrobiia bacterium | reverse complement strand
CACCGGCATATATCGGGTCCTGAACCCTGGGTTCAGGGGTACGTCGCTATCCTCGCTGGTCCTCAACCGTTCGGAGCACTTGATTGCGCTGGTCACAGGCCTTCATCCCAACCCTTCGTGATGATCCCGCCGACGCCGAGGCGGTGAGCCACCGGCTGTTGGTGCGCGCGGGATACGTCCGCCAGTTGATGGCAGGGGCCTACTCCATGCTCCCGCTCGGCTTCCGTGTCCGGGCGAAGATCATGGGGATCATCCGCGAGGAGATCGAGGCCATCGGCGGCCAGGAGTTGCTGCTGCCGGCCCTGCACCCCCGCGACCTCTGGGAAAAAACGGGGCGGACCGTAGCGATGGCCGACATCCTGTACACCCTGCGCGACGGCCGCGGGCAGGATCTCGTGCTCGGACCGACGCACGAGGAGATCTTCACCACCATCGCAAAGGAGTTGACGTCGTACAAGCAGCTTCCCCAGCTCTGGTACCAGATACAGACCAAGTTCCGCGATGAGCCACGCCCAAAGTCGGGCCTGTTGCGGGTCCGCGAGTTCACCATGAAGGATTCGTACAGTTTCGACGTCGACGCGGCAGGGCTCGACGTTCAGTTCGACCACCACCTTCACGCCTATACGCGGATGTTCGAGCGGATGGGGATGCCTGCGGTCCCGGTGCAAGCATCGTCCGGCGCCATGGGCGGGTCCGAGTCGATCGAGTTCATCGTCGAGTCACCCGCCGGTGAGGATGACATCGCCCATTGCCCGGCGTGTGACTATGCCGCAAACGTCGAGCGTGCGACCTCACGGCTTGCCGAGGTCGAGGACGATCCGGGCCCGGACACCCCTGAGATGTTCCCGACACCCGGCGTGCGCACGATCGAAGATCTCGTTGTCTTCGACGGCGGAGCGCCCGCAGATCGGCAGCTGAAGACACTGGTCCTGGTCCTCGACGACACCCCGACGCTGGTGATGCTTCGCGGCGATCACGACCTGCAGGAACAGAAGCTGAGGGATGGCACCGGGACCCTCGAGGTCCGGCCGGCACAGCCAGAAGAGATCCGGGAGCTGATGGGGGCCGAGGCGGGGAGCCTGGGCGCGGTCGGCGTCGACCACCTGCCGATCCTGGCCGACGAAGCGCTGCGCGGCCGCAGCAACATGGTCACCGGCGCCAACCGCGACGACCACCATCTGCGCGGCGTCGACGTGGAGCGCGACGTCGCGGTGAGCCGGTGGCTCGACGTGCGGGCGGTGGCGCCCGGCGAGCCATGTCCGGTGTGTGGGGAGCCTCTCGAGGTGTTCCGCGGGATAGAGGTCGGCCATATCTTCAAACAGGGCACGAAATACTCCGAGGCGCTGGGAGCGACCATCCAAGATGCCGAGGGGAACAGTCTCACCCTGGTCATGGGCGCATACGGGATCGGCGTCGAGCGCAACCTGGCTGCCTGTGTCGAGGCGAACCATGACGAGCTCGGCATCGTGTGGCCCATCTCGGTGGCTCCATACGAGGTCGTCATCACCCTCGTTGCGATGGACGACGAGGGCGCCGTCGATGCTGCTGAGGCACTGTATCTGGGGTTGATCGAGGCAGGGGTCGACGTGCTCATCGACGATCGGGCCGAGCGCGCCGGGGTGAAGTTCGCCGATGCCGAGCTGATCGGCATCCCGTATCGGGTAACCGTCGGGCCCCGAGGCCTTGCCGACGGCATCGTCGAGCTGACCGACCGTCGCACACTTCAATCGGAGAACGTCGCCGTCGACGAGGCCGCGGCAACGGTGGTAGACCGCGTGTTCACCGCCCGGCGCTAGGACGGTCCTGAACAATGACGAGTGCCATGGGCCGCCGCTCGCTCGAGGGTTGCGGTGACTCGATTTCTTCCGACTGCGACGGCCCGCTGGAGGATTGCTCAGCACCCTCCTAACGGTTCACGCCTCGAGTATCCCTGGATCAGCGGGAACATCCACGGCGTGTTCCCGGAGCGCGACAAGCGGAATCATCTCGAGGGCGCGTTCGTGGGTCGACGCCAGCACCACCGGGGCCGCCACACCATCACGATGGGCCCGCAGCCAGTTCGCCGCGGTCACACACCACCGATCACCGGGGACGAGCCCTGGGAACCGATATGACGGCATCGAGGTCGTGAGGTCGTTGCCGATGCCGCGCTGGTGATCGAGGAACTCCCTGGTAACTACCGCGCACACGGTGTGGCTCCCATGGTCCTCTTCTCCGGTGTGGCACCACCCGTCGCGATGGAACCCGGTCAGCGGGTCGGTGCCGCAGGGCTCGAGCTCGCCCCCAAGGACGTTGCGGTCGGTCACGACACCAGTATCGCCGATAGCGGGGCCTGGAGAACGCGCCGCGTTGTCAGCCGGCCCTCTCGTGAGCGGGCCAACAGGCGACCGATCGCCTTCGCGAAATGACACCATTTTTCCCGCTCTTGCCTACGGCCCGCTCGGGGCCCAGTAGTGAACGCCGCGCGCTGATATACTCTGCCTGTAACCGGATGTGTGTGTCGAGGTGGGCCCTGCCCGCCTCGCTGTGTGATGTCACAAAGGAGTGAGGCGCGTGACCGATTTGGCGGAGCAGATTTGGGGGCTGGTAGAGCCCTACCTTGCCGCCGAAGGCGTGGAACTCGACGATGTCGAGATCCACGGCGGAGGAAGGATGCTGCGCGTCGTCGTCGAAGGCGAAGAGCCGCTCGGGGTCGACCGGATCGCCGCCATCTCCCAGGGACTCGGGCGCCTCATCGAAGCGGACGACCCGTTTCCCGGCGCCTACACCCTCGAAGTGACGTCACCGGGCCTCGAACGCAAACTGCGCCGACCAGCCCACTTCGAAAAGGCGATCGGCAGCGAGGTCGCGGTCAAGACCTTCGCGCCGATCGATGGCGACAAACATCATAAGGGCCGCCTGATAGCCACCGATGACGAGGGCCTCGTCGTCGCGATCGACGGGAGCGAGCGCACTATCAGCTACGGGAACGTGGCCAAGGCTCGCACCGTGTTCGTGTGGGAGAAGGGCCAGAAGCGCGGGAAGACCGCGTAGGGGGAAGGCATCATGGATTACAGTTTCCTCGACGCATTGGAGCTGCTCGAGCGCGAAGAGGGTGTGCCGGCAGACACCATTCTCGACGCCCTGGCCAACGCGCTGGTGTCTGCCTACAAACGCACCCCCGGCGCCGCCGAGGAGGCGAGGGTGACCATCGACGCCGATACCGGCGAGATCACGGTGTACGGCCAGGAGCTCGACGAGGATGGGAACGTCGTCGACGAGTGGCAGGACACTCCGAAAGATTTCGGGCGCATCGCAGCCCAGACCGCCAAGCAGGTCATCCTGCAACGGCTGCGTGACGCCAAACGAGAGCAGGTGTACGAGGTCTATGAGGGACGCGAGGGCGACCTGATCACCGGAATCGTGCAGCAGTCGGATCACCGCTTTGCCATCCTCGACCTCGGCGATGCCGAGGCGATCATGCCGTCATCCGAGCGCATCCCGTACGAGCGCCTTGAGCGCGGCAACAGGGTCAAGGCGTACATCCTCGAGGTCCGTGGCGAGGGCAAGGGCCCGCAGATCGTCGTCTCCCGAAGCCACCCTGAGTTCATCAGGTCGTTGTTCGAGCTCGAAGTCCCCGAATTGGCCGACGGTGATGTCGAGATCCGGGCGATCGCTCGCGAGCCCGGGCACCGGACCAAGATCGCAGTCGCCTCGAATGATCCGAACGTAGATCCGGTCGGCGCCTGCGTGGGCGCACGCGGGTCGCGGGTCCGCCAGGTGGTCAACGAGTTGCGCGGCGAGAAGGTCGACATCGTCGAATGGCGGGAAGACAAGGGGTCCTTCATCGCCGAGGCGTTGAGCCCGGCACGGGTGAAAGAGGTGCGTCTCGACGACGAAGAGATGGTCGCCGAGGTCATCGTGCCCGACCATCAGCTATCGCTGGCCATCGGCAAGGAAGGCCAAAACGCAAGGCTCGCCGCTCGCCTCTCCGGCTACAAGATCGACATCCGCTCCGAGAGTCAGGACCTCGGGCTCGACGTCGAGGAGGAGCCCGAGCCGACTCCGAAGGATGAGCCGGGCGAAAGCAAGGACGACGCCGCGGCGACAGCGGGCGAAAAGGGAGCTGCGGCCGCCGCCGACGAACCACATGCCGACGCCGAGGCCGTGGAAGCCTCCGAAGATACCGGGGACGACGCCGAGGCCGTGGAAGCCTCCGAAGATACCGGGGACGACGCCGAGGCCGTGGAAGCCTCCGAAGATACCGGGGACGAC
>BTQG01000140.1:0-4326 GCA_036985755.1 Acidimicrobiia bacterium | reverse complement strand
CTGCGGTCACGACGATACCGGGGGCTCCGGCCCAAGGGGGCAAGGATCCAAAGGCCAAACGATCCTTCCCGCAACCGTTGATGCCTCACTCCAGCCGCTCGAGCTGCTGGCGGTGGACCAGCAGGCTGGCACTGACCAGGGCAACCCACAGCCCGAATCCCAGGCCGGGAATCTCGATCACGATGGGTGCAAGCGTCAACAGCGCGGCGAAGAGGTAGCCGACAATGACGAGCCAGCGCGCTAGTGCGCCGGTCCTCAGCCCGATCGTCGAGGTCGTGGCGATAAACACGGCCTGCATTCGCGGCATCGCCACCACCAGGATCAGTTCGGCCGCTCTGCCGACGATGGCGATTTCACCGGCATCTGGAACTAGCGTCTCGCCGATCGAGAGCGCTACCGCAACCAGGAGCCCAAGACCGACAAGCATCAAGGCTACGAACAGGATGGCGCTGCCCAAGAAGACCGTGGCAAAGAACTGATCCTCTCGCGCGCCAACGCGCTTCCTGATCACCCCGACAAACCACAGAAAAGCGACGGCACTGAACGCTGCCAGGTTGAAAGCGGCCACCATCCATCCACGATGGCCGGGATCCGAATACCAGGAGATGATGTCATCGGCCGGGGCGGTCCGCCCCGGTGCCTGGATGAAGATGAGCAGCACCGCGCCATAGAGCACCGCAAAAACAAGCCCTGCGGTGGCCGCAGCCTCGATCGAACTCGCAGGTCGATCGAGCGCTGCTTCTGGCTCAGGATCGCTCACACTGCCTCCGTGTGACGGCTCACTTCTCGACGAAAGGGTCGCCGTAGTATGCCGAGTTCGGCGAGCGATAACAGGCGGATAGGAAAGAAGTAGCGCAGACAGACGCCGAGCTACCGATTACGCGTCGGCACCGGCGGGCTCCGGGACGAGCCTGGCCGCCTCTTCCACGGCACGTTGTGCTTCGTCGATCTTCTCCGTCCAAGTGACGATGTCCCCACGGCGAAGGGCGGCGTCGGCTGCCGCGAAGGCGTCCGCTGCCCTTTGCAGCAACTCGACCACCTGTTCTTCGACGGTTCCGGTGGGGGGCTGGCTTGGCCCGTCGGGACCACCTCCGGTGGTACCACCGAAGATGGCCTCCAGCGCCTCATCGAGGGTGTCGCGCATCTCGATCCTGCCGTCGAACGACACCACCACCCGCTTGAACTCCGGGATTCCCGTACCGGTGCTGTTGTCGCTGGCCGAGATATACACCGGTTGCACGTAGAGCAGCGACTCGTCAATGGGAATGACCAGCATGTTGCCCTGGATCACCGACGAGCCCCCCTGACCGAGCAGGGTGAACTCCGCCGAGATGGTCGGGTTCTGGTTGATGAAGTTCCCCACCTGACCAGGGCCGTCGATCTGGGTCTCCGCGGGAAGGGCGAAGTCGATGATGCGGCCGTATTCCTCGAGCGGACCGCTCTTGGCCACCATGAACGACACCATGTTCGGCCGGTCGAGCGGGGTGAACGGCTGCATCAGCAGGAACGAGAGCCGGTCGTCGCCGGGCAGCTTCATCAACAGGTAGTAGGGCAGCATCGGGGGGTTGGCGAACGGCGCCCGCAGGTCGGGACGCGGCGAGGTCGACGGGTCCCTGGCGATCTGCCAGGGGTCCGCCACCGTGAAGAACTGATCGGGATCGGTCATGTGGTACAGCGTGTACATGTCGGTCTGAACCCGGAACAGATCCTCCGGATACCGGAAATGGCTGATGATGTCCGGAGGCAGCTCGCTTCGGTCCTTGAACACACCGGGGAAGATGTTCCTGTTGGCCTGGATGACCGGATCGTCCGGGTCGATCACGTACAGATCCATGGTTCCGTCGTAGGCGTCGATGACGGCTTTGACCGAGTTGCGGATGTAGTTGAACCCGTTGGGAAGGCCGACGCCACGATTGAGGCGGCCGGTCGCTGCCACCGCTGAGTACGGGTATCGATCGGTGATCGTGTACAGATCCATCACCCATACGAGCCGGCCCTCGGTGATCACGGTGTAGGGGTCGGCGTCGGCGGCGAGGAAGGGCGCGATCCGCTGTACACGGGAGCGAATGTTCCGCTCCAGCAGCACCTTGCTGTCTGCCCGCAAGCGGTCCGAGATCAATGTGTCGAGGTTACCGAAGCGCAGGGCCCAGGCCAGCCGGTTGAAGAACCCGCCGAGGGGGACGCCACCCGACCCGTCATAACTATTGGTGGACACGTTGGAGGCGCTGCCCCCGATGGGGAAATCCACCTCGGGCTGGTCGGTCCCAGCAATGACGTAGTCGTCTTCGAGGTGGTCGGAGAAGTAGACCCTTGGCTGGGTGATGTCCAGTGAGGGATCGCCGGTTTCGTTGATCGGCGGGATGTCTCTGACGACGAGGTCGGGCCGACCTCCCCCGATGATATTGTTCGCCGAGCTCAGCACCGAGCCGAAGCCGTGCGTATAGACCAGCCGCTCGGTCACCCACCCCGAACCGGGGATCCTCGGTTCGTCGAGCTCCCGTGCACCCACCATGACCTGGGTCAGCGTCCCGTCGATGACATAACGGTCGACATCGACGTCAGCGAGGTCGTAGTAGGTGACGATGTTCTGCAGTTCCCGGTACGTGGTGTTCAAAACCGTTGGATCCCACAGGCGAATATTGGAGACGGTGGGCTCGTTGGCGTCGATGTCGTCGGCGGTGAGATCCGGCGATGCAGCAAAGCTGGCAACCTCGACATCGGTGAGCCCATAGGCACGTCGGGTGAACTCGATGTTGTTGGCGACGTACGGTGCTTCCTTGTTGACCTCGTCCGGCTGGACCTGCAGGCGCTGCACCAGGGCCGGATAGATCCCTCCGACCAGGATCGAGGTGACCAACCACAGGCCCGCCGCCACCAGGGGAAGGGTCCACCCTCGGAACCACACGTTCACCAGCAGGATCACGGCGGCAACGAGCGAGATGATGATCAGCAGGTTCAGCGCAGGTACCTGGGCGTTGACATCGGTGAAGGAAGCTCCGAAGACCTGCCCTCGCGACGAGTACAGCAAATCCCACTTGTCGAGCTGATACATCGCCGCCTTGAGCAGGGCGAGCAGCGCAAGAAGAATCGAGATGTGAGCCTTCACCCCCGAGCTGGTGTGTGCTCCAGGGCCTTGCACCCGGATGCCACCATTGAGGTAGTGGACGGCGACAACGACCAGTGCCAATACCAGGATCAGCTGGAAACCCCACCCGGTGAGATCACGAAGGAACGGGGCATCGAATACATAGAGGCCGACGTCGTTGCCGAAGATCGGGTCGACGAGACCGAACGAGCCGCCCTTGGAGAACAGCAGCCAATGCTCCCACCAGGCCGCCGCTCCCAGGCCGAGCAGGATCCCGAAGAAGGCAGCTGCGGCGATCCGCAGCCACCGGGCGCGCGGCTCGACCCACATCTGGTAACGCTCCAGAAGCTCCTCGTCGGGGCTGCCGGGGACGACACCGAGGCGAGGCGACAGGCGATCGACTATGAAAAGATTGATCCAAAAGGCGACAAAGGCGAACAGGGAAGCGAAAACGACGAGCCAGACCTTGGTGAACACCAACGTCCTCCACACCCCTACGTTGCCGATGGCGTTGTACCACAGGTAATCGGTGTACAGCGTGGCCAGGGATCGGGCGGTGACGAAGGCCAAGACGAGCAGGCCAATGCTGATCCAGATCCAGCGCCTGGAACGTCGGCGGCCTGCATACGGGATGGGATCTCGATCGATCACGGTGCGAGTCTACGGCGGAAACAAGTTCAGCAGGCGGGAATGACGGTGCACGAGCACTCGAGGCTCGCCGGGGGGACCAATGTCCCCGGAGGGGGACCGTCGGCGATCGGCCAAGGGTCCCCGCCTCGACCGCAATCCACGCAGGCGCGATTGGACGGGATCACCGACACCTGGTGGCAGTCCATTGCCTGGAGGCCAGCGAGCACGCCTTGCTGGTACGCCCTTCGCGATAGGAAGCGCACTCGCCGCTCGGCATCATCGCTTCTCCAGGCCCGAAAGACCCTCGACAGGGATGACGCGGTCTCGCGTTTGCCGGCGCCGGCGCTTCGGGACCGCTCCAGTGACAACGCAGCCGCCTCGATGAACACCGCGATGAACTCAACCGTAGGATCGTCGACGGCGATCTCGGGCTGCGGAGTATCGGAGCGACCGAGCAGCTCGGCGGCCGCGGTGAAGCCCGCAGCCATGCTCCCCTCGGCAACGCTCACCAGGGCACCACCGATCTCGCCATCCACAAGAGTGCTGTCCGGTGCCCATGCCTCATCGAGGCGGAGCTGCTCGAGAGCGCGATTCTGGGCCGAAACCAGCTG
>BTQG01000139.1:0-4397 GCA_036985755.1 Acidimicrobiia bacterium | reverse complement strand
CCATGGCCACCGAGACTCAGCCGAGCGCAACGCCTGATTGGCTTCTCCCCGCCCTTTTCATCGTCGGTGCGGTCGTCGTCGGGCTGGTGGCGTTGCTCATCTACAACGCTGCCGGCGATGATGGCCCCGAACAGAGCCTGGTGGGCCAGCTCGAGGCCTACACGAGCTGTCTGGCCGACCACGGGGCAAACGTTCCGCTCGTGGAGGCGACATCCGATGGTGGGTTCGCCGTCATCGTGCCGGGATCGCTGGTCGAGGGCGAGGTCGACCTGGCGCAGTGGACCGAGGCTCGTAGCGCCTGCCGTGATGTACAGCCGAACCCATTCGGCTTGCTCTTCGGCACCGATGACCTCGGCCTCGGCGAGTTGTCGCTGCTGCTGCTGCCCGGCCTGCTCGACGCTGGTTCTCCGTTCAACGAAAACCCCTTGCGCGGTGGCGGCGTGTTCGGTGAAGATCTTCTGCCGCCGGACCAAGTCCACGGTGATCGAATCGATCCCCTCAGCTTGCTCGAGCTGTGTGAGGACCTCGAGGCCGGTCGTCCCCGAGCGACGATCGATCCGCAATCGCTCCAGGAGATGTGTGAGCTGCTGGGCGCCTGAATCACGATATGGCAAGCAAATGCATACGATTCGGCGGTAGCTAGTCCTCGTAGCACGTCGAGAAACAGGGTTCACAAATTGCCTGTGATGTGTGATATTGGGAGTCTCGGAACTGGTCGCGCGTGAGTAGGAGCGCACCGTCGGGTGGGAAGAAATAGCGGGACGACGGAACCATGTTGGAGGACTCGTCGATGACATCAGATCAAAAGCCGCGAAGAGCAGTGGTGAATCGTGCCGTACGTGAGCGTGAGGAAGCCAAGGAGCGGGTTCAGCGCGACACGTTGACCCGCACCCGTCGCGAGCGGGACCGCAGCAAGCTGACCGACGAGCGCGGGCGCTTGACCACCGACCTGGTGAGTCAATACCTCACCGCCATCGGGGAGTATGAGCTGCTCACGGCCGAGAAAGAGGTCGACTACGCCCAGAAGATCGAGGCCGGCCAGATCGCCCAGGATCGCCTCGACACCGCCGACTACGACGGTCGTGGCGAGCAGATCTCGCTGCGCCGCCAGGCTCGCAGGGGCCAGGCCGCCAAGGATGCATTCCTGACCGCCAACCTTCGTCTCGTGGTCGCTAACGCGCGACGGTACGCCAATACATCCGGGATCGATTTCCTCGACCTCATCCAGGAAGGAAACCTCGGCTTGATCCGGGCCGTCGAGAAGTTCGACTGGCGGAAGGGCTTCAAGTTCTCAACGTATGCAACGTGGTGGATCCGGCAGGCCATCACCAGGGCGATCGCCGACAAGTCCCGCACGGTGCGCATCCCGGTGCATCTCCACGACACGCTTGCCGCGGTTCGGGCGGCGCAGGCGAGTCTGAAGGCGGAGCTTGGACGAGATCCGAAGCCAGAGGAGATCGCTGAGGAGGCCGGTGTCGATGTCACCAAGGTGGAGCTTGCGCTCAGCGTGGCAGACACCGTCTCACTGGAGCAGCCGGTCGGCGAGGACGGAGCCCAACTCGGTGATTTCATCGAGGATGAGGACGCCGTCGATCCGGTGAGGGTGACCGAAGAGATGGACATCGCCAACAGCCTTCGCATCTCGATCGACCGGCTTCCGCAGCGCGAAGGGCGCATCCTTGCGCTCCGGTATGGGTTCTACGACGGTGTGCCGCGTACGCTCGAGGAGATCGGCGACGAGTTCAACCTGACACGGGAGCGGATCCGCCAGCTGGAGAAGCTGGCCCTGTGCCGGCTCCGTCACCCGAGTTTCGGCATCCGCGAGCAAGACCTGGTCTAAGACCGTCCGTTTCGCGAACCCAGGGTTCAGGACCCGATATATGCCGTCTCGGGCCCACAGAACGACTCGGCGTCCATTCGCGTCATAGACAGCACTCATCATGCGCGCATGAACGCAGATCGCGCAGCCACCGCGCTGAGTGCTCGCCAGGGTGGGGTGCTTCGTCGAGACCAGGCCCTGACGTGCGGGCTCACCGCACATCAGATCGACCAGCGCGTCAAGGAAGGGCGGTGGACTTCACTCGGCAGGCACGGTTACCGGCTTCTCGACATGCCGGGGACGCTCGATCTTGTCCGAGCCGCCATCGCCGCTCTACCGGCTGCGGTCGTATCGCACCACGCCGCGGCGGAGCTGCACGACATTGCTCGAGTTCCCAGAGGTATCGCATCGGTTTCGGTACATACGCGCACGACTCATGATTTTCCTGGTGTAGTGGTGCATCGCAACCAGGACCTCGCCCGCTTGCACATCACGGAGCTAGCCGGTCTTCCCGTGACAACCGTCTCTCGGACCATCGTTGATCTTGCAGGCTTGATCACCCATCGCCATCTCGCTGTAGTAGTGGACGAGGCGATCGCCGCGAGCCTCGCGTCGATCGATGACATACGGGTTGTGCTCGACGAGGTTGCAGGGCGCGGCAAGCCAGGGGTAGCGGCGCTTCGGGAGGTGATCGGTGCGAGGAGCCCGGGGCCCGAGCGCGGATCAACCTTGGAGCGGGGTGGCGCTCGTGTTCTCGTCGAAGGCGGGCTGCCCGAGCCAATCTACGAATTTTCGATCCCGTGGGCCCCGGAGCGGCGTTTCGATTGCGCCTACCCAGACGATCGGCTGGCGATCGAGTGGGATTCCAAGCGCTGGCATTTACAGCTCGACGCGTTCGATCGAGATCGAGAGCGCGATCGCGAAGCCGTGCTGCACGGCTGGAGGGTGCTGCGCTTCACCTGGAATGATGTCGAGCAGCGCCCGGAGATGGTCGTTGAGACGGTTCGACGGGCTCTCGCTCGTGCCAGCACGAACCGTGGGCTGTAGACCCGATATATGCCGTCTCGAACCCTGGGTTCGCAGCGGGACGAGCTCGATCATGTGTGCTGGGCGAGCTGGGCGGTGACCGCGGCAACGGCGTCGTCGACGGTTGACACCATGGTCACCAGGGTGCCGTCGGTATGTAACTCGTCGGTGAGCAGCGGGATCAGAGTCGACCATGGTTCACCGACGGCGACGATCGGCTTGGGCCGTGTGCCACTGAATCTGGCGACATAGGCCAGGTTCCATGCCGCCAGAAGCTCGGTGGCTGTGCCCAGCGACCCGGGCAGGGCGATGGCAGCGACGGAAGTGTCGGCGAGTTCGTGGATTCGCTCCAACAGTGACTGTGCTCTCGTCTCCTGGGTGAGGTGGGCGTTGCCGCCATCCCGGCCGGGGAATACGGAGGGCACGGTGACGCCGATCACCTCGGCATCCGTCTCCCTGGCGCCAAGTGATACCGCCTCCATCAACCCTCCATAACCGCCCGTGGCGACCCCGAACCCGGCCTCGGCGAGCAGCCTGCCGCAGCGCACACCTTGTTCATAGAGCCGATCACCAGCGTGCGACGCGGATGCTCCAAAGACGGCGACGACATCCATGGCGGGAGCGTACCGTGACCGCGCCACCTCGGGTGACGGAGGGCGTTCGGTACGTATTACGTATTCCTAATCCTCGCCACTGCTCAGCGCCAGGGTTTCCAGGCTCGCATCCTCGGATTTGATGCCTTTCGCAAGCACGAAGCGGTAGGACCCGTCATCCTCACAGTTCCCCTCGTCCCTGCGGAACACCTGCAACAACACTGAGGGGTTGATGTCTTCGCTCCCATCGATCTTGTCGATCCCCAACTCGGCGACTTCGTCACGGACGAGTTGGAGGATGTCCGGCGTCTTCGTCGCGTCCCGCTCCCGCTCGAAATCAGTGATGGCTTGCTGCTTGCGGTTTCTCCCCATGCGCGACAGCAGAATCATGACGGTCAAGAAGGCGAGAGCGATGCCGACGATGGCGAGGATCATCCTCTTCGCTCCGCTCTCCCGTAGGCATCGGTGTAGCGCTTGATGTCATCCTCCCCGACGTAGCTGCCGACGTCGACCTCGACGACCTCGAGGATTTCCTCGGTCGAAGGGTTCTCCAGTCTGTGGACCTCGCCTGCGGGAACGAACACCGAATCTTTCTCGGGGACGAGACGAGTCGTGTCGCCGAGCTTGATTCTGGCGACCCCGCGAACGACTATCCAATATTCCGAGCGGTGCTCGTGGGTTTGGACCGACGTTTTTCCACCGGGTTCGATCCATAGGCGCAGCACCCTGAAACCATGGCCATTGAGCAGCGTGGTGAACCCGCCCCATGGACGAGATTCGGTTCCATCGGTTTCGACCTCGGGGCGGTGGGCTGCTTCGAGCCGATCGACGATCACCTTCACGTCCTGAGCGCGATCGCGCCCGACGATCAGCGTGGCATCGGGAGAGTCGACGATGACCACATCGTCGAGCCCGACGGCGGCGATCAGCCGATGCGAGCTGCGGACGTAGCTGTTCGT
>BTQG01000138.1:0-4434 GCA_036985755.1 Acidimicrobiia bacterium | reverse complement strand
CCGATCGATGAGTTGATCGCCAGACGCTCCGGTGCCGGCCGCTGGGTGGTGGTCGCCGAGGGCGTTGTCATCGGCATGATCGAGGCGGACGACCTGGCAGTTCGTCTCGAAGACTGAGCAGAAAGTCCTCGGTCCTCGGTCTTCAGCCTGATCCGGAAGGTAGGCCGGTGGCCGACGACTCTCGGCTCTCGACGCCTCCTGGCACTCCCGGCCCGAGAGTGCCAGAACCGTGTTAACATTGGCAGTCGCAATCCGTGACTGCTAGACCCCACGAAGGAGGGACCGGATGAAGTTACAGCCCCTGGGCGATCGTATCGTCGTGAAGCCCAAGGATGAGGACGACGCCACTACCGCAAGTGGCATCGTCATCCCCGACACGGCCAAGGAAAAGCCACAGCTTGGTGAAGTCCTCGCCGTCGGTCCGGGTGAATTCAGCGATGGGGACCGGGTCCCCATGGACGTGAGCGTCGGCGACCTCGTCTTCTACTCGAAGTACGGAGGCACCGAGGTCAAGGTCGAAGGCGAGGAGTACCTGGTGCTTTCTTCGCGCGACGTACTCGCCGTATTGGCATAGGAGGAAATCCACTATATGGCAGCAAAAGAACTTCGTTTCAACGAGGAGGCCCGCCGTGGTCTTCAGGCCGGCGTGGACAAGCTCGCCGACACCATCAAGGTGACACTTGGTCCTAGGGGCCGCAACGTCGTGCTTGAGAAAAAGTGGGGTACCCCCACCATCACAAACGATGGCTACACGATCGCCAAGGAGATCGATCTCGAAGACCCGTACGAGAACATGGGCGCCAAGCTTGCCTACGAAGCCACCAACAAGACGAACGATGTGGCCGGCGACGGCACGACCACCTCGGCCGTGCTCACCCAGGCCATGGTTCACGACGGGCTGCGGCTCGTTGCAGCCGGGGCCAACCCGATGGAGTTGAAAGTGGGCGTCGAGGAGGCAGTCAACCGGGTCGTCGAGCACATCTCGACCTCGGCCACTCCTGTGTCGTCAGACGACAAGGAGGCCATCGCCTACGTGGCGTCGAACTCTGCGGCCGATCAGGTGATCGGGGAACGGATCGCCGACGCCCTGCACAAGGTTGGTAACGAGGGCGTCATCACCGTCGAGGACAGCCAGACCTTTGGTGTCGAGCTCGAGTTCACGGAGGGTATGCAGTTCGACAAGGGCTACATCTCGCCGTACTTCATCTCCGACGCCGATCGTCAGGAGGCTGTTCTGGATGATCCGTACATCCTGATCGCCAATCAGAAGATCAGCTCGGTCCAGGACATGCTCCCCGTGCTCGAGAAGGTCATGCAGTCCGGCAAGGCCCTCCTGGTCATCGCCGAGGACACCGACGGCGAGGCGCTCGCCACGCTCGTTGTGAACAAGATCCGCGGCACCTTCATTTCGGTCGCCGTCAAGGCCCCCGGGTTCGGTGAGCGTCGCAAGGCTCAGCTCCAGGACATCGCCATCCTCACGGGGGCGACGGTTATCTCTGAGGAAGTCGGCCTCAAGCTGGAGAACGTGACTCTCGATCTGCTCGGTCAGGCCCGCAAGGTGGTTGTGACCAAGGACGACACCACGGTCGTGGAAGGTGCCGGCACCCACGAGGACGTCCAGGGCAGAGTGAAGCAGATCCGCAACGAGATCGAGAACTCGGATTCCGACTGGGATCGTGAGAAGCTCCAGGAGCGGTTGGCCAAGCTGTCCGGTGGCGTCGCCATCATCAAGGTCGGCGCAGCCACTGAGGTGGAGCTCAAGGAGAAGAAGCACCGCATCGAGGACGCCATCCAGGCGACCCGTGCCGCCGTCGAAGAGGGCATTGTTCCTGGTGGTGGTGTGGCGTTGCTCCGCTCGATCGGGTCGATCGACAAGCTCCGCGGTGGTTCCGACGACGTGAAGGCCGGGCGAGACCTGGTTCGGCGTTCTTTGGAGGCGCCACTGCGTCAGATTGCCGTCAACGCCGGTTTCGAAGGCGGTGTCGTGGTGAACAAGGTTCTCCATGACACGGAAGGCGACGTCGGGTTTGACGCCGCGGCGGGCGAATACACGGACCTGATCAAGGCTGGTGTCATCGATCCGGCGAAGGTGACTCGCTCGACCCTGCAGAACGCCGCGTCGGTTGCGGCCCTGTTGATCACGACCGAGGCATTGGTCGCAGAGCAGCCGGAAGATGCTCCGGCGATGCCCGGTGGCGGTCACGACATGGGAGGCATGGACTTCTAGGAGTCTCAAGTCTCAAGACACAAGTCGCAAGCAGAAGGGGCGGTCTGAGAGGGCCGCTCCTTCTTCGTGTCCACTGGCTTGTTGCCTCCCCCTCAGGCGGAGGTGGCGCCCCCAGGGCGCCGGAGGGGGTCAAAGTGCTGTCGCGGACAAGAGAGGCGCGGCTACGCCGTTGCACACTCACAAGACCCCGACCCAAGACTTGCGACTTGCGTCTTGCGACTCTCCTATGCCAGTACCCCGTCGGCTCTCAGCTTTCCGTACAGCTCTGACCACTCGTGGTCGAGCAGACTCCACGCCGTGTGATCCACCCACTCGTCGCCGATCAAGACCTCGTCGCGCAGGGTTCCCTCGAATGTGAAGCCGAGGCGTTGGGCGATCCGCTCGGAGCCGATGTTTCCGACCGCGACGCGCAATACGAGTTTGTGGCAATCCAACTCTTCGAACCCGATCTGAGTGGCACGAGCCGCCACCTCGGTACCCACTCCCTGTGCGGTCATGTCGGATCTGATCCAGTACCCGATCTCGCCGATGCCGTTCTGGCGTGAAGTCCACCAGATCGACACGTTCCCGATGTGGTTGTTGGGTTCGCCCGAGGTGCGGACCGCGAAGTCGAAGGCCTTGCCCTCGGCCCAGGCAGCGGCCGAATCGCGGACGAATCGCTGGGCGACCGATCGATCGTACGAACTCGCCCACGGCAGCCACGGTTGCAGCTCCTTCTTCGACGACAGCACCGCCTCGTGCAGGGCGGCAACATCCCTGCGCCGGAATGGACGAAGGGTGAACCGCGGGGTGGTCCGCAGCCGGGAGTCGAGGTGTCGCGACATCGGGAGCAGCCTATCCACTTATGCTCGGGGCATGGACGTCTGGAAAGCTCTTTCCTCGCTGCCTCCGGTGGATACGCCCCCGGATGCGCGTTATGCGGTGTTGGTACCCCTCTACGACGACAACGGGCGCACCAGGATCGTGTTCACTACCCGACCGGAACACATGCGCACTCACCCCGGTGACGTCGTGTTCCCCGGCGGCGCCATCGAGGACGGCGAGGACCCGATCGCCACCGCCAAACGGGAGTCCTGGGAGGAGATCAGACTTCCCCCCGACAACGTCGTCGAGATCCTCGGCGGTCTGCGACCGTTGACGACGCGGGATCCGAGCAGAGTGATCGTGCCTGTGGTCGCCCGGATCGAGCGGCCCGCCGAGTTGGTAGCCGACCCGGCGGAGGTGGAGAGCATCATCGAGCCGCGGCTAGCCGACCTGCTCGACGACTCGCGGTGGACGAGCCAGGACTGGCAAGGTTTCGAAATGTGGTTCTTCGAGTTTGATGAAGGCATCCTGTGGGGGGCGACCGCCTTCATGGTCCGAGAGTTGCTCGAGTATCTGAAATGAGCGGTCAGTCGTCGGTCCCCAGTCATCGGCCAGAGGGTCAGCCCAAGCTGAGGACCGATGACTCGGAACGGAAGACCTCCTATCACATGCCGTTGGACGAGTTCCGTCGCCATGGACACGAGCTCGTCGACTGGGTTGCCGACTACCTGGAGACGGTGGATGAGCGACCGATAACGCCCGACGTCAAACCCGGTGACATCCGGGCCCTGCTCCCGGAATCTGCACCCGAGCAGCCGGAGCCCTTCGAGGATGTCATACGCGATCTCGACGAGATCATCATGCCCGGGATCACCCACTGGCAGGCTCCGGGCTGGTTCGGCTTCTTCCCCGCCAACAGCTCACCTCCGTCGATCCTCGGCGAGCTGGTCTCGGCCGGGCTCTCGACACAGGGGATGATGTGGTCCACCAGCCCGGCGGCCACCGAGCTCGAATCCGTTGTTGCCGACTGGCTCGTCGATCTTCTCGGGCTACCCGAGACCTGGAAGACCACCGGCCCGGGGGGAGGCGTCATCCAGATGAGCGCTTCGGATTCGACCCACGTCGCCTTCGTCGTCGCTCGTGAGCAGAAGGAGGGGCCTGCCGAGTCCAAGGTCCTCTACGCATCGAACCAGTCGAACTCCTCGATCGAGAAGGGGGCCAAGATCGCCGGGTTCAAACACATCCGCCTCATCGGTGTCGACGACGAGTACGCCCTCGATGCCGCAGAGTTGCGTCGGGCGATCGTCAACGACCTGGCGGCCGGCCTCGTCCCGACCGTCGTGGTCTCCAATGTTGGCACCACAGGGACCACGGCGGTGGATCCGGTGCGGTCGATCGGCGAG
>BTQG01000137.1:0-4456 GCA_036985755.1 Acidimicrobiia bacterium | reverse complement strand
GTGGAGCTGAGGGGATTCGAACCCCTGACCCCTTGACTGCCAGTCAAGTGCTCTGCCGGACTGAGCTACAGCCCCAAACGGGTTGGAATTGTATCAGGGCCCCGCCGCTGCCGACGCTTCGGATATGGCGACGCGAGGGGCGTTGGCCCACAATCGCTCCAGGTCGTACACGGCCCGTGTCTCTTCGTCGAACAGGTGAACCACGAAGTGACCGAAGTCAAGCAGCACCCACTTGCCATACTCGACACCCTCGCGTCGCAACGGGCGCTCCCCGATGGCCTTGAGCTGGTGTTCGATCCCTTCGACGAGGCTGCGCAGATGCGGACGAGAGGTGCCGGTTGCGATCACGAACAGGTCGGTAACGACGAGGAGCTCGGAGACATCGAGAATGGCGGGGTGTTCGCCCTTCTTGTCAATGATGGCTGCCACCGCTTCTCTTGCGACTTTGACAGCTTCTTCGGTGGCGGGGATGCGGGCTCCTCGTCGTTCAGTTACCAACCGAATACTAGGGCGACACCGGCACCTCAGCGACCGTAGAGACCGTTGTCGATCAGGTATCGCCACACCGCGTCCCTCACCAGGAACCGGACGGAGTTCCCGATGCGTACTCGTTCCCGCACCAACGTGCCGGAGATGTCGAGCAACGGCATCTCCAGCCAGGTGAACTCGGTATCGATGGCCTGTTCGACCACCGAGCGATCCATGCCCGGCCTGGGGGCTACCGCAATCCTCGCCCGTTTTGCCACCTCGTCACCGCGATGCCAGGTCCCGAGGCTGGCGGCGGCATCGGCGCCGAGGATGAGCACGATGTCCTCGTCCCCGAAACTCTCGAGTGTTTCGATGGTGTAGGTCCAACCGTCGCGGAGCACCTCCCGATCATCGGCCTCGAAATAGTCGATGCCATCGACGGCGAGCCGGGTCATCTCCCACCGGTGTTTCGCCTCCGAGACCCCCTTCGACGCCTTCTGCCATGGGGAACCAGCCGGGATCCACGTCACGACGTCGGCGCGTAGCTGGTGATGGGCGCACTCCGCCGCCACCAGGTGTGCCACGTGTGGTGGGTCGAAGGTTCCGCCCATGATCGCTCGCATTGAGCCCAGGATACGCCGACATTGTGGACCGGAGCCACAACCCGGGGCCGGGGTCGCCCCGGCAGACCAGCCACGGCTCGGGATCGACATAGTCCTCCCCGATGCGAACCGAAAAGTGGAGTGAGGGACGGCCACGGTGAGACCCGGTGACGGCGATCACCTGACCGCGCCGCACGGTCGCCCCCCGGTCGGTCAGGATCCGGGTGAGGAACGAGTACGAGGTCCTGACACCGCCGTGGTCGATCGTCACCGTTCGGTTGCCGACGACCACACCGGTGAAGGTGACGACCCCGGCGTCGGCGGCGCGAACCGCGGTGCCGCTTGGCACGGCGAAGTCAATGCCCCAATGCCCGGCGTACCGTCCTATCGGGGCAAACGGCTCGATGATGGCCCCGCCGACCGGAGAATCGAGCCCGGCGCACGTCGGGTTGCCGGCGGAGGCAACGATGGCAACGACGACAACGAGGTACAGCATCGGCTTCCCGACCGTACCTGCTGGAGAATCGCCGGGGAAGACCTACGCGGTGGCGGGGGCGTCTGCGCCGAGCATGGCGATTACGGCGGCTCGCAAGTCCGAGGCCGCATAGGGCTTAGGGAGGACCTCGGCACCCCTGGAATGGGCCCGAACCGAAACCTCGGTGCCTTCCCAGCCGGTCGAGACGAGCACAGGAACCCGCGCCGTGGCTTCGTTGGTGCGAAGCTCGTCGAGAACGGCCCAACCATCGATGTCCGGCAGGCTGAGGTCGAGCATGATCAAGTCCGGCGGATCGCTCGTCGCCGCCGCGATCCCGGTGCGGCCCTTGGTTGCGCTTTGAACGATCGCGTTCTGGCCGCGGAGGCTGATCTCGATGAAGCGTTGCAGGACGGGCGAATCCTCGATCACCAGGATCCTTGGCATGAAGCTGACCTCTTGCTCGGCGATAGTGTCATCCCCTCCATCGGCTGCCCGGGCCGATTGGTTGATCCAAACTGGTCGATCGACCTACTCGACGTCCTGCGCCGGTGGGGAGGGCAACCCGCTCGACAAATCGCTCGAGCTGGGCGAGGGTCCTCACCTCCTCCACCTCATCGCACATGCCAGCGTACGCGCTCATCACCGAATCTCCGGTATTCCAGTACCGCCGCCGCTCCGGGTTGAGCCAGAGCACCGCCCGTGCCGGTTCGGCGATCACGGAAAAGGTGTCGGCACCGGAGTCGCGAAAATTGCTTCTAGCGTCGCCGGTGACGATGAGCGTGGTGCGCGGTGTGATCACCGACGCGAAGCGCTCGGCGAACTCTTCGAAGACCAGCCCGTAGTCGGAGTGGCCGTCGCCGCGAACCAGGTCGGCCTCCGACGCCATCGCGGTCATCGACGCCTCGAAATCTGCCCCAGGACCGAACAGCGGTGTCACCTCGTCGATACCGTCGATGAAGGCAAACGAGCGCACGTTTGCCAACTCGCCCCCGATGGCGTGGGTCAGTTGCAAGGTGAAGCGAGCGAACGTCGCCATCGACCCGGAGACGTCGCACAGCAGCACGATTTCCGGCTTGCCCACCCGCGGCGGCCGGAAACGCGGATCCAGCATGGCTCCGCCGTGGGCGAGCGAGCGACGGATCGTCCGTCGCACGTCGAGCCTGCCCCGCCTGCCGTGCCTTCGCCGCTGCGACAGCCTGGTTGCCAGCCGGCGGGCGAGCGGGGCTACCGCCTTTTCGACTGCCTCGATCTCGTCGCGTGTCCCATGCTGAAGATCGATGTTCTCCACCAGCGGAGTGCGTATCGATCGTGCCACATCGGGCGCCCCGCGCTCGGCGATCAATCGTCGCAGCACCTGGGAACGGACCTCGTCGCGCACGATCTCGACCATCCGATCTGCCTCCGCAATCCGCAACCGGTCGTCGAGCCCGTCTTGTGCCGGCAGCAGAGCTGCCAGCAGCGTCCGCCTCAGCTGATCGGCGTCGAGGCGCCGCAACACCCGGTACTGGTGATACCGACCCCCGAGCGGTCGCCCCGGATCGACCCCGGCGTAACGATCGACGGCATCACTCAGCAGCCGCTGCAGCTCGTCGGTGTCTCCGTTGAGCAGCGCCTCTGCGATGCGGGCCCGCAGGGTCTCGTCGTCGAGCTCGGCGGGATCGCCTTCGGCTGGGCTCGAGTAGCCGAAGAAGACGTCGAAGGCGGCGTCGAAGGCGGGCCGGTGCCTCGCCTGTTTGACCATCGTCGCACCCAGCGCTGCTCGCAGCGCCTCGGGTGAGCTGAGGTCGGCGTGCTGGAGAGCTTCAGCCGCGTCGATCATCTCCACCAGAGAAACCGGGATGCCGATGTCGCGCAGCTCGCCGGCAAAGGCGGTGAGGCGGGTGATCACGAGTCGACGGCGAGCTCCTTGCTCACCTTGTCGATGTCGGCCTGATGCTTGAGCAGCACGTTGAGGGTTCCGTCGAGGGCCTCCATATCGACCGATTCGATGCCGAGCGCCAACAAGGTCCTTGCCCAGTCGATGGTTTCGCTGACCGAAGGGGGCTTGCGCAGCGGCATCGATCGTATGGCGGCGACGACCTCAGCGATGCGAGCCGCCAGGATCTCGTCGAGGTCTGGCACCCGCGCCCTGAGGATGGCGCGCTCGCGCTCGATCGTCGGATAGCCGATGTTGAGATACAGGCAGCGGCGCCTCAATGCCTCCGACAGCTCCCTGGTGTTGTTGGAGGTGAGCACCACGATCGGTCGCGACGACGCAGTGATGGTGCCGAGCTCGGGGATGGTGACCTGGAACGAGTCCAGCACTTCGAGCAAGAGAGCCTCGGTCTCGACCTCGACCCGATCCACCTCGTCGATCAGCAGGACCACGGGCTGTTCGGATCGGATGGCGGCGAGCAGCGGGCGCTCCAGAAGGAAGGGCTCGCTGAAGATTCCCTCCTCGAGGTCGTCCCATGCCTTGCCCTCGTCGCTCTGGAGCCGCAGCAACTGCTTGTGGTAGTTCCACTCGTACAGGGCCTTGGCCTCATCGAGCCCCTCGTAACACTGGAGGCGAACCAGGGGCCGACCGGTGGCCTCGGCGAGCGCCAGCGCCAGCGCCGTCTTGCCGACGCCGGCAGGGCCTTCGGCCAGGATCGGTTTCTCCAGCCGCTCGGCGAGATACACCACCTGCTCGATCGTTGTGTCGGTGAGGTAGCCGGCGGCCTCGAGGTCGGCGGCAACCGCCGTGGCTGAGTCCCAGGTCGTCATCAGCCGAGGCTAGTTGGATCACGAGTCACGACGTGCGACTTGCGACTTGCGACTTGCGACTTGCGACTTGCGACTTGCGACTTGCGACTTGCGACTTGCGACTTGCGACTTGCGACTTGCGACTTGCGACTTGCGACGTGCGACGTGCGACGTGCGACTTGCGACT
>BTQG01000136.1:0-4510 GCA_036985755.1 Acidimicrobiia bacterium | reverse complement strand
TGACCTTGGCGATTCGATCTGCCGGGTAGGTCCACTGGTTGGCGGAGCGGAACCAGCGTGATCCATCGCGGTAGACCGCACCTTCGACCTCGAGGATCTTGAGCATCACGACGATTCGCTTCCATCGCAGGTTGACCACCTGCTCGAGGTCCCCCACTCTGAGTCCGCCGGATGAAGACAACGCGGCCAGAACGGCGTCGACGTCCACCTCGCTGGGGAAGGCGGTTTCGATGAACCAGTCCTGGATGTCTTGATCCTCGGCACCGGCCATGGCGATGCCATAGGCGTGATCGACGGCTCGGCCCGCCCGGCCCACCTGCTGGTAGTAGGCGATCGGGGATCCGGGCGTCTGGTAGTGGACGACGAACTCGATCTTGGGGTTGTCGTAGCCCATCGCCAGCGCCGAGGTGGCCACGACGACCTTGAGGTCACCCTCGGTGAGGCGCTGTTCGATGGCGATGCGCTCATCCGAGTCGGTCGGCCCGGTGTAGGTGGCAGCGTCGATCCCTCGGGAACGGAGCCAATCACCGACCCGCTCTGCGTCCTTGATGGTGAGGCAATAGACGATCCCCACCCCGGGGAGACCGGGGATGTTGTCCGCGAGCCACGCCATTCGCTCGGCCTGGCTGGGCAGGTGCAGCACGTGGAGGGCGAGGGAATCACGTTCGAGGGAACCCCGGAAGAGCTTGATGCTCTCGCCGAGTTGCTCGACGACGTCGGCGACGACGCGATCATTCGCCGTGGCCGTCGTCCCGAGCACCGGGACGTTGGGGGTGAGCGAACCGACGACCTGTCGCAGGCGCCGGTAGTCGGGGCGGAAGTCATGCCCCCAGTCGCTGATGCAATGCACCTCGTCGATGACGAGCAGCCCGATGTCGCCGAGCAGGGTGGGCAGGACGTCGCTGCGGAACTCCGGGTTGTTGAGGCGCTCCGGTGAGATGAGGAGCAGATCGATCTCGCCCGCATGGATCTGGGCGAAGATCGGATCCCAGGCGTCGCGGTTGGTCGAGTTGATCGTATGGGCGTTGAGCCCGAGCCGATCCGCCATTTCGAGCTGGTTGCGCATCAGGGCCAGCAGCGGTGAGACGATGACGGTGGGCCCGAGACCCTGGTCGCGAAGGATCCGGGTGGCGATGAAGTACACCGCGGACTTGCCCCAACCGGTGCGCTGGACGACCAGGGCGCGATCTCGGTCGCGGGCGACCGCCTGGATCGCTTCCAGTTGGCCGTCGCGGAATTCGGTAGCAGGTTCGCCGGTCAGCGTGCGCAACATAGCGAGGGCGGTGGCGTCGAAGTCGTTCATGGCTTTGGGATCGCTGGCAGTTAGCGTCTTGGGCGCATAGCGGCGAAACAACCTCGCAGCACTGACCGAGTTGAATCGCCGCCGACCGCTAGGCAGATCGGCTCAGGTTCGAGATCCTCCGAATCCCATATCCGACGTGGTGGGCACTCCAAACGGTTCGCCGCAGCGAACGTGGCGGTCTTTGTGGTCGGAGCCATTTGCTCAACTCGGCTGGTCATGAATCGCGCACCGCAGTTTCTATGGCGGCTAGGAGGTCGACGTTCTCTGCATCGGGTGCACGGTCTACGAGCTGTTTGATACGTTGATGTGAGATTCCAAGCACTTCAGCGGCCTCGCGCATCGTCAGCTTCGCTGCTAGGAGCGCAGCAGCAGCGCGACTTCGGGCCTTGGCCGCTTCCGTGCGAGCAGCAGCCTCTACGACCGCTGCGTAGTGAAACCTATCGACTGCGTCCTGCAGTTCAGGGGTCAATACCAGTCCCAAGGTGACGTCGATCCGTGCAGGTTCGACCTCCAGCAGCTCGGCGATGAGGCTGCGAGCGATTTCGGGAACTTCGCCGAGGCGCCGGGCTTGGCTCACCCCGAGCATGTCGGTTGGGAGACCGGATACCACCTCAATGGCCCACCAGTCTCCAGAACGGGTGGCAACGGCGTGATAGGTCTGGCTCACAGGTCCTCCTCGGTGTCGAGGCTCTCCAGGTGCTCGGTCAGTCGCTTGATGATGGCCCGGGCGGTTCCCTCGGCGATGTCGCGATGCCGTGGGATCGAGAAGGTCAGCCCCCCACACTCCCAGATTTCATGCTTGCCTTGTCGGACCAACTGTGCTGTCACTCCGTGTCGCTTGGCGAGGCGACGGATCTCCCGTCTGAGCTGTTGCTGCTTCGGCATGATACTCGTCTAGAGGTCTCTTGACTAGATTGTCTAGTGTGATTAGACGGCGTTGTGGAGGTGGTCTTGCCCAGGTGCATCATCTCAACCAGCACTGACAGATTCCGCGGCAGCGATGAGTGCCCCGTGGCTGTGAGTTGCGCGTCGATCTCATGACGACTTGTGCTCAACTGGTCGGGGCGCTGTCGTAGCCGATCAAGCGGAGGTGTCGACAACGTCACGGCAGTCGTGGTCGAGGTGGCGGAGTCGTGAATTTTGGCTAGTCGTCCGGCTACCCAAGGTTTTCGCACCGCTCGATTGATCGGGAGCTTCAGGCTCGCTCGTTCAGCCAGTCGAGGAAGTCTTCGTATTGGTCCTCGGCCCCATCGTCGCTGGCGTACTCGTCCCACTCATCGAGCGCCTCGTCGGGGCCGTCGATGTCGTCATACGACCGCTGTTCGATCCGGTCGGTATCGGTCATGGTTCGCAGACTCCTGACTCCCGGTTCGTTCGTTCTGTCCTTGTTGGATCGACAGATCGGGCGCAGATCTTCAACCGGCGTCGGCGGGGTTTCTCGGCGCGCGAACCTCCAAGGGCGAGTTGATCGGTACGCGACCGGAAGGGGACGGCGATCGACATCGATGAGCGAACGGTCCTGGCCGTCGAAAGTCGACGTACGTGCCTGCGGCAAAGTGGTGTGACGAGCGCGCCCTGTCCTGAGGCCGCGCACCCGCGTTCGTGTCACACCCCACGGGCATGATGTCCTCGAGACCGAAAAGGTGGGAACGTGAACACGAGAGGCTGTCGACGGCACATCACCCTGCGCCGGGGTCGTCCGAAGACTCGCGAGGACTGGCTGGATGCCCTCGAGCAGGCGCTGGGCAGCCGGGCGGAGGCCGAACGTGCCTACGAGGTGGGCACGGAGGCGCTTCGGTTCGAAGAGGAGGTACTGCGGGACATCGCGTCGCTTCCCGAGTCGGCGTCTGATGACTGAACAGCCTGCCGAGTGGCGCCGAGGTGATTGTCCGTCCGGCCTCGGCGTTAGAGAGCGATTCCCCACCTGATCCGACGGGACACCAAGGGCGGCTCCGACAAGGGCGGCGGATGCATGCGTAACGGGGTTCCCGTTGTGTTTTTTGTGGTTAGTGATACAATCTGTTTGTGACCGAGACCCGCCGAGCCCGAGCCGAAGCCGCGCTGAGAACCGGCGAAGCAGCCGAACTTCTCGGCTGTTCTCGACAGCATGTCGTCGATCTCTGTGATCAAGGGGTGCTGCCCTCGACCAGGGTTGGGTCACACCGGAGGGTCCGCCGTGAGGATGTTCTGCGGATCGCATCGGGAAGTCTTCCCGGTGCGTTGCGCCGGGGGCAGGAGCGCAACCTACGGCTGCATGCGGGGGTTGCAGGGGAGCTTGTCGCCGATCCCGAGGGCGTGACGCGGAAGGCCAGGGCGAACCTCGATCGCCTCCTTGCTGAGCACCCACGCGGTCAGGCCCGACGGCGGCTCCTCGAGTGGCAGCGGATCCTGCGCGGCCCGGTCGTCGGGATCGTCGAAGCACTCACCTCGCCACAGGAGCGCTCGATCGAGCTGAGACAGAATTCGCCCTTCGCCGGGGTGCTCGCCCCGGAGCGACGCCAGGCGATCCTCGATGCGTTTCGCACCCGGGGGAGTGACCATGCGCCGTGACCAGCTGGAGCACATCGTCCGCGCCTCGGCCGAGATCGCCGGTGATCCCGAGGTGGTGGTGTTTGGAAGCCAGGCAATCCTCTGCTCCTACGACCATGCAGTTCTGCCCGCAGAAGCGATCGGGTCGATCGAGGCCGACGTCACCTTCTTTGCCGACGAGACCCGAGAGAAGGCGGACGCGGTGACCGGGGCGATCGGCGAGCTCTCGCTCTTTCACCAGACCTTTGGCGTTTACGCCGACGGTGTCGAGATCGGTACCGCCACCCTTCCTCCCGACTGGCAGCAACGGGCCGTGCTTTTCGACACGCCGATGACCAAACCGGGTCGTGCGGTCTGCTTGGAGCCACACGACCTGGCCGTATCCAAGTTGGTCGCGTTCCGGGACAAGGACCTTCGTTTTGTACGGGCGCTGATTGATGAGGGCCTGCTCGACGCCGACGTCCTGTCGACCCGGGTTCGGGAACTCCCGATCGACGAAGACCTGCGCTCGCGATTGCTGGGTTGGCTGGCAAAGCGTCGCTAGCGGACAGGGCATCTACTGCTGCATGCGACCTCCCCAGAAGCAGTCGGCCGAGCTTCCGCCGCCTCAGATTGCGAGTGTTTCGTTGAGCTCTGCACCGAAACGGGATCGATAGGGCCACGGCTCCTGTCCTCTGA
>BTQG01000135.1:0-4555 GCA_036985755.1 Acidimicrobiia bacterium | reverse complement strand
GTCGTTGGGTGACGGCACGGGCAGGGCGAGGATCGCCCACTTCGCTTTCGCCACTCCAAGCCTCGAAGCCCTGGGCAAGCGCCTGGTGGCCGCCGGCGTTGAGCCGTGGGACGAGGCCAGCCGTGCCGAGGGCGATGCCATCTACCTCCACGACCCCGATGGCAACGCCATGGAAATCGTGGGATACGTCGACGGTTACGTCTACGCCTGAGCCGAAGCCGTCAGGCTTCAGCCGCCAGCAGCGCAGACAACGCGGCGGGATCGCCGGTGGGTAGGTTGCACACATGCCCCTCACACAGATAGGCCAGCGTGTCACCGTCGCTCGCCCGATCGGCGAACAGCGCCATCGGCTCCTCACCGGTCGGTGACCCAGCAACGACGATCTCGGGGCGAAACCGATCCCAGTACGGCAGGGAGAGCTGTGCCCAGGCCGGTCCGACCACCGCCAGCTCACGCATCCGGGATGAGGAAAACAGCACGGAGAGGTGGTGACCGACCATCGAAGGGTATCGCTCCATGAGAAGGCCGGCTGAATGCAGCGCCTCCATACCCCTCAGGCGCAAATCGTCGTCCCCCGTATGACCGGCAAGCATCAGCGTGGCCTCGGCGCCCAGGGCGTTGCCAGACGGCAGCGGATTGTCGGCCTGGCTCTTGGGGCGTTTGATGAGGCGCTCCGCATCAGAAGAGGTGTCGAAAAACCCACCGTTTGGATCGGCAAAGCGGTCGCCGATCCTCAGGGTGAGATCGCGCCCGATCTCGTACCACCCGAACTCACCTGAGGCCGCGAACAGGGCGAACATGCCCACAGCCACCGCCGCGTGGTCTTCGAGGAACCCGGGGACGCTTGCCCTTCCCTCGCGCCACGATCGCTGCAGAGTCCCGTCGACGATGAGGTGCTCGGCGATGAAGCTGGCACAGGATCGAGCGGCGTCCAGATAGCCATCGTCATGGAGTGCAGCCCCGGCCTCGGCGAAGGCGCGGAGGGCAAGGCCGTTCCAGGATGCGACGATCTTGTCGTCGAGGCCGGGCCGCACCCTCGCCGCGCGGTGATCCAGCAGGCGGGATCGCACGGATTCCATCGTGTCGTCCCATTCGGCGTCGGTGGGGCGGTGCAGCACGTTCGTTCCCTCGAAGTTGCCGCCGGTCGTGACACCGTAGAAGGTGGCGGCCTGCCCGGCGTCATCACCCAGCACGTCGTCGAACTCGTCGCGGGCCCACACGTAGAACTTGCCCTCGACCCCCTCGGAGTCCGCATCCTCCGCCGAATAGAAACCTCCATCGGGGTGGCGCAGGTCGCCGAGCATGTAGTCCAAGGTGCTGCGAGCAACTTCGACGAATCGTGCTTCTTCGAACTCGATCCCCGCCCACAGGTACAGGCGCGCTAGCTGGGCGTTGTCGTAGAGCATCTTCTCGAAATGCGGCACCAGCCAGCGCGCATCCACCGAGTACCGGGCGAAACCTCCGCCGAGCTGGTCGTGGATACCGCCATCGGCCATTGCCCACAGGGTCGACCGCAGCATCTCGCCCGCCCTCGGCGCCCACTGCTCTCCGTGGATTCTGAGCAGGTACTCGAGAACCGGTTGTTGCGGGAACTTCGGCGCCGCTCCGAAACCACCGTTGGCGGGATCGAACTCCGCTGCGATTCTGTCGTACGCAGCCTCGAGCAAGTCGCTGCCCGGCGTTTCGCCTGCAGCGGGCAAATCCCGGTTGACGGCACCGGCCAGTTGATCGGCCTGGGCGATCAGCTCGTCGCTGCGGTTCTGCCACGCATCGCTGATCGACTCCAGCACGCGGCGGAACGACGGCATGCCGTGGCGCTCGGTATTGGGAAAGTAGGTGCCGGCGTAGAACGGCTTCCGATCTGGTGTGAGCCACACGGTCATGGGCCACCCACCGCGGCCGGTCATAGCCTGCACCGCCTCCATGTAGATCGAGTCGACGTCGGGTCGCTCCTCGCGGTCGACCTTGATGTTGACGAACTGCTCGTTCATATACGTCGCGGTTTCCGGATCCTCGAATGACTCGTGGGCCATCACGTGGCACCAATGACACGCCGAATAACCCACCGACAGCAGGATCGGCCGTCCCGTCGCCTCGGCGTCGGCGAAGGCCTCTTCCCCCCATTCGTACCAGTCGACCGGATTGTCCTTGTGCTGCAGGAGGTACGGAGAGGTGGAGTCGGCAAGGCGGTTGGGCATGACGAGGACGATAACCCCGCGTCGGTTCGGACAATCGGCCCACCGCGGAGCGGGCCTACACTCCCCCGCCATGGCAGACGAAGATTCAGGCTCGGCCGGCGACCAGGCCCAGACAAACGACCAGGTGGCCGCAGAACCGACTCGGCGTGAGGACCGGATCGAGCTCATTGCGTCGATCGTGTTGGCAGTTGCAGTCGTGTTCACCGCGTGGGCGGCGTTCGAAGCGGGCAAGTGGGGCGGTCAACAGTCGATCAAGTTCTCCGAAGCCGGCGCCGCTCGCACCGAGTCGACGCGCGCCGACACCCGGGGCGGCCAGCTCGCCCAGATCGACGTGGCGATGTACATCGACTGGGTGAGCGCCCTCGACAGCGACATTCGGGACGGGAACATCCCCGAAATCGCCGCCGGGGACGTATACGTCCCGACGCTGGGAACGTTGTCGGGCTTCTTGTTCTTGCGGATGCGTGACGATTTCCGGCCCGCCCTCGAAGCATGGTTGGCCGCAGATCCGATCAACAACGCCCAGGCCCCGGCGACTCCGTTCGAGATGGACGAGTACGTCATCCCCGAACTGCTCGAAGCCGAACGGCTCGCCACCGAGGCCGATCAGGCCGCTTTCGACGCCAGAGCCGCCAACCAAAACGGTGACAACTATGTGCTCACCGCCGTGCTGTTCGCCGCAACCCTCTTTTTCTCCGGTGTCGCCGCCAAGTTGGAGAGCCGGTGGAACCGGCGATTCGTCAACCTCGTCGGCATCATCGTCGTCGTCGTCGGTGCGGTGATTCTGGTACAGCTGCCGATTCTCCTGTAAGGCGCCAACGGGCGCCTCTGCCGGGCTGGCCCAAGGCTTGAGTTCCGGTAGAATGGCTTCCCATGGATTCCGCGGAGATCTCACGTCAGATCTACGACGAGCTGGTCGCTCGTTCTACCGTTCCGGCTCCGCGTCTGCGCACCTGGGCAGGTGACATCTGGGGCCCGGCCGATGCTCCCGCCACCCTCGTCCTCCAGCACCCCGGCGCCCTGAGGGCGATGCTGCTGCCTCCATCGGATCTCGCAGCGGGCGAGGCATACGTCTTCGACGATTTCGACATCGAGGGCGACATCTTCTCCATCCTCGAGTTCGGCAGGGCGGTGTCCAATGCGCCGAGCAGCGCCTCCGCATCGATCAGGCTGTACCGACTGCTCCGCCAGCTTCCCAAGGAGACCCGGCGAGCCGAGGCCGATCGGCCACGAGTGACCGGCCTGCGTCATTCGATCAGACGGGACAAGGATGCCGTTTCCTACCATTACGACACCGGGAACGAGTTCTTCGCCCAGTTTCTCGATCCGAAGCTGGTGTATTCGTCGGCAGCGTTCCTGTCACCGTCCGACACCCTCGAGCAGGCGCAACTCCGCAAGCTGGATCTGATCTGTAGAAAACTCGAGCTGGCGCCTGGCCAACGGTTGCTCGATGTCGGGTGCGGATGGGGAGCACTCGTCGTCCATGCCGCCACCGAATACGGGGCCACCGCGGTTGGGGTCACCCTCAGCGGCGAGCAGGCCGACTCCGCAACACAGTTGGCGAAGGAGGCCGGCGTCGACGACAGGGTCACGATCCTGCAACGCGACTATCGCGAGGTCGACGGCATCTTTGACGCCATCGCCTCTATCGGCATGTTCGAGCATGTCGGCGTCAATCAACTCGGGACCTACTTCACCAGCCTCAAGAACCTGCTGACCCCCGACGGTGTGCTGCTCAACCACGGCATCGTCACCCGGGATCGGCGACGACGGCAGCTGCGGCTTCGCAAAGAAAACTCGTTCGTGAGCACCTATGTGTTCCCCGATGGCGAGTTGGAGACGGTCGGCGAGGTCATCGGAATGGCCGAAGACGCCGGCTTCGAGCTGCGCGACGCCGAGTCGTTGCGGTCCAGTTATGCCCTCACGCTGCGTAACTGGGTAGCCAACCTCGAGTCCAACCACGACGAGGCTGTGGCGGCAGCCAACGAGCATGTGTATCGGATCTGGCGCGCCTACATGGCTGGGGCCGCGCTCGGCTTCGAGACCCCGGGCCTCTCTGTCTACCAGCTGTTGCTGGCAGCACCGCAGCGACCGTGGGTCTACGGACGCAGCAGGCTGCTCGCCGGCGACGACGGGGAGTCAGTCGTCAGCCGCCCACGCCATGCCGACTGAGAAGCCGTCTCTCCCAGTGGCAGGCGTGGCGACACCGGCAGGCGTGGCGACACCGGCAGGCTGACTCCTAGGCTCCGTCGATGTCTGCGCAGCGGGTCATCGGCACCTACCTCGTCATCGCCGGTCTGTACACGCTGTCGGCGTCGCTGATCTGGGGCGTCAACACGTTGTTCCTGCTCGATGCC
>BTQG01000134.1:0-4589 GCA_036985755.1 Acidimicrobiia bacterium | reverse complement strand
GGCGTTCCTTGGGAGTTGCTCCGTCCAATTCTTCGGTCCTCCCTATCTGTGGGGGGTCTCCGGGTCAAGTCGGTGGTGCGTTGTTGTGTGCCGATGGTTCGGCTGTCTGATTCTGGCGGGGGGTGTTTGGGTCATGGAGGTTCTCCGGGTCGGGTGACCGTGATGTTTGGTGTGCGGGTGCCCTGCCTTATCTGGGTGCTTGAACCGGTCGGGTTCAGCGACGTGATGCTTGATTCCCGGGCAATCCGACCGATATCCACTACGCCACTGCCGATGGCTCCCAATGGACTCGAATCGACGGTGCGCTTTCGAGGATGCAAAGTCAGGCCGTGGGACCCACGATCCTGATGACGACCGGCAAGTACGAATTCACGCCCAATCCGGACGGCGGAGGGGGAAGCGGCGGATTCGCCGCAGATGGTGGCTGGGTCATCGGAACCACCCGCCCATAGGGTTGCCTATCCAGGTTAGGCACAGGACCTACCGAGGCCTATTGCGCCGCCCCATCCTCGCTCAGGTCGGCGATCTGTTGGGCGAGAAACTGGCAGTCCGCTGGGGTCGCTGCAAGATCGGCTGCGCGTTCGAAGGCAGCCCTCGATGCGTCTCGTTGTCCGAGCTGTCGCAACATTGTGCCGCGGGCTGCGTGCATCAAGTGATAGTTGTCAAGATCTGGTCCGATTGCGTCGAGCGCGACAAGTGCAGCGCCGGGACCTTCGACTTCACCGACAGCGATGGCCCTGTTGAGCGCTACGACGGGCGTGGGCATGACCGTAACCAGGTCATCGTAGAAGGTGACGATCTGGGGCCAGTCGGTAGCTTCGAACGAGTCGGCGTCGCAATGCACCGCCTGGATCGCGGCCTGGAGTTGGAACGGACCCAGTTGGTCCCGGCGAATGCAGGCGCGAACGATCGCAAGTCCCTCTTCGATCATCGCGTGGTCCCACTTGCTTCGGTCCTGATCGCGCAGGAGAACGAGTTTCCCTCCGGCTGTCCGGGCGGGCATCCGCGACTCGCTGAGAAGCATCAATGCAAGCAAACCTGCCGCTTCTGGCTCGTCGGGCATCAACTCGACCAGGGCACGACCTAGCCGTATCGCATCGCTGCGCAGCGCAGCCCGATCCTGATGGTCGGCACCGGTGTTGTATATCAGGTACACAACCGACAGCACGGACCGGAGTCGGTCGGGGAGATCCGCATCGGCGGGTACTCGATACGGGATGTTGGCGGCCTTGATCTTGTATTTGGCACGGACGAGCCGCTTCGCCATCGCCGACTCGCTCACCAGAAACGAGCGAGCGACCTCATCAACACTCAGACCGCCCAGCAGTCGCAGCGTCAAGGCCACCTGGTGCTCCGTTCGCAGGGCCGGATGGCAGCATGTGAAGATCAGTCGGAGTTGGTCGTCACTCACAGGTTCGTCTCCTTCCCAGGCGTCACCGTCGGCCCCTTGCGATGCGCCCTCATCAACACCAAGCTGCTCGTAGAGCTCCCGGCCCCTGGTGGCGCGTCTGCGCACATCGATCGCTTTGTTTCGCGCGGTCGTAACGATCCACCCCGCGGGGTTGGGTGGGATGCCGTCACTCGGCCATCGGCTGCTTGCCACGACAAACGCGTCCTGGACGGCGTCCTCGGCAAGCGTGATGTCCCCGAAAATGCGGACAAGTGTTGCCACCGCCTGGCCATACACCTCGCGGAACACACCCTCAACAACGGTCGCTTCCCGTTGGGTAGCGACGGCACGGGTCACGCCCTCAGGCGCTCCGCATGTCGAAGAAGGGGCGGACTTCGATCGGATGATTGATCGCGTTTACGACCTTGCCAGCCCATGCGAGCGCTGCATCGAGATCGTCGGCGTTGATGATGTAGAAACCAGCGATGTGCTCCTTCGACTCAGCGAACGGACCGTCCGTCATGACGATGTCGCCGTCATCTATCCGGACGACGGTTGCCGCGTCAGGGCCATGGAGTCGGGCGCTCGAAACCAACGTGCCGGTCTCTTCCATCTCAGCTTCAAGGGCGGTGATCCGTTCCATGAATTTCTGCATCTCTTCGGGTGCAGGCTGTTCGCGGACCTCGCCCTCGGTGGCGTATGTCGACAATAGATACTGACTCATGAGCTACTCCTCATTTGGGTGCGGGCCGTTCCCGCGGTCACCCTCACTACGAACGGGATCGGCTCACGAGGACACCCGGCATCACAGAATAGTCCTGAATGCCTGGCCAGGGCGCCGGGAGTGCCCAACTTGCGGGCAACCTTGTTCCTTCGAGCCAGTCGTACGGTGATTGGTGTGCACAGCAGTCGGCGGTTGAGGTTCGTCGGATCGTGGCCAATCATTGCCCGCTTCTTGACGATTTCAGCTGTTCGGCGTCCCGGATTCCTGTAGACTTAGTACAGAAGGTGGCTTAGCTCACCTTGTCTGCGGAGTCCCCAGAATCCACCCTCTCCGCCCACATGAGCAAGTGCCGCCTCAGCAGCCATTCGGCCTCATTGGCGAAGGCTGGGAGCACGCATACCTGATGAAATGGAACACCGAACCTCCCTCGATTGCATTCTTGAGCACCTATCCGCCCACGTCCTGCGGACTGGCGACTTTCACCGACTCCCTGCGTGGTGCCATCGCAGAAGAACGTGGCTCAGACGACGGATTGGGCGTAGTGAGTTTGGTGGACAGTCGGTCTGACGAGTCGAAACCGGAGGTCGTGTACCAGCACCTCAACGGCGACCGCCACTCCCTCATGCGCGCCATCAACACACTCAACTCCTTCGACGGAGTGGTCATCCAGCACGAGTATGGGATCTTCGATGGACCCGACGGCAGCGAGGTTCTCGATCTACTTTCGAGCCTCGGGGTCCCGTCTGTCGTCACGCTTCACACGGTACTCAGCCAACCCACAACATCGCAGCGATCCATTCTCGAGAAGGTGGTCACTCTGGTGGACCGGACAATCGTCATGAGCGACGCCGCCAACCAGCGGATCGTTGAGGGGTACGACGTCGACCCGACAAGGGTTCGGGTGATTCCGCACGGAGCGAGTGACAGCCTTGGCGGGCCGTCGCTGGCAAACGGAACCCGCCCCGTCGTCCTCACGTGGGGCCTCATCGGACCCGGCAAGGGTCTGGAGACGGCGATCGACGCCTTTGCGGACCTTCAGGACCTTCGTCCGCTTCCCCGCTACGTCATCCTGGGCAAGACCCATCCCAAGGTCGAGGCTTTTCACGGCGATGCGTTCCTCGAGGGCCTCGTCGCCCGGGTCCATGATCGTGGGATGGACGATGTCATCGAGTTCGACAGCCGGTACCTCGACTCCGACGCTCTCACCGTCGCGGTCCGCAAGGCCGATCTCGTCGTACTTCCCTACGAGTCGACCGAGCAGGTCACATCGGGTGTGTTAGTTGAAGCTATCGCGGCGGGTAAGCCCGTTGTCGCCACCGCCTTCCCCCACGCCGTCGAGCTCCTCAGCACCGGTGCCGGGATCGTCGTCCCCCACGGCGATTCGGTTGCGCTCACTGCCGCCATCCGAGCGGTGCTGTGCGATCCGTCCTCGGCGGCGCGGATGGCTGCGGAAGCAAGACTGATCAGTTCCAACCTGTACTGGCCGGCTATCGCACGCCGATACGACCGAATGATCACAAAGCTGGTCACCCAACACCGGGCTGCCCGAACGCTTGCAACAGCCACGCGGCAATCCGAAGACCTGGATGTCTTCGCCAGGGTCAGCTGAAGCCTGGCCCATGTACCACGAAGCGCGAGAGGACCTGCGAGCTCGAAAACACGATCTGGCGAGTACCCGGTGAACCCCCTTCCAAACCCCCGCTTCGACCATCTGCGGCGAATGACCGACCATCGAGGCCTCTGGGAGCACGCTCGTTACACCACCCCGCGCACGGAGCACGGATACTGCACAGATGACAACGCTCGGGCGCTCATCGTCATGAGCCGCCAGCAGCACCCTTCCCCTGAACTCATCGAGCTCGCCCGAATCTATCTCGGGTTCATCCAGCACGCTCGACTGCCCGGCGCCGGCTTCCACAACCGGTGCAACTCAGACGGGTCCTGGGGGGATGAGAAGGGATCGGACGACTCCCAGGGGCGGGCGATCTGGGCACTGGGGTCAGTCACCCTTCGTGGTCCGGCAACCTGGATGCGAGACGTCGCAGTGGACATGTTCGAGGAGCAACGAGACTTTCAATCCGCGTTTCCGCGCGCAAACGCCTATGCGGTGCTGGGCGCGGCTGAGGTACTGGTCTCATCGCCCAGCCATCGCACCGCTCGGCAGATCCTGGAGCACTGTGTCGAGCACCTGTTCGTTCGCGACGATCCATACTGGCCGTGGCCGGAGGAGCGTCTCGCCTATGCCAACGCCCGGCTCCCGGAGGCTCTCCTGGCTGCCGGAGCGGTCCTCCTCGACGACGAACTCATCGACTCCGGCCTAAGACTGCTCGAGTGGTTGGTAACCATCGAAACACGTGACGACCACTTCAGCTTCACACCGGTGGGTGGGTGGGCGCCGGGCGAGCCACGGCCGGGTTTCGACCAGCAACCGGTGGAGGCAGCTGCCATGGCCGATGCATGCAGCCGTGCCGGGTC
>BTQG01000133.1:0-4661 GCA_036985755.1 Acidimicrobiia bacterium | reverse complement strand
CGGAGCCGGGTGTCGGATTCGAACCGACGACCTTCTCTTTACAAGAGAGATGCTCTACCAGCTGAGCTAACCCGGCGGCTCTTCAGGATACCCAGCCTCGCATTCGAGCCACCTCGAAGACGGCAAGAGATGTCGCCACCGACGCGTTCAGGCTCTCCGCCGGGCCGGCATGGGGGATGGCCACAAGGGCGTCACAGCGCTCGGCGGTGAGCCGAGACAGCCCACGGCCTTCTGCGCCGACTACGAGCGCCACAGGGCCGGTGAACAGGCCCAAGCCGAACAGAGACCGGTCCGCCGAGGCGTCGAGGCCAACCCTCCATACGCCGAGCTGGTCGAGACGCTTGAGCGCCTCAGGGATCGAGCCGACCTCGGCGATCGCCATCTCCTCGAACGTCCCGGCCGCAGCCTTGAATGCGGCGGCTCCCAGCGGCGCCGTCCGTCTCCGGGGCACGACAACGGCCCGGAACCCGGCAGCGACCGCCGATCGCACCGCAGCGCCGACGTTCCGCGGATCCTCGAGGTGGTCGAACACCAGCAGCGCTGCCGGCTCGGTGGTGGCGACCGCTTCCTGGAGTGTGCTCGGGGCAATCGGCCGACATGCCGCAATCACCCCCTGGGGCGCGCTGGTCGTAGCGTGGGGCCGCACGTCGTCGACGACGTCGATGCTCACCGATGCAGCCTTTGCCGCCTCCACGAGCGCGGCATAGGTCTCACCCTCCAGTCGGTGCGCTTCGACTCTGAGCGTGATGACCCGACCCGCGGTGAGGGCGGCGGCGACGGCGTGGAGGCCCTCGACGCTATCGCCGATGCCAGCGTGCGCCATCTGGGGTGTCTTCTACGACGATCCCGATCGCCGCCAACTCATCACGAATCGAGTCGGCGGCCTCGAACTCACCGGCGGTCCTCACCTGTTGGCGCCGGTCGAGCAGCGCATCGACATCAGCGGCTGCACCGTGCCGTTTGGCAATTTGCTCGATTGAGTCGGCGAGGTCGGCGACTCCCTCGGAGCGCTCATCGAGCGCAAGCATGCCCATGATCTCGTCGAACACCGAGATCAGCCCGCCGACATCCTCGCCTTCATCGAGCCTGCGATTTCCCTCGCGTACGACATCGAAGAGCACACCCAGCCCACCCGCGACGTCGAAGTCGTCGTCCATCGCAGCCTGAAATTTTTCCATAGCTTCGGCATCTGGCGGATCCTCAACGGGTCCGTCCACCCGTCTGCGAAACGTCCACAGTCGTTGCAGCGAGGCCTCGGCGTCGTCGAGCGCCTCCTGGCTGAAGTCGAGCGGCTTGCGATAGTGGGTGCGCAGGTACAGGAGGCGCACCGCGCTCGGCTGGTGAGAGCGCAACACCTCGAGCAGGTCGACCACGTTGCCGGTCGACTTCGCCATTTTCTCGCCTCCCAGGTTCATCATCCCGTTGTGGAGCCAAAGGCGGGCGAACACGGTGCCGAACGCGGCCTCGGATTGAGCTATCTCGTTCTCATGGTGCGGAAAGATCAGGTCGTGACCACCGGCGTGGATATCGAAGTCATCTCCGAGATAGCGACGCGCCATCGCCGAGCACTCGATGTGCCAGCCGGGACGACCTGGCCCCCATGGCGATTCCCACGACGGTTCCCCCGGCTTTGCCGCCTTCCACAAGGCAAAATCGAGCGGGTCGCGCTTGTTTTCCCCGGGCACCACCCGCTCGCCGGCCCGCAGATCGTCGGGGTCGTGCCGCGACAGCTTGCCGTACTCCGGAAACGAACGGACGGCGAAATAGACGTCGCCGTCTGCGACATACGCATAGTCCTTTCCAATCAGCGTCCCGATCAGATCGATCATGTCGTCGATGTGCTCGGTGGCCCACGGCTCAACCGTCGGTTCCTGGATCCGCAGACGCCGATACGCCTCGGCGAAGTCGTTGTAGGACTGCTCGACCACCTCCTCGGTGCCGACTCCGCGTTCATTGGCCGTGTCGATGATGCGATCTTCGACATCGGTGACGTTCCGCACGTAGGTGACGTCGTAACCCAGCCAGGACAGATAACGACGGATCACATCGAATACCACGGCATGGCGGCCATGACCCAGATGCGGGCGGGCCTGGACGGTGTCGCCACACACGTACATCGACACCGCGCCTTGCTCGCGTGGAACGAACTCGACCAGCTCACGCCCGAGCGTGTTGTAGATCTGCATCGGATCAGAGATGGTACCGGCCAAACATCTGACCCCGCTGTGCGTGTGCTCAGGCGTGCCACAATCGGGGGCATGAGCACCAGTTCTTCATCGCCACCGCTTGTGTACGGGCACCGCGGAGCCTCGATGCACGCCAGGCAGAACACGGTAGAGGCCTTCGCCCTCGCCATCGAGCATGGCGCCGACGGCGTCGAACTCGACGTCAGGCGTACCCGCGACGGGGCGATGGTCGTCCATCACGAGGAACGAGCGATACCGGGTGCAGCTCCGTTCATCACCCAGGACCTCAAGGCGATCAAGGCTGCGACGCCGTGGGTCCCCACCCTCGACGAAGCCTGGACCGCGATCGGGGACTCGGCGCTGATGAACATCGAGATCAAGAACAAAGTCGGGCAGGCCGACTTCGACCAGGGGCGGCGCATCGCCGCCCAGGTGGTGGAATGGGTACAGGCGAACGCAGCCCTGGAGCGAGTCCTGGTGTCGTCGTTCGACGGCATCTCCCTGAAAGCGGTCAGGGACCGCGACCCCGACATCCACACCGGTATTCTCGCCACCATCGCCGTCGATCCGACCACCGCCATCGAGTGGGCGAAACGCGATGGCCACTTCTCGGTCAACCTGCCGCTACCGACCGTGCTCGGCGATGCCCTGCGGATCGTGGAGGTCGCACGCCCCGTGCAGGTGCTGGTCTGGACGGTGAACGACCCCCACGCCGCCCTCACCCTGGCCGATGCCGGGATCGGAGGTCTATTCAGTGACGATCCAGGTCTGATCGTCGCCGCGTTGGCCCAGAGGTAGTGCCTCAGCGATAGACGGTGGCGACGGCGGCCGCCGCAATACCTTCGTCGGCCCCAATCGAGCCCATGCCATCCGTGGAGGTCGCTTTGACAGAGACCGCATCGACGTCAATCCGAAGCACCTGTGACAGTGCAGCGCGCATTGCTTCGCGATGCGGGGCCACCCGCACCGACTGAGAGATGATCGTCACATCGACGTTGCCGACGCGATAGCTCTCGTTCTCGACCAGGCGTCGCACGCGAGCAAGCAACTCCATCGAGTCGGCTCCCTGCATGTCTGGATCATCCGAGGCAAAGTGAGTACCGAGGTCGCCGAGGCCCACCGCACCGAGCAACGCGTCGATCAGGGCATGGGCGGCAACGTCGCCGTCGCTGGTCGCTTCGACTCCCCGGCCGTCATCGACGACGATGCCACAAAGGACGACGGGCCCACCGGGCCCGAAGCGGTGGGCGTCGAAACCCCAGCCGACCCTGGAGGAGCCCTCAGCCACGGTCCACCGACCGCAGCAGCCTTGCCAGTTCGAGATCTTCGGGGTACGTGACCTTGAGGTTCCCCGGATCACCGGCGACCGTCACCACTCGTCCACCGATCGCTTCCACGAGCATGGCGTCGTCGGTGGCGTCTGGTCGTACGGAAGCATGGGCCTTGCGCAGGACGTCGGTCCTGAACCCCTGCGGGGTCTGCACTGCGACCAGCGATGAGCGATCCACGGTCTCTACGACCTCGTCGCCTGCGACGTGTTTCAGTGTGTCGGCGACGGGTACCACGGGGACAACGCCCGCCACGTCACCGACGCGAAGCCGATCGATGACCCGGCCGACGAGCTGGGGAGCGGTGAGTGGCCTGGCGGCGTCGTGGACGAGCACGAACTCAACCGACGGCGGAACGTGCTCGAGCCCAAGAGACACCGAGTCGATGCGCCGCTCGCCGCCGGCAACGCCGCCGGGGACATCTCCGACGACCACCACCTCGTCGACACCTCCGGAGGTCATCGCACGCGAGGCATGAACCCAGAGTGGGTCATCGTCGAGCAGGGCAGCATGTTTCGGGCCACCAAAACGAACTCCGCTGCCCGCCGCAACCACGATGGCCCACAGATCATTGGAAGCGCTCATGACCCTTGATGGTACGCGGCTGGCTTCAGGCCTCAGCCAACTCGTCGATCTTGGGGAGGGCCCGCTCCAGCTTCTTGATCGCCTCCTCCTCGGAGATGTTGAGCGAGAACTGGAGTTCACTGATGATGATCAGGCGGGCCTTGGCCAGCATCCGCTTCAGCGCGGGAGAGATGCCTTTGACCTTCTGCGCATAGTCGAGATCCCGCATCACCTCTGCGACCTGGAAGATGTCACCGCTGTTGATCTTCTCGGTCAGAACCTTGTACCAGCGGCTCCAGTTCGATCCGGCCTCCTGCGGCTCGCTACGGAGGGAGGCGAACACTTGCTTGGCTTTGTTCCTGCTGATCACCGGGCGTACCCCCAGATCGACCGCCGAATCCACCGGCACACTGACCGTGAGCTGGTCGGTTGCAATCTCGAGGATGAAGTAGTCCTTCTTCTCGCCGCCAACGTCGAGTTTGCGCTTCTTGATGATCGTCGCCGCGCCGTGGTGGGGATATACGACCTTGTCGCCGACGGCGAACGGAATCACAGGCTTCTTCACAGCCTCCGTGTCGGCAGC
>BTQG01000132.1:0-4778 GCA_036985755.1 Acidimicrobiia bacterium | reverse complement strand
AAAGACGAGCACGGCTAGGCGCTCGGCACTATCTCGCAGCATCGGCCGCCGACGTCGGGTCCGTTGCCGCTGATCTCGTTGGGCTCCACTCCAGCGATCCGGCCACCGTGTATCTGGCGGCCTGGGCGAGGGTCGGCAACTTCTCCGTCGTAGATCTCGAGGATGCGCTCTACGAGCAGCGGTCGTTGCTGCGAATGCTCGGCATGCGGCGCACGATGTTCGTCGTCACCCGCCAGGGGGCAGCGATGATGGACGCGGCGTGTACCAAGGCCTTGATCCAGCGTGAGCGTAGACGCCAGATCTCCCTCGTCGAGAACAGCGGTTTCGCCAATGACGGCGCCGCTTTCGTCGATCGAATCGCTGCCGCCACCCTGCGAGCCCTCGAAGCCAGGGGCGAGGCCACCGCTGTAGAGCTGAGCGAAGACGTTCCCGAGCTCAAGCAGAAGATTCACTTTGGCGAGGGAAAAAGTTGGAAGGGCTCGGTCGGGCTGTCGACACGGGTGTTGTTTCTGCTCGCCACCGAGGGCCGCATCGTGCGGGCGCGGCCCAAGGGGAGCTGGATCTCGAGCCAGTATCGGTGGGCCCCGACGACGGCGTGGTTGGGCGGCCCGTTGCTCGAGCTCGATCGGGAGGCGGCACGAGTCGATCTGGTGCGGAGCTGGTTGCGCCGCTTCGGTCCGGGCACAGAACTCGACGTGAAGTGGTGGACCGGATGGAATCTTGGTCCCACCAGGACCGCCCTGATCGATGTGGGCGCCGTTGAGGTCGAGCTCGACGAAGGCGTTGGCTACGTTCTCGAAGACGACCGGCATGTCGATCCGGCGCCGGGATGGGTGGCGTTGTTGCCCGGCCTTGACCCGACGGTGATGGGGTGGAAGCAGCGTGACTGGTACCTGGGTGAGCACGCCGGGGACCTGTTCGACCGCAACGGCAACGCTGGCCCGACGGTGTGGAGCGACGGGCGCGTCGTCGGTGGCTGGGCGCAGCGATCCGACGGTCAGGTTGTGGTGGAGCTGCTGGAGCCGGTGGACGGCAGGACACAGGAGATGATCGAGACCAGAGCCACCGAGCTGACCGCGTGGCTGGACGGCGTGGTGGTCACGCCAAGATTTCGTACGCCACTGGAAAGACGTTTGAGTAGCTGAGTCTTCGTCTCCTCGCGGGGCGGCTGCGCGGGCGTGGTTTGGGGGCGTGAGCCATTCTTCGTCTCTCCCGCGCAGCGGCGGAGACGCGGAGGGCCGCAAGGCCCTACGCAGAGGGGTTTTGGGACAGCGGGTGTCTCTTCGTCTCTCCCGCGTAGCGGGGGAGACGCGGCGAAGCTGATGCTTCGCCGCAGAGGGGGCTCTGGGGGAAAGAGTGCTCACATGAGCTCAATCGCGACCAGCAAGGTCCCAGAGCCCCCTCCCCTTGCAGACTGCGTCTGGTCGCGCCCCCCCCCACTTTGTGGCAGAGGCGAAGGTTGGCGTAGTGCGGCTGTACGCCCTTTCGATTGCGTACTACTCCATAGCACCTATATACTCTGGCGTCCGGTATCCCGCCGGAGTCCGCGCTTACTCTGAGGTGCCTCACGGTGCTGTCGTGAGCGGAGAGGCTCACAGAAGGGATCGGCGAAGCCGTGTGGCGACGCCGATTTTCGTTCGTAAGAACCCCGGTTCCGAACATGGGCCGAGGTGTGTCGCCAAGACAGGCGAGAAAGGGGCGGTACTCACGTGCCGACCGTGCAGCAGCTGGTCCGTAAAGGCCGGAAGCCAAAAGCGAAGAAGTCCAAGACCGTCGGTCTTGCCGGCTCCCCGCAGCGAAGGGGAGTCTGCACCCGCGTCTACACCGTGACGCCGAAGAAGCCGAATTCGGCGCTGCGCAAGGTCGCCAGAATCCGTCTTACCTCTGGTGCAGAGGTCACCGCATACATTCCCGGCGAAGGCCACAACCTCCAGGAGCACTCGATCGTTCTGGTCAGGGGCGGCAGGGTGAAGGATCTGCCCGGTGTTCGCTACAAGGTCATTCGTGGCGCACTAGACGCTTCCGGCGTCGACGGGCGCAGGCAAGCTCGTTCGCGCTACGGCACGAAGAAGGGGTCGTAGACATGCGTCGTGCCCCCGCAGAGGTCCGCAAACTCGAACCGGATCCGGTCTACCGCTCGGTCCTCGTCACCCAGCTCATCAACAATGTGCTGTGGCGGGGCAAAAAGGGCGCGGCCAGGCGCATCGTCTATGGGGCGCTGGAGACCGTCGAGCAGCGCACCGGCGACGATCCGCTGAAGACCCTGCAACGCGCCATGGACAACGTCAAGCCGTCCGTCGAGGTGCGGTCTCGCCGTGTTGGTGGCTCCTCCTATCAGGTGCCCGTCGAGGTGCGGCCTCGTCGCTCACAAACACTCGCCGTTCGCTGGCTGGTCGTGTTCGCCCGCAAGCGCAAGGAGCCCACGATGGCCATGCGCCTGGCCAACGAGATTCTCGATGCAGCCAACCGAACCGGTGCCGCGGTGAAGCGCCGCGAAGACATCCACAAGATGGCCGAGTCCAACAAGGCCTTCGCCCACTACCGCTGGTAATACACGAGAAGAAGACGACCATGGCACGCACCATCCCCCTAGAGAGAGTCCGCAACATCGGGATCATGGCCCACATCGACGCGGGCAAGACCACGACGACCGAGCGGATCCTCTATTACACAGGGCGCACCTACAAGATGGGTGAGGTCCACGACGGCGCGGCCGTCATGGATTGGATGGAGCAGGAGCAGGAGCGCGGCATCACCATCACCTCCGCCGCCACCACTGCTGAGTGGAATGACCACACGATCAACATCATCGACACACCCGGTCACGTTGACTTCACCGTCGAGGTCGAACGATCGCTTCGCATTCTCGACGGCGCAGTGGCGGTCTTCGACGCCGTTTCCGGTGTCGAGCCCCAGTCGGAGACGGTGTGGCACCAGGCCGACAGGTACGGCGTTCCCAGGATCAGTTTCATCAACAAGATGGACAGGGTCGGGGCCGACTTCTTCGCCTCGATGCAGTCGATCGTCGACCGGCTCGGGGGTAACCCGGTCGCGATTCAGGTCCCGATGGGCGCAGAGGCCGACTTCGCTGGTGTCATCGACCTCGTCGAGATGAAGGCCATCGTCTGGCACGACGACGAGGGCAAGGAGCGCGAGGTCATCGACATCCCCGACGAGTACGCCGAGCTCGCCGAGGAGTGGCACCACAAGATGCTCGACGTCGTCGCCGCCGAGGACGAGGACCTGCTCGAGAAGTACCTCGAGGACCACGACCTGGATCCCAGGGAGATCCGAAAGGTGATTCGCAAAGGAACGATCAACCGCGACTTCGTGCCGGTCATTTGTGGCGCTGCCTTCAAGAACAAAGGCGTGCAGCCGCTCCTGGACGCCGTCGTTGCTTATCTGCCGGCCCCCACCGACCTTCCGCCGGTACGAGGTTTCAGGCCCGGTCACGAGGAAGAGCCCCTGGAGCGTCCCCCATCGGATGACGCTCCTTTCTCCGCGCTGGCCTTCAAGATCATGACCGACCCGTACGTCGGCAAGCTGACCTATTTGCGTGTCTACTCGGGTACCGCGAAAAAGGGTGATTCGGTGCTGAACTCGGTCGACGAGAAGAAGGAGCGTTTCGGGCGTCTCCTTCGCATGCATGCCGCAACTCAGGAAGATATCGAAGAGATTCGCACCGGCGACATCGTGGCTGCGGTCGGTCTCAAGCACACCCGCACCGGTGACACACTCACCGCCACCAACGACAGGATTCAGCTCGAGTCGATGACCTTCCCCGACCCGGTGATCTCGGTTGCCATCGAGCCCAAGACCAAGGGCGACCAGGAGAAGCTCGGAGAGGCGCTGACCAAACTCTCTGAGGAGGATCCCACCTTCCAGGTTCACGGGGACGAGGAGACCGGCCAGACGATCATCGCCGGGATGGGTGAGCTGCACCTCGAGGTGATCGTGGACCGCCTGTTGCGTGAGTTCACCGTCGAGGCCAATGTTGGCCGCCCTCAGGTCGCCTATCGGGAGACGATCAAACGGGCGGTCCACAAGGTCGATGCCAAGTTCAAGAGACAGACCGGTGGCCACGGCATGTTCGGGCACGTCGTCGTCGATCTCGAGCCCCTGGCGCCGGGAAGCGGGTTCGTGTTCGAGGACCGGGTCAAGGGCGGTAACGTCCCTCGCGAGTACATCCCCGCCGTGGAAAAGGGCATGCGCGACGCCCTCGACGGTGGGATCCTCGCCGGGTACCCGCTCGTCGACGTGAAAGCATCGCTGCTCGACGGGTCCAGCCACGCCGTTGACTCGAGCGAGATGGCCTTCCGCATCGCAGGCTCGATGGCGCTCAAGAACGCTGCCACCGAGGCCGGCGTCAAACTGCTGGAGCCGATCATGGAGATCGAGGTCGTCACCCCCGAGGGCTACATGGGTGACGTCATCGGCGATCTCTCTGCCCGCAGGGGCAAGGTCGAATCGATGGAACAGCGAGAGCAGGCCAGGGTCGTCAAGGCGATGGTGCCGCTCGCGGAGATGTTCGGGTACGCCACCGATCTTCGGTCGCGTACCCAGGGCCGGGCGAATTACACGATGCAATTCCACTCGTATCAAGAAGTCCCTACGACCGCCGCCCGCGAAATCGTGGCCAAGGTCAGAGGCGAATAGGAGGAGAGCGCTGATGGCGAAGGAGAAGTTTGAGCGGTCGAAGCCGCATGTGAATGTGGGGACGATGGGTCATATTGATCATGGGAAGACGACGTTGACGGCGGCGATTACGAAGGTGTTGT
>BTQG01000131.1:0-4862 GCA_036985755.1 Acidimicrobiia bacterium | reverse complement strand
CGACTTGGCTCTCATTCGGGCAGGGTGAAGGTGACCACTCCTCCGGGGCCCGGATCGGCCCAGATCTGACCACCGAGCTCTTCGACGAGGGCGCGGGCGATGGCCAGCCCGAGACCAGCTCCGCCGGTGGTGCGGGAGCGAGCGGCATCCGATCGAGCGAACTCGTCGAACGCCGCTTCGGTGAAGGCGGGCGGGAATCCGGGGCCCTCATCGGTGACGCGCACGGTTGCAGGGGTACCGACGGTGACGGTGACCTCGGTTCCCGCGGGAGCGTGTCTGATCGCGTTGTCGAGCAGGTTGCGAATCACTCGCCCGATCGGTTCGGGGCCACTGCTGACCAACAACGAGCCGTCGACGTCGAGCCGAAGGTGTACGCCGGCGCGCTGTGACACCGGCTCCAGCACCTCGATGGCCTCATCGGCGATCTCGGCAAGATCGACGGGCACCCGCTCGTACTCGAACCCGCCGGATTCGATCCGGGCCAGGAGAAACAGATCGTCGACGAGCTGGTTCAGAATCCGCACGTCGTGCTCGATGCTGCCCAGATACCGCTTCGGGTCGGTGGCGACCCCATCCTGGAGCGCTTCGACTGCTGCCTGCAGTGCCGCGAGCGGTGACCGTAGGTCGTGACTAACGGAGGCGAAGAACGATCGCCTCGCCTCCTCGTCGCGCAGCCTCTCGGCATCGAGAGTGGCGAGCCGCTCTGCCATCGCATCGACGGCGGCCGCCGCCATCCCGACCTCGTCGGCCCGGTGGACATCGGTTCGAGCCGCAAGGTCGCCGTCGGCGATACGCGCTGCGGTAGTGGCGAGTCTCCGCAGGTCCTCGGTCCAGGGTTTTGCGACCGAAACGGCGAAGCTCAACCCGGCGATCAAGCCGAGTCCCAATACGACGATCAACAGCTTGGCGTCGTGTGTCGACAGGAACATCCGTTGGGCGGCCACTGCCGCACCGACGATGACGATGAGGAGTGCCGTGGCGATCAGCGCGACCAGGGTTCCTCGCAGCGTGGTAGCGCGGCGCGCCCACATCGGGAGCAACCATGCCCCCAGCGCGGAAACGAGCACCATGGCCAGGAGGATGCCGAGCAGCTCGATCCGGTCCGAGCCCGTTGGCTGCATGCCGATCTCGAACAAGGCGACACCGAGCACGACGGCTCCGATGGCGGCCCCGACGATCCTCACGGCTCGAACCGGTAGCCGACGCCGCGCACGGTGGTGATCCACCGGGGCCTATTTGGGTCGGGTTCGATCTTCTGGCGGAGGCGGGCGACGTGGACGGTGACCGTGGAAGGGTCCTGGTAGTACGGCGACGAGTCCCAGACAGTTTCGAGCAGCGTTGATCGCGACATGGCAATGCGCGGCGACGCCGCCAGGTAGGCGAGCAGGTCGAATTCCTTTGGAGTCAGCTCGACCGGTTCTCCGTCGAGTCGTACTTCGCGGCTTGATCCGTCCACCACCAGTCCGTCGAATTCGAGACGATCCGATATCACAGGGGTGTGAGCGCGGCGCAGCACCGACCGGACCCGAGCCACCACCTCCCGAGGTGAGAAGGGCTTGACGACGTAGTCGTCTGCGCCGAGCTCGAGCCCGACGATGCGGTCGGGCTCTGCGGTACGTGCAGTCACCAGAATGACCGGCACCGAGCTCGTTTGCCTGAGGCGGGTGAGCACGGCGAATCCGTCGACCTCCGGCAGCATCACATCGAGCACGATCAGGTCGGGTTTGGTCGATGCCGCCAGCTCGAGGGCTGCCTTGCCGTCGGTGGCCTGGTCCACGGCGTATCCCTCTCGCTCGAGGTAGGTGACGAGGACCTCGCGCACCATGGGCTCGTCGTCGACGACGAGTATGCGGCGAACTACGCCGTTTCCGTTCGGGGACACAGCCCCATCGTACGGCTGTGTCCCCGTAAGCATCTTGTCTCTCACCCGAGTCGAGCGGTGCCGCCGGGGAGGTTCACGGCGTTGTTGGCAAGCTCGTAGTTCTCGTGATCGTTCGGGTTCTCAGGGACCTGTCCCACGAGCGGCTTGAGGATGAACGGCGCCGGGCTGTCATCCGGGTCCGGCTCGACCGAGATCACGATCGTGGCACCACTCAGGTCGGTGGGCAGGGTCACGCCCTCGGGGGCGTCCACCAGGAAGTCCTCGCCGGGAAAAGGGGGCCCGGGCTCGGGGCCCGAGAACGGAGCGTCGTCATCGGCGGCCGCCACGTCGAGGAAGGTGCCCGTTGATACGGGCGTCCCGTCGATGACCGCCCAGCCTTCATATTTCCATCCCGCAGGCAGCGTCGGCAGATCGAGGCTCTGCGTCGGGCCGGGAACAGCAAGGAACCAGATGCCGCTGAGCTCGTTGGTGTTGTTCCCGTTCGTCGGTGTCGCCAGGATCACCGAACCGGCGGCAGTGGCGAAGTCGGTCCCGAGCGCTGCGGGATGAGAAATCGACAGCTCGGCACTGGAGTCGACGACGTCACCGGCTACGAAGTGGGTGTCCGACGGCACGGTGTCGGTGTCGCCTGCCGGCTCGATCGTGATGACGATCGTCGTCGCCGCTTCGAGCCCCGGCACCGGGAACCCGGCGATCGGCGCCCCGTTGAGATCGACGATCGTGCCGTTGTCGACGTTGAACTTTCCCGCAGACACCGGTGCGCCGTCGATGATCGCCCAGTTCTCGTAGTGCACGCCGTCGGCGAGGGTGGGAAACCCGGTGACGTCGAGGGTGAGCATTGGGTCGGCCATGACGGTGGTGGTCGTCGTTTCGGTGGTGGTGGTCGTTTGCGCAGCGGTCGTGGTCGTGGTTTCGTCTTCGCTGTCCTCACTGGTGCCGCATGCGGCCGCGATCAGGCCGATGGCGAGCACCAGCACGGCCATCCGCAGCGGGGTCTTTCTGTTCATGATTTTCTCCCTATCCATCGCGACGCGTTGCACCGCGTGGACTGGCCAACGGGAGTATTCCGCAGCACGTTCCGAAACGGGGAGAAGTTCACCGGACGTTGTCAGGGTGTTCAGGGATCTGTAACCCGGCGCCCATTTGTTCCTTGCTACCGCTTCCTTGCCCGCCACACTTCTTCCGACGGCCATCGGCGGGACCAGTCGTACGGGATGTACGGGTAGTTGCTCACGGCCCCCTCAGGTGCCCGCAGCTCGATGAGGTCGAGGACCTCGAGCCCACAGTCGCGCAACAACCTGATGCGTTCTCCGTGACCGATGTGGAACTCGACTTCTTCGCCGTCAGGCCAGTCGAATCGATGCATCCCGAAGTGGTCACGGATCATCGTCGTACCTGCCGGCTCGTCCTCGTCGTCAGCAGCGAACAGCATGAACAGCGCCGAGTTCCCGAGAAATGTCAGCTCTCCACCGGGCTTGAGCACTCGCGCCGCCTCCGGGATCCACAGGTACGGGTCGGACCATATGGCTGCGCCGTACTCGGAGATCACGAGGTCGAGTGAATCGTCGCGGAAGGGCAACTGCTCGGCGATGCCGTGGATGAGCGGGAATCGGAGGTGGTGTTTCAACTGCATGCGGCGGGCGGTCGCCAGCTGTGCTTGTGAGTTGTCCAGGCCCACCGGGGTGCCACCGGCTCTCGCGATGTATGCCGAGATGTAGGCGGTGCCGCAGCCGTCTTCGAGCACCGTCTTGCCGGCCACGTCCGCCAGGAGATGGAGCTCATCCTCTGGAACGTGCCAGATTCCCCAACTCGGCTCCGACGACCATGCCCGATCGGCCCATTTGGCGTAATCGGCGGCCTGGTCGTCCCAGTGGCGGCGGTTGGAGAGGACGTAGTCCGGGGTCTCGGAGACCTCTACGGTGCGCCTCCGCCGAGCCAGCGCACAAACCCGTCGAGGATCTCGCGGCTGGAGGAGGCTGAGCCGGCTCCTGCCTTGTCGAGCACTCCCCGGTACTCGTCTGCGGCAACGGCCAGTTCTTCGCGGGACCACGGCCCGAGGTCCTTGCCCGCTCCCCGCAGAACGGCCAGGGCCTCCTCGACGGTGAAATGCCCCGCGGTCACCTCACGGCCGACGACGACACCGGTCAGACCGTCGATCTTGAGCAGTTCTCTGATGTCATCGAGATCACGAACCCCGCCGGCCGCGATCACCTCCTCGTCCACGACGGCGGTGACGGTGCGCAGTGCGTCGAAGTTGGGGGGATCGACGAGGGCGTCCCGACCCACCTCTGTGATCATGAACGCTGCAGCGCCTGCAGAGGAGAGCTCGATGAGGGTTTCCTCCAGGTACATCCCTGTGCCTTCTGTCCACCCCTGGGTGACCAGTTCCTCATCGTCCTTGATGTCGAGGCTGACCACGATCTTGCCGGGGTGCGACCGACAGATTTCCCAGAACAGCACCTGGTCGACGAGAGCAAGGGTCCCGACGACCACCCGCCATGCGCCGACGTCGAGAAGGCGGTCGACCTCGAGCTGGGATCGGTTACCGCCACCGACCTGAACCGGGATGTCGAGCTCTGCGATGATCTCTCGAATCAGCGGCCGGTTGCGGTAGTTACCGTGAATAGCGGCGTCGAGGTCCACGACGTGGAGGCGATCGGCGCCCTTCGCCACCCAGCCCTTGGCCCGGGCCACCGGATCGGAGTCGAGATGGATGACCTCGTCGATGGTCCCGTGCGGCAGGCGAACCGCTGCACCCTCCAGGATATTGACCCGCGCATAGAGCTGCATGAGCCCCACGGTACCAAAGCGCGACACCCTAGGTCCCGGGAAGTTTCAGTTCCCAGGCGGGTCTTAGCCTCTCCCACGTAGTGAGGGAGGCGCGAGCCGGCGCCAGCCGATGATGATTTTTCTTCGATCGAGTCCCTGTTCGCTCGAGGGTGTCGCCTCGATCTGGGAACCATCACAAGAGGGGGTTTTT
>BTQG01000130.1:0-5089 GCA_036985755.1 Acidimicrobiia bacterium | reverse complement strand
CGATTGCCTGCCGCTCGACATGACCGCAGCCGACTTCCTCATCCACGCCGCCGGGCTGGCCGGTTTACCCCGAAACGCGGCAAGGCAGCGGGCATCCGACGTGCTCACCCTGGCGGGCCTCAACGAAGAGCGGTTTCGCCGGATCGGTGGGTTCTCCACAGGGATGAAACAACGCACCAAGCTCGCCCAGGCGATCGTCGGCCACCCCGAGCTGGTCTTTCTCGACGAGCCGACCGCCGGCCTCGACCCGGAAGGGCGCGAGGACATGCTCGACCTCATCTCCCGGCTCGCCGGTTTCGGGATCAACGTGCTGGTGTCCTCCCACGTACTCGGCGACATCGAGCGCACCTGTGACTGGGTGCTCATGCTCGACGGCGGCAGGGTGATCCGATCGGGTCCGCTCGACCAGCTCGTCGAGAACGACGTTGCCAGCGTTGAGATCATCGGCGATCGAAGCGCGGTCGTTGCCGCCCTGACCGGCGCAGGCGCCACCATCGAGCACGACGGGCGGCACCTCTTGGTGAGGGCTCCAGATTCGGACCCGTTCCTGCTCATTCGCGATGCCCTCGCCGAGACCGGGGCGGGCATGCTCAGCCTGGGGCCGCGATCGACATCGCTCGAGGATGTGTTCCTCAGCCAGGGAGGATCCGAGTGAGCGACCGCGGCGCCGTCTACGACCTGGGGTATGTGCCGTATTCGGGTGAGCGGCTGGGGCGGCGGGGTGCCATCGCCGCCACCTACCGCGACGGCAACTATCGGGTGCTCGGCATCAAACGGCGAGCCAGGAAGAAGATCATGCCCTGGGCGCTGGCCATCCTCGTCATCGTGCCGGCGGTGGTCTTCGTCGGCTCCGCCTTTCTCCTGTCCAGCTTTGCCCCAGAAGCGGAGTCACCGTTCGCCAGCCAGCAGGAGTACTTCTCCATCACCGGCACCATCATCTTTCTCTTCGTCGTCCTCGCCGCCCCCGAATTGCTCATCCCCGATCGCAGAGAGGGTGTGCTTTCGATCTACTCGTCCCGGCCGCTGCGCCCCGACGATTACGTGGCCGCCCGCTCCGCCTCCCTGCTGACGATGGTTGCGGCCTTCATGCTGCTTCCACAGCTGCTGATGTACATCGGGTTTTCCGCATTGGACGCCGACGGGTTCTTCAGCGCGGTCGTATCCAACAGCAGTGAGATCCCGAAGTTCGTGGCCGCCAGCGCCGTGTACGCCCTCGCCTATGCCCCGCTGGCGCTTCTGATCGCAACCCTGGCGGACCGCAAGTCGGTAGCGACCGGCGTCTATCTGGGAGCGATGATCATCGGGAGCAGCCTTGCCGCGTTCCTGGTCGACTCGGGTACCCGGTACGCCGCGCTGCTCGGTTTCGCCGAGCATCCGACGCATGTCGTCGAGTGGATCTATGGGACGTCGGGCGACACGGTCACCGAGCGGGCCGGCTTCGACCCCTGGGTGGCAATGCTCGTCATCACCGGGCTCGCCGTGACCTCCGTTGGCATCATGATCTGGCGGTACCGGAGGCTGATGTGAGCAGCGATCCGGCCCTGGTCGACTCGCCCACCGTCGAGGTCACCGACGTCTCCAAGTGGTTCGGGCCCAAGGTCGCGGTCTCCGCAATGACCTGCTCGTTCGGCCCGGGCGTCACCGGACTGCTCGGGCCAAATGGGGCGGGCAAGACCACGCTGCTGCGAATGCTGACCGGGCTCATCCGTCCCTCCCAGGGAACCATCAGCGTCCTCGGGGTGTGGCCACGCTCGAAACCCGGCGTGTACAGCGACATCGGCCTCGTCCCCGAGGAAAACGCCGTGTACACCCACATGACCGCTCGTGAATACGTCACATACGCGGCCACGCTGTCCGGTATCGACGATGCCGGAGCCGCTGCAGATAAGGCGATCGAGGAGGTGGCGCTCGAGGACGCCGCCGATCGTAAGCTCGCCGGGTACTCGAAAGGCATGAGACAGCGGGCCAAGGTGGCGGCGGCGCTTGTGGCCGATCCGAAGATTCTCGTCCTCGACGAACCACTCAACGGCACCGATCCGGTACAGCGCCTGCGGCTCATCGACCTGTTCCGCCGACTCGGCGAAGAGGGCAGGACCGTCATCGTCTCGTCCCATGTGCTCGACGAGGTGGAACGCGTATCCAGCCGTGTCCTGGCCATCGTCGACGGGCGCCTCGCCGCTGCCGGGGACGTCGCAGCCATCCGGCGGGCGATGTCCGATATCCCGTACCGGGTGCGAGTGGAGACCAACCGACCTCGCGAGTTGGCGGCACGGCTGCTCGAGGATGCCGTCGTGCACGGCGTGGCGGTCGATGACGGTTCCCTGCTCGTCGAGACCAACGACCTGTCGGCGCTGGGCAATCACCTGGCGGTGGCGGCGAAACGAGCCGAAGCGATCCCAACGGTGTTCCGGCCGGAGGATGCCTCGCTGGAGAGTGTGTTCCGTTACCTGGTGAGGCGACGATGAGAGCCGCCTGGGCAATCGCCACGGCCACCGTCGCTCAGGTGCTGACCCTGCGGCGGGCGATCATCTTCGGTGCCGCCGCCCTGGGCCCGACGCTCGTCTACCTGCTCCTGGTCAGCACGTTGTCTGAGGAGGCCGCTCTCAACCGTCTCGGCTTCATGATCCTCATCGTCTACTTCCCGCTGCTCGTACCCATCGTCAGTCTCATCGTCGCCGCCGGCGTGCTCGGTGCCGAGCGCCGCGACGGGACACTGTCCTTTCTGGTCTTGCGCCCGATCCCGCGCTGGGTGATCGCCGCCGCCAAGGCTGCCGCAGCCGTCACCGTCGCCGGCGGCCTCAACGCCTTCGCCGCACTGGCCCTCACCGTGTCGTATTCGGTGGAGTCGGGAACGTGGGATCTCGTCTTCCCGCTGCTTGTCGGCGGTCTGCTCGCCTCGATCATCTACGCCGCCATCTTTGTGCCCTTGGGATTCTTCACCGACCGAGCGGTGCTGGTGGGGTTGTTGTTCGTCTTCGTGTTCGAGAACGGCATCGTCAGCGCCCTCAGGAGTCTGTCGCCGCTATCGCCGTGGCGCACCGGGTTTTCCGCGTTTCTTGCTCTGGCGCCATCGGACCTCCTCACGCCCGCAGCCCTCGCCAACACCCCTGTGGAACTCATCAGCCTGTCGAGGGCGGTTTTGTGGACCGCGATCGCCGCTGTGGTATCGGTCGCCGCGGTTGCCCTGGTGCTGCGCAATCGCGACCTCACCTCGGAGTGACAGGACCGAGCGCCGCTCCACCTCTACCGTACAGGGGTCATGAACGCCCCCTCTGACCGGCTGCAGACCGGCCGGATCGGCATCGCAGCCCTCATCGTCTCGGGTGGGATCTTGCTGTCCCGCTTGCTCGGTGTGCTGCGAGAGGTCATCTTTGCCGGGATGCTCGGCGCCGACGCGGTGACCGACCAGTACGTCGCCGCCTTCCGCATCCCCGACTTCGCCAACTACCTGCTCGCCGGTGGCTTCCTGACGATCACCTTCATCCCGATCTTCTCCAAGTATCTCGCCGATGACACGGAGGCCGAGGGCTGGGAGGGTTTCTCCTCGATCGTGCGCTGGCTGACCATCGGGATCAGTGCGCTCATCGTTGTCGCCTGGTTGGCGACGCCGCTGATCGTCGAGGCCCTGTATCCCGACTTCACCGCAGAGCAGGTAGCGACCACGGTGCGGCTGACCAGGATCGTGCTCCCCGCCCAATTCGCATTCGTCATCGGTGCCATGTTCGCCGCGGTGCAGTTCGCCAAGGGCGTGTTCACCATCCCGACGCTGGCACCCATCGTCTACAACCTGCTGATCATCGTCGGCGGTGTCGCCTACGCCGCCTTTACCGGGACCCCCGACCCTGAGGGTTTCATCTGGGGCGCCCTCGTCGGGGCCTTCGTCGGCAGCTTCGCCATCCAGTGGTGGGGGGCGCGACGGGTCGGGATGCGCTTCAATCTCAGAGCGCGATGGTCTCACCCTGCGGTCGGTCAGTACATCGCGCTGGCGATCCCACTGATGCTGGGTCTGTCCATCGTCGTTCTCGACGAGACCTTCATGTCGATCTTCGGCGAGCAGGTTGCCGACGGGGCCCAAACCAACCTGCAGTACGCCCGCCGCACGATGCTGGTCCCGGTGGGGATCATCGCCCAGGCGGCGAGCGTCGCCGCCTACCCCTTCCTCGCCAGGTTGTTCGCCGAAGGCAATATCCGGGCCATGCACCGAACCGTCGACCTGGCGATGCGCTGGGTCCTGGTGCTGTCGATTGCCGCCGCAGGGCTACTGGCGGCCCTTGCCCTTCCCGTCATCAGGACGCTTTTCGAGCGCTTCGCCTACACCGAGGCGGATTCGGGTGCGGCCGCGGCCGCATTGTTCTTCTATGCCTTTGCCGTCCCGGTGTGGGGCGGTCTGCAGGTGCTGACCCGTGCTTTCTACGCTCGGCGGTCGATGTGGACTCCGGTGCTCGTCGGCACCGGCGTCACGTTGGCTGCGGTCCCGCTGTATGTGGTGATGACCCGTTCCTTCGGCATCGAGGGGGTTGCCCTGGCCAGCGTGCTCGTCCTCAGCCTGTATACGGGAATGCTCGCCCTGCTGTGGTACCGCGGTGCGGCCGGACGCGCCAGGCTGCGCCGCGTGCTCTCGATCGCAGGGCGAGCGATCCCACCCACCGTTCTGGGTGCAGCGGCGGCCTTCGTCGTCTCCTGGGGAGTCACCAGCATCCTCCCAGGGCCGGCGACGCTGGTGAACCTCATCGCCGTCGTGCTGGGGACGGCGATCTTCGCCGGGATCGCCTTCAGCCTGGGGTCGCTCCTCTACGACCTGCTGACCGCAGCCGCATTAAGACGACCCACCCCCGACGATCCCGGCACGGACGTGATGGAAGTACTCGGATAGACCCAAGTCGCAAGTCAAGAATCTTGCCTCCTGCTTGTGACTTGTGACTCAGCTCGGTGGATACACCCCGGCGCCCTTGGCCTTCTCCGTGGACCAGAACACGTCCGAGATCTCCTGAATGAGGTCGATCAGGCCCTGGGACACCGCGGGGTCCATCGACTTCTTGGCATCGCCTGCGGCCTTGGTGGCCCGGAAGAACAGGTCGTGGAGCTGGGG
>BTQG01000129.1:0-5096 GCA_036985755.1 Acidimicrobiia bacterium | reverse complement strand
GCCGAAGCCGCTACCGCTGCCCCTGGTGAATCCGCCGACCGCAACCAGAGCGATGGTGGCAATCACGGTGACGATGGCGAGACGATGGATGCCCTTGCGACTCATGGCGGTCAACTCTAAGCGCCGTTTCCGGGAGCCTCAGGATCAAGCGTCCCTTGGGTCGCCGTCGCCGAGGTCCGCCGTGCCCGTGACTCAATGGCCGATGGAGACGCTGCTTTTCGCGAGGTCGGTATGCTGCAACGCCGCGGTTCCCGGCGACACATCTGCGCCCGCACTCCCACGATGCCGGGTTGACTCCTGAGGCGATCGCCGCCAACGTGCATTCCGCCCCGAGTCGCTCCAGCCGGGACAAGCGGTGTCGAGGACGTCACCATGGACAGGTTTCGGCAGCGAAAGTGAGTTGAACGCCATGCCAGACAGCCGTAGAGGCAATCATCGGGTGAGCCCGTGATCAAGCTGCGCGCTTTCGATGCCGGTGCCGGCGACTCGCTCTTGCTCACCTCGGACTCGACGGCCATCCTCATCGACGGCGGCGAGTCAGGCGCCTTCGATCGGCACATCGCCGGGCAGCTGCGGGAGGGTCCGTCACTCGACCTCGTCGTCGTGACCCATTGGGACGGGGATCACATCCTTGGTATCAGAAACCTGTATCGACAAGAGAATCTGAGCTCCGTGCGGGCGCCTGCCGTTCGTTTCAATCACTTCATGCCGGTCGCGGCCGATCCCGGTTCCCCGCAATTCGGGGTCGCCCCGTTTTCTGTGGAGCACGGCGTCAACCTCGTCGACCTCCTCCGCAGCGAGGATGTCGAAGTCAGCGGCGCCTCGGCAGGGGATTCCATCGTTTTCAGCGACGTCGTCCTCACCGTGCTCGGACCCGACGAGGCGCTTCTCCGGGCGGCCGAGGAGGAATGGAATGAGGAGATCTCGGCGCTGCCCCAGGGTGACGGCTGGTCCCTGGCTGCGATGAGATCGGTGCAAGCGGACGACTCGCCGACGAATCGAGCTTCGATCACCACACTGGTGAGCGAGCCCGATGGCCCCCCATTGGCCCTGCTCGCCGGCGACGCGCTGGCATCGGACCTGCTCGATCAACTCGTCGCCGCAGGATTGTGCGAGGAAGGGGGATCGTTCCACGTCCCGGTCCTGAAGGTGCAACATCACGGATCAGAGCGAAACATCAGCCGTGAGTTCCTCCAACGGGTCAGCACAGACCACTACATCATCAGCGCAAACGGCAGACACGACAACCCTGACCCCTCCACCCTCGAAATGCTGATCGAGGCCGCGGTGAGCACCGGCGCAACCATCTGGTTCACGTCGGATGGCAGGAGTGCCAGCCAGCAGGAGAAGATGGGGCTTGCCCGGCGCCGAGTCGCGGCCGCCAACGTGCCGATCGGCAACGCTCCCGGTGCGCCCGTTGAGATCGTCCTCTCCGGCGGCTAGATGCCGAGCTCGGTGAGGACCCCCTGTCCCGCTGTAGACCCGCTCAGGCTCGACCGGAGGTCGGCAACGATCTTGTCGACTCGGACCCCCTGGTTGTCCTGCCAGTTGCCGGAACCGTCCTGCGACCCTGCGGCGTGGTGGAGCGCCACCAGATCCCACGAGTTGTTGAGCACCGGTGAACCGGACGAGCCCGGCTCGGTGTCGGTTGAATACCTGACGTGGTTGGTGAAGATGTTCGTCACCGTGTTGGACTGAAGCGCCACTTCCTTGCGGCGTCCCTGCGGGTGCTGCACCACGTTGAGCCGTTGCCCTGGTGCATACGTCACCGTCTCCCGCAGCGGGATGAAACCCCACTTGGCGCCGGGATAGATATACCACCCCGACGGGATCCGCGGGAAACGAGCCACCGCGGTGGGATCGGTGAAGTCCCCGGACCCGAGATCGAGATCGGCGTCACCGCCGATGATGGCTTCGAGCGCACCCTGTTCAACGCCGGCCCGCGATACCGGGACCCGAGGCCCCCTACTGAATCGCGGCACCCGTGTCTTCGGTTTGAGCCGAACGATCGAGTAGTCCAACGGCTGGTTGGTGTGAAAGAACGATGCCGGGTCTGCCCGATACTCGTCCACCTGCTGGTCGTTCCCGTTGTGGTCGAACTGATAGTTGAGCTTCACCCTGGCGTTGCCGGCATCGGTTGTGTTCCGAAGCACATGGTTGTTGGTCATGAGCAACGACGGAGACACCATGAACCCGGTCCCCGACCAGCCGGGCGGGCTCACGATGACCTTGCCAACGGCTCCCTGGAGGACGGCTCCCTCGGTGAGGAAGTGCACGGGGAGCAGGTTGTTCTGATCGATGATCCGCTCGATGACCGCCATCTCACTGAGTTCGACATAACCCTCGTCCCCCGTGCCGATCTCCTCACCGACCTCGATGTCGTATGCGCTGGGCTGCTGCACGGGACGCCCGTCCCGTATCAGGGCAAGCGCCTCCTCGACCTCCCTCGGGCTGTAGTCGTCCAGCATCTCGGCAATCTTCTCTGCTGCTCTCGCCATAGCTTCTCCTTACTCTCTGGTTTGGAACGCGCCGAGGAGTCGAATCAACAGACAGGGACGGTGCAAGACGACAAGGCGTGAACACACGCGCTTCGGGTTTGTGCACGTCGTGGCATTGATCCCACTGCCCCCTTGGCCGGCCACGGAAATCCCTGCACGGGAGATCATCTCCTCGACCGCTCGAAGATCCGCCCACAAACTGTACCCGCGGTTTCGTCGACGTGTGACTAGTTCTTTTCGAGGCGAGGAGGGCCGACTTCAGTCCTGAGGTGCGAACACCATCCCACGGCCGGCCTCGGCGAAGGCAAGGCCGGTCTTCTTGCTCCTCTCCACCACCGCCGACTTGAGCACGTCCACCTTCAAGGCATCTTCCTGCCGGAGCTTCTGCGCCCACAACGCGGCCACGCCGGCGACATGCGGAGTAGCCATGCTGGTGCCGCTCAGCGCCTTCAACCCGCCGCCGACGGCGGCGGAGATGACGTCGACGCCGGGACCGGAGAGATCCGGGTTCGCATTGGAGAAGGGGGCGATCCCGTACTCACCTTCCTGATCCACCAGCGCCCCGACCGATACGATCCCGTCGGCCGTCGCCGGCGGCGCCGCATCGAGCACGAAGGTCTCTTCGCTGCCAGCGGTCGCCTTCCTGCGGCTCTCATTGCCTGAAGCCGCAACAATCACTGCCCCCCGCCGAAATGGGCCTGAGAACTTGGCCAGGTCGGCGATGGTGTCGAAGATGCGGATGTTATCCCGATACGCCGCCAGGGCCATCGAGGTTGCGGCGCGGCTGGGTACGCCCCTGCCGCGCAGCGATTCGACCATGCCCGGGAAATCGATGCCGAGCGACATGGAGATCACCTGAGCGCCCTGGGCAACAGCCCAGGAGACGGCGTCGAGAATCGATTCCGTGTTCCCACCACTCTGGCCAAGCACCTTGCCGATGAGCACGCGTTCGACCCCCCGGGCAACCCCGATCCGTACCCCGTCGACATCGGCACCGAAGACCGTGGCGGCAGTGTGGGTCCCGTGGCCGTGGCCATCGCCATTGCCCTCGCCGGTGAAATCCTTCTCGGTGATGTCGACGGCGTTGAAAGCGGGGTGTGAGGCATCGATCCCTGTGTCGAGGATGGCGACGGTGATCCCGCCGCCGTCGAACGGGGCGGTGTCCGCCCCAACGGCCCGTATCCCCCAGGTGGACCCTTCACCGGGTGGCTCGGCGGAAGATGCCTGAGGTTCCACCAGCCGCAGCGGCATGATCGGCGCCGCCGCCCGGACGGTTTCGTCTGCTCTGATATCGCTCAGCTGCTCAGGAGTGGCCTCGACCCGCTCAACGCTGAGCGATCCCGCTGCACCCATCGCCTCCAAAGGCTGCAGGCCGCCCCGAACGAGCGATTCGCTTTCGGCTTCGTATTTCACCACTGCGTATTCGAGGTTGATCATCGATGACTGCCCTGGTCGAGGCGCACCTCAGGTGAGCTCATTGGACTCTTCCTTTCGCTGGACCATCACCCTTCGAGGGTGAACGTTCCCCATGTCTGTGGTTCCTGAAAACCGGCTCCCGGTGTGTTCGCTTTGATCTCGGCCTGAAGAAACCTCCCATTGATCTGCTCGCCGTCGTTGTCAAACACCGTCACCAGGAGCCCGAATCGGTCACCCGGTTGTGGGTCGGCGACCCCGATCTCGCTCCACGCAATGCGCGCCTCCAACTGGTAGGCGGCGTCGGCGCTGAGCACAGAGGCGACGTCGGCGAAGTCGGTGACGTTGTCCGAGAACATCGTGCCGTTTCCCACGAAATGCACCGAAGCCTCGGTGGTTCCCGCCACCGGGTCTCCCGGTGACAGGGTGAGCTGGTGGTCGTCGGCGTCGGGTTTTGCAGAGATGGTGCCGCCGGCGCCGATAACCGAGAGGTTGAGGTTGACCGCGTCGTTGCGCCAGATCTGGTTCCCGGTGTTGGGCGCCGACAACACGTCGTCGGTGACCTCGGCGATCACATAGAGAAAGGTCTCATCCCATGCGAGCCTGACGAAGGAGTCGTTCTCGGCTCCGGCCCTGGTGACGGTGCCGTCCCGTATCTGCGGAGTCGTGAAAATGATGTGTTCGGTGGTGTGGTAGAAGGTTTCGGGCCAATCGTCTGCGCTCCCGTCGATGACCTTTGGGGTCGTCGTGCGCTGGGCGGACGCCGTTGCGTCTTCGGCAATGACCGTGGTCGGCGGTGTGGTGGGTGTCTCCTTCGGGGCCAATACGATGCCGTCCTGGCCTGGGTTGTTGTCGCCGCCGAAGACGGCGAGCCCGATCACGACGACGACCGCGGCTCCGATCGCCATCACCGCCCACATGAGCCACCGCGGCAGGCCGCGCCGCGCCTCGGACGCGGAAGAAGATGAGGCAGCGATGGGAACGGCCAGCGGTTTCTCCGTATCTCCGACATCGCCTGCGTGTTCCGTCTGTGCTTGACCTCCCGTAGTGCCAACGGCTGCGGTGGCGGTGACGGCACCTTGCTCGTCACCATCCGCCTCCGCCGCAACCGCCTCCGCCGCGACCTCTGCCTCCGCCCCGACCTCTGCCTCCGCCCCGACCTCTGCCTCCGCCCCGACCTCTGCC
>BTQG01000128.1:0-5153 GCA_036985755.1 Acidimicrobiia bacterium | reverse complement strand
ACGTATGCGATGTACCAGCCGTAGCGACGGATCGTGGCGGCGATATGGGCGTCTTGTTGATCGAGCCAGGCCTGTCGGTCTCCATCCTTGCCAAACGTCCCCGACGCTCAACGTACGACGCACCACCGACAGAAACGGATCTCCGAAGTGGACCAATCGCTGGAAAGCGCTTGGCGGCAGACCCAGAAGGATTCTGGAGCTGTCTCGTCTATTTCCTGGCCGCTCTCGGTAGCGGCACCCTTCTCCTCGTCCTGGCGATTGGCCTCGTTTTGATGGCGCGAGGGGAGGGCAACGCCTACCGCCGGGAGCCTGCCGGGCCGACTGAACCTATGGGCCAGTCAGGCGCTCTACCGCTCGGCAAGCACGAACCAGGTTTCCATTTCGCCCTTGCCCTTGACCTCGATCGGACCCCTCTCCTCACAGGTGAAGTGGTCCTTGATCAGGTGGTGAGTGGCGGAGGTGACCTGGATGCGACCGGGGACGCCGTGGGATTCCATGCGCGCCGCTGTATTGACCGCGTCGCCCCAGAGGTCGTACTGGAACTTGTGGGTGCCGATGACCCCGCCGACGAGCGGGCCCGAGTTGATCCCGATGCGGAAATTGGTGGCGTGCCCGTGAACCGGGGGCAGCGCTTCGAAGTAGGCCTTGATGTCGAGCGCCAGCCGGGTGATGGCGGCGGCATGGTCGTCGCGGGGAAACGGGACCCCGGCAGCGACCATGTAGCCGTCTCCGATAGTGCGGATCTTCTCCACACCGTGGTCCTGTACGAAGGCATCGAATGCTGAGTACACCTCGTTGAGCCACTCCACCATCTCCTCGGCGGTGAGGGTCTCCGACAGCGGGGTGAACCCGACGATGTCGGCGAAGAGCACGCTTGCCGACTCGTAGCGATCGGCGATGACACCGGGTTCGGATTTGAGGCGTTGGGCCACAGGCTCGGGGAGGATGTTGAGCAGCAGCCGTTCGGACTCGGCTCGTTCCGCATCGAGGTCGCCCATGAGGGCTCGCAGCAGATTGTTGTTCTGGTCTTGGAGGACCTCGAGGATCTGCATCTTCTTCTCGCTGCGGTCCAGTTTCTTGCGCAGGGTGCGATTCTCCCGCTCGATGTCGGCGTTGGCGGACGTCGGGTCGGCGTCGCTCACGTGCCGATGAGAACGGTGACGCAGGTCTCGTTGTGGAACTTCGGTGCTGCGTCGAGCTGGAGCGGAGCGATCTCACCGAAAGCGTAGAAACCGGCGAGGGGAACATCGGATCCCAGACCGTTCCTGATGATGTCCAGCTCCGAACCGGTCCGGCTCCCGAGAAGCCAGTTCCTCGTGCAGCAAGCCGAGATCAGTGCTCCCTGTGGCAGCGCGCCTTCCGGGAACGCGGCCAGGGCGTCCTCGACCGAAGCTTCGGTTCCTCGCAGGATCTCGTCGCTCGATGCCATCGCGATCTGCACCACGGATCCTTCCGGCACCGATCCGAGGAAGGTCGCACTGCCCTCCTCCTCATCCCAGTCGAGCGGGGCGCGCAAGTAGTAGCGCCCGGTCTCATCGTCGAAGATCGCCAGCGGCGTGGCCATCGCCGGTTGGCTGGTGCCCCCGAGGTAGTGACGGTAGAAGGCAACGACGGGCTCGCCGTCGATCTCATATACCGTATCGCCTTTGGCTCGGGTGACGACCGCGGTCTTGCCCACCGGTGACCAGCCATGGCGCACCCCGACCGAGACCTTCAGTGGGCCTGAGAGGAGCAACATGGGGAGCGAATCCGTCTCGACACGGTCGCCGTAGAACTGGAGGCCTCCGAGCCACGGGGTGGTTACGGGATAATCGGGCACCGCTCCACCTCCGAAGACGGGAACTGTCGGGCCCAACGCCCTGCCCACCTCCTCACTCAATGCAGCGGGATCGAGCCCTTCCATGGTGGGCGTGACGATCGCCAGCGCCGGTTCCTTGGTGGTTTTGGCGGCGGCGTCGGCGACCGCCTGGCGGGCGGCCCCGTCGACGCTGGCGGCAACGCCGGTGCCGAGACCTGTGGTGAAGTCGATGACATCGGAGGCGAAGAGGGTGAGGGTTGTCGACCCCTCGATGTACTCCGCAGCCGACGACAGCGGTGTTGCGGTAGTACACCCGATCAACTCGAGATCGGGATAGGCGCCGGCAACGGCGGCAAGGAACTCCTCGAAGTCGAGATCGTGGTTGGCGAGCAGCAAGCCCGCCTGGGGCAGCTCTCCATCAAGGGCGGCGGCGCACTGATCCAACACATCGGCTGCGGCGATCTCGCCGTCCAACTCCTCGGTCTGGCCGACGGCCATCTTCAACATGCTGGGCCCGTCTGTGAGATGAGGCGAGTCTACGCAACGGTTCCGTTGTACGCGACCGGGTCGATGGCGAGCAGCCGTGGCCGCGCCCTCCTAGAGCTTTGCCACCAGCAGCCCGACGGCCAACGCGACAACGGCGAGAGCGAGCCAGCGCAGCGGTATCTCCCAGGAGGCGAGCACCCTCGCCCGATCCCACGCGTCCGCGTCGAACTGGGCGCTGGCGGTGGCGGTCTCCCGCCTCACGAATCGGGCCGGGGTCGACAGGGAGCGCTGGGCCAACGACAGCAACGTGGCGAAGCCGGCGACGATCGCCGCGCCAAACGAGACGCTCTCTGTCTGCACCCAATAGCCGGCGAGAACGGGGTAGGCACCCCAGGCGACGGCGAATCCAAGGTTGGTGTGTAGCAAGGCGGGCCACTCGAGCGGATAACCCACTGCGAAGAAGAGTCCGACCACCGCCCAGGCCCAGATCCACGGGGAGAGCACCACCGACCCGAGAACAACGACAACCGCAGCCGCTCCAAGGGCGGCGATCGCCATACCCCACAGCGCTCCACCGCTGAGCCCGGTCTTGAGCGGGCGGGCATTGACCTCGTCGAGGGCGTGGGCCCCAATGCCCACTGCAAGGAAGAACACGAACAGCGTCCAAGCGAGAAGGGACAGAGAGACGGTGGCGGCGAGGGAGGCGCCGATCACGACATACGAAAGGTGCCACGCTGTATACGGGGGGTGGAGGATCGCCAAGAGATCGGCGACAACTGACCCGGTTCTCGCATAGAACGCCGGTCCATCCCTCATGGCTTGGTCGCGGTCGCCACCAGGCCGCCGCCGAGCGACATGCGGACAACGGTGACGTCGGTGAGGCCCGCCTCCTCCCAGGCCGCGGCCAGGCGCGGTGGTGTCCAACGGTCGGCGAAGGCATCGATGCTTGGCCCCAGAAAGGAGCCGACGTCTTGCCAGGGTCGGGAAATCATCCAGCCTGCAACGGGAAGGAAGAGCCTGGTGAAGCACCACCACAGGGGGCGCCACCCGCCGCTGGGGCGTCCGAACTCCACCATGCCGACCTTGCCCCCCGGCCTGACGACTCGCGTGATCTCGGTCATCGCCCCTGGCACGCTGTCGACGTACCGCAGCAGGTATCCGAAGGTGACTGCATCGAACTCGTCGTCGGCGAACGGGAGCTGCTCGGCAGTAGCGATGATGCCTGCTGCGCCACGCTCCACCGCCTGAATGAGCATCTCGTAGCTCTGATCGAGCGAGACGACGTCGGCTCCCGCCGCGGCGAGCCGTCTCGTGATCGACCCGGTGCCTGCCGCAACGTCGAGTATCCGGTCACCGGCCTTGGGTGCGATGTTGGCAACCATCGCCTCTCTCCACCGTCGATCCTGTCCCATGGAGAGCACGGCCGCCCACCGTTCGTAGTCCCGAGGCAGCGGGTCGAACAGCCGGCGAGCCTGGGTGGGCGGCGAGGGCACCGGGCGAGGTTACCCCCGCGTCTACGCGGTGTAGGGGGGCGCATCGAGGCCGGTGCTCGGCCACCGGCGGTCGGGCCGGGGATCGGTTTTTGTGACGCGGTTGCCGGGCTCGTTCGCCGGCATCAGCCGTTGTCGTCAGCAGCGGCGACGAGGGAGGCAGCCAAGCCGTCGAAGATTCTCGTCGCCAGTTTATCGAATAGCTCGGTGTCGTCCATGTCGTTCAGGATCGCCAGGTAGTCCTCGGTGATCTCCCCAACGTCATTGATGGCACCCAGCAGATGGTTGACCAAGCGAAGTATCGACAGTGGATCTCCGACCACTCTGGCGCCCTCGCCATCGAAGCGCTGGAGATCGACGTCGATTTCCCATCGGCCGTCCTCGAGATCGAGCCTGGTAGTGACGTCGATGTACTGCCAGTCCTCTGCGGGGCGGGTGGCGAGTTGCAAACCACGGTCGACCTCGTCGCTGTACAGACCACGCAGCCGGCGGAACGTCGCCTCGAGATTCTGGCGGGCCTCATCGTCCTCCACCCCGGAAAACAGAGATTGGTCCCCCAGGTCGACTCCGGCGATAGCGAGGATGACATAGGTAGCCGCCGTCGTCTCGTCGCCGAGGTAAGCGCCGAGACTCCTGGCCAGAAGCTTCATCCGGTCGAGGAGCGGGCCAGGGTGATCCATGGCGCGCTCGACGATCAGTTCGAGGTCGCCGGCCAGGCGTTCTGGCTGACTCGCGGCGCCGATCACCGCCGTCGCCTCAATCAGCTCGGGATCGACTTGGTCGTCGGTGAGCTCTTCGGTATCTGCGATGTCGGTCATGTGGGTCTCCAGCTTCTTGGGTTCTTGCCTCTTGCCGGGTCTATTTCACCCTGGCAAGGCTCTTGTTTTGGTGTTCGGCATACGCTTCTCGCATCCGCCAGTAGGGCACGACGCCGAGCAGAAGCAATCGCTCCTCACCTTCGAGCTTTTCCGCCACTCCCTGGCAGGAGTCGGCAGCTTCCTTCGACATCTCTTGCACGATGGCGTACCGCCGGGATTGCTCTGCGATCTCGATTCCGACGATCACATCACGGAGAAGGATCCGTAACGTGGCGATGGCCTTCTGATCGTCCTCCGCTACCGCGATGTCGAGTCCATGGTTCACGATGCAGTCGAGTGCTTCCTGGGCGGTCCCGTCTGCCGCAACGTCCGCGGCTACAGCAGCGGAGTAGGTCTTGACGAAGTCGGCAAGGGCGTGGTCGAGCTCCGCCTTCAGCTTCCTGAGGGTTGCCACGGCGTAGCGCATCTCGTTGGCGAGCTGCTTGCGCATGCGAATCTGTTCCTCTTTGCGAATGCCCTGGTTCGGTGCCGACTTCTGGCCCCTGTCCGCCAGCTTTCTTG
>BTQG01000127.1:0-5220 GCA_036985755.1 Acidimicrobiia bacterium | reverse complement strand
CCCCAACGATTCCGCAGAGGGGGCTCTGGGAGACCCAGGCACCACATGAGCCCAGCCACCAACAAGCCCCCAAACTCTTCGTCTCCACCGGCGGAGCCGGGGGAGACGCGGAATCGCCCCAGCGATTCCGCAGAGGGGGCTCTGGGAGACCCAGGCACCACATGAGCTCAACCACCACCAACAAACCCCCAAAGCCCCCACCGCTCGCAGACTTCGTCTGCTCGCGCCTCCCCCACTTCGTGGGAGAGGCAAGACTGGCTCTGCTCGCGCCTCCCCCACTTCGTGGGAGAGGCAAGACTGGCTGTCGGATTATCACGCCCCCTTCGGTAGGTTGCAGTAGTCATGGATCCCACTGAGACCAGCGCCCCGGTCTGCTACCGGCACCCCGACCGCATCACGGGACTGTCTTGTTCCCGCTGCGGAAAGAACATCTGCGTCGAATGCAGCAACGACGCCGCGGTGGGCCAGCTGTGTCCGGAGTGCGCCGCTTCGACGGACCGGCATCAGGTCGTTCGCGCCGGGAACCTGAGCGGACGGGCGTCGTTCTCCACCGCACCGGTGAGTTTCTCCATCCTTGCGGTCACCGTGGCCATCTGGGTGATCGGAGTGGTCTCCCCCGTCGCCGATCGGTGGCTATTCCAAAACCTCGCCCAGGCCAACTTCCTGGTATCCGTCGGGGAGTGGTGGCGGATCTTCACTGCCGCCCTGCTCCATGCTCCGTTGAGGTCTTCGTTCGGCATTTTCCACATCGGTTTCAACATGTACTTGCTGTATCTGTTGGGACCCCGAATGGAGCAGCAGGTGGGCTCACCTGCATTCGGCGCCTTGTACGTTGCCGCCGCCGGAACCGGCGGTTTCGTGGCGTACCAATTCGGGGATCCCTTCCAGATCAGCATCGGGGCATCAGGAGCCATCTTCGGTCTGGTGGGCGCCTGGCTGGTCGCTTCCTGGAAGACCCGGCACACGCCCGGCGGTCGAGCAATGTTCAACCAACTGATGTTCTTCGTGCTTCTCAACGCGGTGTTGGGATTCGCCATAAGCAACATCTCCTGGCGCGCCCACCTGGGCGGCCTGCTCGCCGGCATGGGGATCGCCTATCTGTGGTCGATCTTTGCCGTTGGCAAGCCGAACGCCGTCGGGATCAGGACGGCCGTCGCCACCGCGGTCATCGCCCTCGATCTCGCTGCGGTCTTGTTGCTGTAGGAGGCAACGGCAACGGATCCACTGACCGTCTGGTTTCGGTCCCCCGCGATACACTCGCCCTCAATGGAGGCCTACCTCGATATCAGCTCCCCGTCGCGCCCGGGGGAGGCTTGCGGAGTCTTCGGTATCTTCTCCACGAATGCGGATGCGGCTCGCATGACCTACTTTGGCCTTTTCGCCCTCCAGCACCGCGGCCAGGAGAGCGCGGGGATCGCCGTCTCCGACGGCGAAACACTCACCGTGTACAAGGACATGGGGTTGGTCGCCCAGGTGTTCGCCGAGTCGACATTGGCCGCCCTCTCCGGTGGAATCGCCATCGGCCACACCCGGTACTCGACGACGGGGTCGAACGTATGGGAGAACTCGCAGCCCGTGTATCGCCAGATCGGCGACAACGGCATCGCGCTGGCACACAATGGGAACCTCACCAACAGCACAACCCTGGCCGCCCTGGTTCAGAACGTGTCCGCGACGACCGACTCAGAGTTGATGACGGTCCTCATCGCCGAGCGGATGGACGATCACGGGGAAGATCTCGGGGCCGCGCTCGCCTCGGTGCTGCCCCGCTTCGACGGCGCGTACTCGCTGACGATCTTGGACAACAACCACCTCGTGGGGGTCCGCGATCCACACGGGTTCCGGCCGCTCTGCCTCGGTACTACCGAGGACGGGTGGGTGCTCGCCTCCGAGACGGCCGCCCTCGACCTGATCGGGGCTCGGTTCGTTCGAGAGCTCGAACCGGGAGAAATGGTGATCATCGACGATGATGGGGTCACCAGCGTTCACCCGTTTCTCGAGACGCAGGAACGGTTGTGCCTGTTCGAATTCGTGTACTTCGCTCGGCCCGATTCGATGTTGCGGGGACAGAACATCCACCGCGCCCGGCGCCGGATGGGAGCCACGCTCGCCGAGCAGGCGCCGGTGGAGGCAGATGTGGTGGTGCCGGTGCCGGAATCCGGGATCCCCGCAGCACAGGGTTTCGCCGAGGCTGCCGGTATCCGCTACACGGACGGCCTGGTCAAGAACCGCTACGTCGGACGGACCTTCATCCAACCTGCCCAGGCGCTGCGCGAGCGCGGGGTTCGCCTCAAGCTCAATGCCATGCCGGCAGAGCTCGACGGCAAGAGAGTGATCCTCGTCGACGACTCGATCATTCGCGGCTCGACGACCAGGCAGCTCATCCATCTCGTTCGGGAGGCGGGCGCTACCGAGGTCCATCTGCGTATCTCATCGCCTCCATATCGTTGGCCGTGTTTCTACGGAATGGACACCGGCGACCGGTCGACCCTGTTGGCCGCAGGCCGCGACGTCGATGAGATCGCCGCCTTCCTCGATGTCGACTCTCTCGCCTACCTCGAGCTCGACCGGCTGCTCGAAGCGACAGGGGTCAACGGTGCCGGCTTCTGCACCGCCTGTCTCTCCGGCTCATATCCCACCGAGGTTCCCGTCGCGGATAGCAAATTCGTGCTGGAACGCGCCTGATGACTGCGTATCGTGACGCCGGCGTGAATCTCGACAAAGCACAAGAGCTGATCGAACGCATCAGGTGGCGGGTCACCGCAACCTGGACCGACGACGTCATCGGCGGTTTCGGTGGTTTCGCCGCGGGAATCCGTATCCCACCGGGTTACGAGAAGCCGGTGCTGATGATGGCGACCGACGGCGTCGGTACGAAAGCGGAGCTGGCACGCATCACCGGGTTGGTCGAGGGACTCGGCTATGACCTGCTCGCCATGGTCGGCGACGACCTGGCCGCAGCCGGGGCTACGCCGATAGCGCTTCAGGATTACATCGCCATCGGCTTCCTCGATATCGACCGCGTGGAGGCCATTGTCGAGTCGATCGCCGATGCCTGCGATGACTCCGATGTGGCCCTGCTCGGAGGAGAGACCGCCGAACATCCGGGGATATTGGAGGGGGACCGCTTCGACGTGGCAGGGACCGCCCTCGGAATTGTCGAGCTCGGCGACGAAATCGACACCACGACAATCACGGTGGGGGATGTGATCATCGGAGTGCATAGCCCCAACCTTCGCGCCAACGGGTTCTCGCTGGTTCGCGCCCTCATTGTCGACCAGCTCGACCTCGATGCCACCTTCCCCGGCACCAACCAGGCAGGGGCCGAGGTGCTGCTGGCGCCATCGGTCGTGTACGCCCCGGCCGCCGGCAACGCCCTGGCAAGGGCCAAGCCCCACGGGCTCGCCCACATCACAGGGGGCGGGCTACCAAGCAACGTCGGCCGCATTCTCCCGGACGGTATGAATGCCGTCATCGAGCGCAGCCGCTGGAAAGTCCCCGATGTGTTCGCCGTCCTCAAGGACCTGGGTTCGATCGATGACGAGGAGATGTTCCGAACGTTCAACATGGGGATCGGCTTCGTCGCCATCGCCGCTGAGGAGGACGCCGACCGGATCACGAAGGGTTTCATGTCGCACGACCACGAGGTATCGATCATCGGCCGCATCATCGAGGGCGATGGCGCGGTGGAGATCGAGTAGTCGCAAGACGCAAGACGCCAGACGCCAAGAAGATCCCAGTTCCCCGCTGAACCGGCACCGGTCCCCCGTTCCCAGTCGTTACGTGGTTCCTGATATTTGTTTCGTTGGTTACGGTGAGCGGTGGCCGCCACAATGGTTCCATGCCGGACGAACACGAGTGGCCCAAGGTCAAATCGTTGATCTACTCGTGGGCGCGGAGGAGCCCGGCGTCGAACAGCCTCATCGTGGCTCTTGCTCACCTTTCCTCGACTGACCGGATCCTCGACATCGGTTGCGGCCCCGGCGATGCGGTGCGCAGGGCCGCTCGGATCGTGGTCGAGGGGAGGGCAGTGGGGGTGGACCGATCCCAGGCCATGGTGACCATCGCCCGGCGTCGGACACAGGGGCTGGGGAACATCGAATTCAAGGTCGGTGCCGCCGAGGCATTGCCCTTTCCCGACGATACCTTCACCGTTGTCTGGACGGTGTCTGCTTTTCATCACTGGGCCGACCCAGACACCGGTCTCGCCGAGACCCAACGCGTGCTCGCCCCCGGCGGCCGGCTGATCATTGTCGAGGGGCAGACCTCAGGCGCACATGGGCTCAGCGCAACAGGAGCCGAGGAACTGTGCGCCGAGTTGCGCAGAAGCGGATGGGCTCAGCCGGTGATGAGCCGCCACCAGAAGGAGTTCGTGGTCAGCGCTCACGCCCGATGAGGTTTGGTCTACCGCTACTCGCCGCAGGCGCTGCCGCCGTTGACCGAAGTCAACGTGCCGGAGGGATCCGCGCTGGTGCTGAACCCCCACAGCAGATCCTGGTCGGTGGGATCGACGTTGGACGCCCACGACCCCGCCGAGGGGTCGAAGGGGCTCTCGTTGATCACAGCCGACGGAATCTCCGTCTCCAACATCAGGTTCGTCGACCCGGTTGTGATCCCCTCCACAGTGGCGAGAGGTATCGATCCCCCGAAATAGAAGTAGCCGAAAAAATGCTCCCCTGAGGCGTGAGTCGTGGTGCTGTCGGTGAACAGCACGATGAAGGACGGGGCGAACCCGCCGGCGCCCGTCCCCCACTCGGCGCCGCGCACCACGGGTTCCGGACAAACTCCGTACGGGTTGGAGAACGCATCGATCCATCCGGTGTCCACATCCGGGGGCCCGAGGATCGCCGAAACGTAGGCGATTGTCGCCTCTGGCGAGGCCCCGAAGTCGACACCACCGATCCCGTCGTCGGCGAGTACCAACGGGTCCAGCGCTGCCGCAGTCGTCGTGGTCTCGACAACGGTGGTGGTGGTCTCCGCTGCCGTGGTAGTGGTCTCGACGACGGTGGTAGTCGTCACCGCTGCTGTCGTCGTGGTCCCGGCTGCCGTTGTCGTGGTCTCGGCGGAGCTTGTCGTCGTCGCCGGGGCCGCATCGCCTGGGTCGTCGTCAAGGAGCAAGAAGATCAGCAACAGGATCAACAGAAGGAGGATGAGCCCGCCGATTCCCAAAACGATGTAGCGAAACAGTCGGCTGTCCATCGCTCAGACCCTAGGAGGGTG
>BTQG01000126.1:0-5278 GCA_036985755.1 Acidimicrobiia bacterium | reverse complement strand
GCGACACGGTGATGCGAGTGACCCTGCCGGAGTCGTCGTAGGACAGCATCCGCCACAACACCTTGGGACCCTCGACCCCTGCCGCCTCGTCGAGCGCTGCTCGCGACAGGAGGTAGGGGTGGCCGACCCGATCCTGGTACTCGGTCAGGGCCGCCCACGGCGATTGTTCCGCCCACCGATCGATCACGGCGTTGATCACTGCGGTCGAAATGCCGGGGATATCGGCCGGCAAGGTGAGGAACGCGTCCGCTTCTACCGACCTCGCTCCCGTCACCACCGAGGTCATGTTGGGCTGCTGAAAGTCCGGGTTGTGCACCACCGTCGCTCGCTCCGACTCGATCGAGTCCTCGATTGCCCTGGCATTGGCGCCGGTGACGACGACGACGTGGTCGAGGCGGGACGCCTCAGCGGTTGCGATGACCCGATTGAGCAAGGTCCTGCCGCGATATTGGAGTAGCTGCTTTGGCTCGCCCATCCGCAGCGATGACCCGGCGGCGAGCACGATGCCTGCTACCACCGACACGTCACACTCCGACGATGTCTTGGGGACGCACCGGCACCCTGGTCAAGGGCTTTCCCGTGGCGGCCCGGATCGCCGCAACGACGGCAGGCGTCGAGCTGATCGTTGGCGATTCACCGATGCCCTTGGCGCCGAACGGTCCCCAGTGGGCCGGCTCTTCGATCACGCGCGATCGAACGTCGGGCACATCGAGCAGGGTGGGAATCAGATAGTCGGTGAACGTCGGGTTGAGGATGACGCCATCCTTGAGGATGAGCTCCTCCATGATGGCGAACCCGACCCCCTGGGCGATGCCGCCCTCGAGTTGGCCGACGATCGCCTGCGGGTTGAGGGCCTTGCCCACATCCTGGACGGTGTCGACCTGGACCACTCGCACCAGCCCCAGCTCCGGATCGACGTCGACCACGGCCCGATGCGCGGCCACCACGAAACCGGCGTGGGGATTGCCCTGACCGAACTCATCCGGTTCCTCGGTCGGCGGGTGCCGGTAGCGAACCCATTGCTCGCCGGTGATCTCAGCGAGGGACGCTACGAGCTCTCCGGCCCGGTACACCCCGTCATTGGTGAGCTCATCACCGTCATAACGCTCGAGGATCTGAGTGCGGAGGCCTACCGCGGCTTCGTAGACGGCACCTCCGGTCATCTGCGTCTGGCGCGATGCGGAGGTCGACCCCGCCGAACCGATCTGCGATGTGTCGGCAGGCACCCAGGCGATGCGCTCGATCCCGAGCACGGAACGGGCGATCTGCTGGCAGATCGTGACCAGGCCCTGACCCACCTCGATCGCTGCGGTGTGGATCTCGAGACCGGCAGGAGTCAGCACGAGCCGGACCTCGCTGAAGTCATCGAACGCCTCCGAGAACGCCAGGTTCTTCAACCCAAGGGCGTAGCCGACCCCGCGCACGACGTCTTGCTTTCGCGTCGTCAGGCCGGTGCCGCCGGGGAGCAGGCTCGGATCGTCGGGAATGCTGGCATCCGGCATCGGAATCGTCTCCAATTCCTGCATCACACGCAGCGTCGGCAATGAGCCTTCCACTATCTGGCCCGACGTTGCCATCGGGTCTCCCGGTGCCAGTGCGTTTCTGCGACGTACCTCCAGGGGGTGGATCCCGAGTTCCTTGGCAAGGAGGTCCATCTGGCTCTCGTAGGCGAAGCAGACTTGCACCGCCCCGAACCCACGCATCGCCCCCGCCGGCGGGTTATTGGTCCTGGATACCGAAGCGTCCACGAAAACGTTGTCACAGTTGTAGGGGCCAACCGTGAAGAAGGCAGCGTTGGCCAGCACGGCGGCGCTGGTGTGGGCATAGGCGCCACCGTCGAGGACGAGATCGACGGTGACCTTGACAAGCCTTCCGTCGTCGTCGGCCTCGTGCCGGTACCGCATGCGAGCCGGGTGGCGCTTGACGTGCCCGGCGAAGGACTCGGTCCGGTCATACACCATCCGTACCGGACGGCCCGTGCGTAGCGCCAGCATGGCGACGTGGATGTGGAGGGAGATGTCCTCACGGGCACCGAAGGCGCCGCCGATCCCCACCGGGTGGCAACGGACATCGTCAGGCTCCAGGTCGAGGGAGGCGATGATCTGGGCGTGGTCTATATGGACCCACTGGCTGGTCACGTACAAATCCAGGCCGCCGTCCCCGTCGGGGATCGCCAGCCCTGCCTCGGGCCCCAGCGGTGCCTGATCCTGGATAGCAGTCTCGTACTCAGCCTCGATCACCACCGACCCTGCGGCGTCGGCATCGCCGCGGCGGATCACCATGTCGCGGAACACCTCCCCGACAGCGCTCGCTGCGTCCATGTCGGTGACCGGCGTCAGCGGCTCCCACTCGACGACGATCGCAGCAACGGCGGCCCGCGCCGTTTCGGCGTCGTCGGCGGCAACGATGGCGACCGGCTCTCCCCAGTAGCGAGCAGTCCCGTCGCACAACACCGGTTGGTCCTGTTCCACCTGACCGAAGCCGGGTACCCCCGGCACATCATCCTGAGTGAGAACCGCTCTCACCCCGGACATGAGCACGGCGGGGGTGATGTCGAGTTTCAGCAGCCTGGCATGTGCATAGGGGCTGCGCACGGTCGCGCCAAACAGCATGCCGTCCATCCACAGATCGGATCCGTAGGCGAAGTTGCCGGTGAGCTTGGCAACACCGTCCGGGCGAGTCGTGCTCTCGCCGATGCGGTCTGCGACACGTTCCTTGGTCGTCATGACCCGTCCTCGGCGAGCGCATCGAAGGCTCGGAGAAGTGCGCCGTATCCTGTGCAGCGGCAGATGTTGCCGGAGAAAGCCTCTCGGATGGCCGCCTCATTCGGCCTGGGATCGCCGGCGAACAGGTGTGCCGCGGTGACCACGAAGCCCGGGGTGCAGAACCCGCATTGAACGCCCCCTTCCTCGAGGATGGCCTCTTGGATGGGATGGAGCTCGCCCTCGACGGCGATGCCCTCCACGGTGGTGATTGCCGCCGCTTCGCAGTCACCGATCATCACCAGACAGGAATTGACGTTCTCTCCATCGAGAATCACCGAGCAGGAGCCGCATTCGCCCTGCTCGCAGGCGTTCTTGGACCCGGGAAGGGCAAGGTTGTCGCGGAGCACGGTCAGCAGGCTCTCCCACCCGGCGACGGTGGCGCTGCGTTCTTCTCCGTTGAGGGTGAGGGTGACGATCATGCGGACAAGCACCTCTGCACCAGCCGGCTTGCCAGCACACCGGAGGCGTGCCGGCGGTAGGCCTCGGTCGAGCGATGGTCGCTGATCGGGCGGACCTCCTCGGCGACGAGACGGGCGAATTCCTCCAGCACCGCTTCGGAGATCGATGTCTCTGCGTTGATCATCTGCTCTGCGCGACCGGCGCGTATCGGCACCGGTGCCACCGAGCCCAGCGCCACCCGGAACCCGTCGTCTCCTCTGACGACAACGCAGTTCACCGTGGCGATCACCATGGCGTTGCGCTGCCCCACCTTGGCGAACTCCTGGGAGACCGGCATCTGCTCGGGAAGGACAACCGCGGTGATGATCTCGTCGAGGGCGAGTGTCGTGTCTTTCACTCCGACGAAAAAGTCGCTCCATGGGATGATCCGCCTCCCCCGGTCGCGAGATACGACCTCGATCTCGGCATCGACCGCGGCGATCCATGGCAACCCGTCCCCGGCAGGGCTTGCGGTGGCAACGTTGCCGCCCATCGTGCCTGCCGCCCGAATCTGCGGCGAGCCGATGGTCCGAGCGAGCTGAGCAAGTGCCCGGTGCGGACTGCGCTCGAGACGCGCCCAGGTCACGGCAGCCCCGATGCGCCGGGAGTCCTGCTCGAGCAGCTCCTCGCAGCGACGCACCGCGATGACCCCCTCAGGCCGATGGTGGCTCAGGTTCACCTCCACCATGAGGTCGGTGCCGCCGGCGAGGAACTCTGCTTCGGGCTGCTCGGCCTTGGCATCGAGCGCGACTGCCAGGTCGCGGGCGTCGACGAAATGCATCGGCGTAAACCTAATCGACGTCGCGTCGGTCACCGTCTCGGCGGCACGCGATCAGGGGGGTGTGCCACTGGTGGTATAGGTGTGTCTGAGTTTGCTGGTCCATTGATAGCTGCCGTTGGGGAGTCTCCGGTAGGTCCAGCCTCTCTCGTCTTTGATGATGTGGTCGTGTCGACACAGCGGAGCGCAGTTATCGCGGGTAGTGGGCCCGCCGTCTGCCCATCGTTTGCGATGGTCGATGTCGCAGTCGACCGACGGCATGCGACACCCGGGGAAGATACAGGTCGGGTCCCTGGCTTCGACGTCGCGGCGCAGGGAGGCGTTGGGTCGGCGGCCGGTGACCCCGCTGGCGACGGGTTGGCCGGTGGCGGTGTCGGTGACGGTGTAGCGCCATTCGGCGTCCTCGAGATCGGCGGCGACCTGTCGGGCGACGTCGGCGACGACCGGGCCGTAGCCGGCGAGCTCTCCGGGATGTTCTGCCAATGCGGTGAGCGTGTCCAGGTCGGAGTGGAGATACAAGACACCACCGCTGCTGGCCTTGGTACCCGCCTTGCCGTTGAGGAGGTCGAGGAACACGTCGGCGCGAAGTTGATCCATGGTCCGAGTCTCGCCCCTGGTGTTGAGGCTTCGAGCAAGGTGGTTGATCTTCCGCGACAGCGCCGCCACCCGGTGCGGCGGCAGGTTGAGACCCAACAGGTTGGCGGTCCCATCTGTGGTCGACTCGGTGACGACACGACGATCCTGCACGGCATATTCGTAGCGATCTTTGGCATCTTGGGGATCGGCTTCGATACACAACCCGCCGATGCGGGCTTTCAATTGGCCGGTAGTCAAATTGGGAGCAGCCTCGATGATCCGCTCTACCACCCCGTGTGCCGCGGCCACGGAAAGATGGGCGGTTTCGCGAGCGATCGTGTTGGCTCGGCGGATGTCGATGTCGCCTTTGGCGAGGGCTTCCCATACTTGGGGGAGGCGTTGCTCCAACTCGAGGGCGAAGGTCAACTCGATGTCGCTGGCGCGACGGGTCAGGCACAACGCAGCCCGGATCTCTGCGGCTGCAGACATGCAGGCTCCCACCGGGTGGGGGTCTTCCATGACTTCGGGCAGTGCTGCCATGTCTCGATACCGATGTGCCTGGTAGTACGAGACCATGCGGTCGTCGGCTCGCATCACCCATATCCGGTCATGGGGAGATACCTCGTTGATGTCGATACAGGCAAGGATTCCGCCCAACTCAGGGCCAGCCTCCATGTCGTCCAACATCGGCGGGATCGGCTCATACTCTCTATCGAACATA
>BTQG01000125.1:0-5308 GCA_036985755.1 Acidimicrobiia bacterium | reverse complement strand
GTTGTCATTCACCTCAGCGACCAAGGAGGTTCATTGTGAACAAGGGTGAGTTGATCGAGGCGGTGGCCCGCAATACAGGGGAATCCAAGGCGATGACGAGCAAGATGATCGACGAGACGCTTGACGTCATCATGGGTGGCGTCGTCACGCAGGGAAAGGTCCAGATCACCGGCTTCGGCACCTTCGAAGGACGCGACCGAAAGGCGCGTACTGCAAGGAATCCGCAAACAGGCGCGCCGGTGTACGTGCCGGCGACCAGAGTTCCGGCATTCAAAGCAGGCCAGGGCTTCAAGGATCGAGTAAAACCGGGCTAGAAAAGAAGCAATCGAACGAGGAAAAGGGCGCCGCAGGCGCCCTTTTTCCTCGTTGGGCTCGTTTCCCTGGCGAAACGAGAGAGACGAGGAGGGGCGCAAGCTCCGACGCAGAGGGGGCTTTGGCGCGATGAGCTCATCTGGATATACGCGGCTCCCAAAGCCCCCTCCGCTCGCAGACTTCGTCTGCTCGCGCCTCCCCCACTTTCGTGGGAGAGGCAAGAAGTGGCTCAGTAGTCCAGGTCGAGGCCGCTGGAGACCCTGGCGAATTCGTTGATGAGGTCCTGGTGCATCATCACCTTGGCCATGTTGCCGCCGACCTTGATCTTTCCGGTCATGAAAGCCATTTGGATGTTGAGATCGCCCTGGGAGATGGCCGCCGCCGACTCGTAATCACTGGCAACGGATGCATCGAAATCCGCCAGCTCACCGAGTTCCAGGGTGGCGGTGCCGTCGGAGATCTGCAGGTAGTAGGCGGCATCCCCGTCGGGACCGCCGCTCACAGTGAATTGCAGCCCGAGCTCGACACTCGCCATCGCCTCCTGGAAGGCGGCGTCGCCATTCAGCGCCTCGGTTCCCGCCTCCATGTGCTCCACGGTGAGAAACTTGGCCATTGAGATCCTTTCTTGGGTGCGAGCCCAGATTGTAGCGTTCGGTCGTTCCGGTGATTCAGGGTCGTATTACGCATTACGTACAACGTATTACGAAGGGGCTGGCGACTCGCGACTCTCTAGCCCTGTCCTGTCTTGACCAGATTCTTCCACTGTGCTGCCACGTAGTCGCGGTTCATCCAGGCGATCACGTCGATCGAGATGCTCTTGGGACATGCGGTCTCGCACTCTCCGAAGTTGGTGCACGAGCCGAAGTGCTCCTCCATCGTCTCCACCATCGCCACCGTGCGCACATAGCGCTCGGGTTGGCCCTGCGGAAGCAGGTTGAGGTGGGCGATCTTGGCTGCAGTAAATAGGTTGGCGGCACTGTTTGGGCAGGCGGCGACACAGGCACCGCACCCGATGCAGGCAGCTGCATCCATGGCGGATTCCGCGGCGGCTCGCGGAACCGGCACCGCGTTTGCGTCGGGAGCGCCGCCGATACTCGCCGATATGAAGCCACCAGACTCGATGATCTCGTCAAATGCGTCCCGGTCGACGACGAGGTCCTTGATCACTGGAAAGGCTGAAGCTCTCCACGGCTCGATGGTGATCATCTGGCCATCGGTGAACTTGCGCATGTGTAGCTGGCAGGTGGCGGTTCCCCGCTGCGGGCCGTGCGGGCTGCCGTTGATCATCAGCCCGCAGGCGCCGCAGATCCCCTCGCGACAGTCGCTGTCGAAGGCAATCGGGTCCTCTCCGGCATCGTTGAGCCCTTCGTTTACTTGATCGAGCATCTCGAGGAACGACGCTTCAGGGCTGACGTTGTTCGCCTCGTAGTCCGTGAACTCGCCGGCGGCAGTACCCCTTGCCTGTCGCCACACACGGAGCCTGATATCCATTACTTGTAGCTCCTCTGCGTCAGCTCGATGTTTTCGAAGGTCAGCGGCTCCTTGCGGCGGATAGGCGCCACACCTTCGCCCTCCCATTCCCAGGCGGAGACGAAGGCAAAGTGCTCGTCATCGCGCAGCGCTTCGCCATCCTCGGTCTGGTGTTCAACCCGGAAGTGACCCCCGCAGGACTCCTCACGATCGAGTGCATCGCGCACCATCAGATCGGCGAGCTCGAGGAAGTCGCCGACCCGGCCGGCGCGTTCGAGCGATTGGTTCATCGACTCGTTGTCGCCGAGCACCTTGAGATCGGTCCAGAATTCCTCGGTCAGCGCGGCAATTTCGTCGAGAGCCTTCTCCAGCCCCTCCTTGCTCCGGGACATACCGCAGTACTCGATCATGATGTGGCCGAGGCGGCGATGGAAGTGATCGACGGAGCGGGTTCCGCCGATGTCCAGCAAGCGCCTGATCTTGGCGGTGACTGCCTGTTCCGCCTCCTCGAACACCGGATCATCCGTTGGCACTGGGTCGACGTTGAGCCAGTCACTCAGGTACTGCGAGATAGTGGCCGGCAACACGAAATACCCGTCGGCGACACCCTGCATCAGCGCCGAAGCGCCCAGACGATTGGCGCCGTGGTCCGAGAAGTTGGCCTCGCCGCAGGCGAAGAGACCGGGCACGGTGGTTTGCAGGTTGTAGTCGACCCACAAACCACCCATCGTGTAGTGCGGCGCCGGGTAGATGCGCATCGGGTTTGTGTATGGGTCCTCGTCGGTGATCCGCTGGTACATCTCGAAGAGGTTCCCGTACCGCTCTTCGATGGTCTCCCTGCCGAGGCGATCGATGGCGTCGGCAAAGTCGAGGTATACGCCGTTCTTCAGGGGTCCGATGCCCCGGTTCTCATCGATCATCCGCATCGCGGCACGGGAGGCGACATCTCGGGGGACGAGGTTCCCGAACGTCGGGTATTGCCGCTCCAGGTAGTAGTCGCGATCGGCTTGCGGAATCTCATTGGGCGGGCGTGGGTCGTCCGGAGTCGCCGGCACCCAGATGCGCCCGTCGTTGCGCAAGGATTCGGACATCAAGGTCAGCTTCGACTGGAACTCGTCGCTTGCCGGGATGCACGTCGGGTGGATCTGGGTGAAACACGGGTTGGCAAAGAGGGCGCCCTTACGATACGCCCGCCACGCCGCGGTCGCGTTGCAGTTCATGGCGTTCGTCGACAAGAAGTAGACGTTGGAGTAGCCGCCGCTCGCCAGCACCACGGCGTGGGCGGAGTGTCTCGAGATCTCTCCGGTCACCAGATCGCGTACGACGACTCCAGCCGCCCTGCCTTCGAATGTCACGACGTCCAGCATCTCGGACCTGGTGAACACCTGGACCCTGCCCAGTCCTACCTGTCTGGCGAGCGCCTGGTAGGAGGCCAGCAGGAGCTGCTGACCGGTTTGCCCGCGGGCGTAGAAGGTACGCGAAACCTGGGCCCCGCCGAAGGACCGGTTGTCGAGCAGCCCTCCGTATTCCCTCGCGTAGGGTGTGCCCTGGGCGACGGTCTGGTCGATGATGGCGTTCGAGACTTGCGCCAGCCGGTAGACGTTGGCCTCTCGTGAGCGGTAGTCGCCGCCTTTCACCGTGTCGTAGAAGAGGCGAAAGATGCTGTCGTTGTCGTTCGGGTAGTTCTTAGCTGCGTTGATCCCTCCCTGGGCTGCGATGCTGTGGGCACGGCGTGCGGAATCGTTGTAGGTGAAGGCCTTGACGTTGTAACCCAGCTCACCGAGGGCAGCTGCGGCTCCGGCTCCGGCGAGCCCGGTTCCGATGACGATGATGTCGTACTTGCGCCGGTTCGCCGGGTTGACCAGGTTGGTATCGAAGCGGTGTTGATCCCACTTCGCCCAGATCGGGCCGTCGGGCACGTGGCCATCGAGCGTTGTCGGTGCGGTCACCTTGAGGCCTTTCTCACAGTGTCAAGATCCCGACCTGCACCGCCAGCACCATCGCCGTGTTCCCGATCAGGATGACGACGGCGAACACCACCGCAAACCAGCGTCTCCAGTCATTGAAACGCGGGTTGGCCAAGCCGAGGCTCTGGAACAGACTCCACGCCCCGTGATAGATGTGCATCGCCAGGGCCACCTGGGCGACGATATAGAACACGGCAACGGGGACGCGCTCGAAGCTGGTGACGATGTTGTGATAGACGTCGGCGTAGATGAATTCCGGGTTGGCGTAGCCGAGCGTCAGATCGGCCAGGTGGAAGATCAGGAACAGCAGGATGATGACGCCGCCCCATCGCATGGTGCGGCTGGCGTAGTTGACCGCGTCGTATTGCCGCTTGGCCTGGTATTTGATGTCGCCACGTGCCTTGTGACTGCGGTTGGTCAGAACCCAGGCAGCCCAGATGTGGAAAACGAACATGGCGGTGAGCCCGATGCGGAACAACCACAGGATCGATTGATTGGGCACGAGGGGGTAGAGCAGCTCTCGTAGCGATGCGGCGTAGAGGTTGATCTCCTCGGCACCGAAGAACACTTTGAGGTTGCCGACCATGTGGACCAGCACATAACCGAGCAACCCGACGCCGGTGAGGCCCATCAGCCACTTGATGCCGAGGTCGGAAGTGAAGAAGGGGCTGAGCCATTCCTTCCACCCTGTGCGGCGATCGACCTGGCCTCGCTTGTTGGTCGTTGTCAAAGGGGCGCCTTGTCTGCTGCTAGGTCGTGATCTTATTCGCTCGCCACCCGTCCCGGTCGCCGGTTCCAGGCAGCCGGGTGTCGGGTTGAGTCCGATGAGCCGAGTTCGAGGCATTGGAGGGTGTTGGGGTGGAGGCCGAAAGCCCGAGGACGGCGACCGGTGGGCGGCGAACGGCGCGTGACGGGTCCTCGCAAAGCCACTCTCCGAATTGACATGCGCGCGCAGGGTGTGCGAGAATTACAGAGCTGTAATTACATCGGCGTAGGGAGAGATGATGCTCGCCGACCTCCTGGAAGTCCTGCAAACGGGTGGCCTGGATATGGCATGGCAAGACCTTGCTAACTGTCGCGGGGCTGATCCCGACCTGTTCTTTCCGGAACGTGGGGCATCGACGCGCACGGCAAAGGGTATCTGTCGCGAATGCCAGGTCCGCGCCGAGTGTCTCGAGTTTGCCATTGTTTCCAGCGAGAAGTTCGGGATCTGGGGGATGATGTCCGAACGGGAGCGCAGGAAGATCCGCAAGGAACGCCAGATCGCCGCCCGCCGCCGCCAGGCGGGATAGAGAGTTATCTGTCGTCAGTCACATCAGTCATCAGTCATCAGTCATCAGTCATCAGTCATCAGTCATCAGTCAGAGTCGAACCCGGGAAGAACCTCCTCCTGTCTTGCTGATGGCTGAAGGCTGAAGACTGTGGACTCTTTGTCTGTGGACTCAAGACTGTTGGCTCTCGGCTCCTCGTACAATCCGAATGTCCAGCCAAGGAGGCCGCTTGACCGTCGTCATCTTTGTGGTTGCCGTTGCCGTGGCCATGGCCATCGTCGTGGCGTT
>BTQG01000124.1:0-5421 GCA_036985755.1 Acidimicrobiia bacterium | reverse complement strand
GAGGCCCGCCAGGGTGAGCACGTCGGATGCCCGCTGCCTTGCCGCGTTTCGGGGTAAACCGGCCAGCCCGGCGGCGTGGATGAGGAAGTCGGCTGCGGTCATGTCGAGCGGCAGGCAATCGCTCTCCGGCATGTAACCGACCCGGGAGCGGATGGGCAGGAACTCGCTGGTGGCATCGACCTCGAAAACGGTTGCGGTGCCGGTCGTCGGCCGCAGGATCCCGAGGAGGATCTTGACCAGCGTGGTTTTTCCTGCGCCGTTGGCTCCGACCAACCCGATTCGCCCCGGGGGCACGTCGAAGTTGACGCTGTGGAGGGCCATAACGCTGCCAAAGGCGTGTCCAAGATCGCGTGCGGTGAGAAGTGAGCCGGTCATCGATGGGACATGCTGGCAGGTTTGCGGTGCTCCAGGTCACTCGTCGCAGGTCATAGGTCTGCCTCCACGGCCCACGACTCGGTCGACTCCCAAGACGAGCTGGGTTCGGTAAGAGGTCCTGCATGTCGTTGTGTCCCGCGGCTCAGCGCAGCTCATCCCAACCAGTCTCCGCATCGACTGGGTCTTCGATAGCGCGAGTCCGGGTCCCGCCGCCGGCCTCGGTGGCCTGGCGTCGAGGCGACTCGCCGGTGATCAGCTCAAAAGCGCGCTCCTTCTCTCGTTTCTGCTCGCGATCCGCAGTGATGTCATGGTCATACAGTCCCCAAGTGATGACCTCGGCGACGGCTTCCACACCGCGTTCCTTCCATGACCCGCTGCCGTTCCACGAGGTCAGGCCGCGCAGCTCCATGAACTCCTCACGCATCTCGTCGGTCAGGTTGTGCTGATCCCAGGCGTGGGCAAGCTCGTGCATGACGATGTAGCGATTGGCGTTGCACACATCGATGCGGAATGGGTCTTCGCCGCCTCGGAAGACACCGTCGTAACCGTCGCAGCCCGCGTCGTCTGCGTGGAACTCGACCACCACCGGTGGCAACACCAGACCGGCCTTGTCGAATCGCTCCGATGCCCAAGCGACATCAGCGTGGTCCTGTTCGGTGCCGCCGACCAGCGTGATGCCACTGGACGCGGCAGGAGTGGCGGTGAAGCCGGAGAACGCCAGCAGGGCTGCGAAGAGGATGCGGGATGAGTATTTCATGCCCGCAGCGTCCGCCTGCCGGATTAGCCATCCCCGGTGGAATCCTTGGCGGTTTCAGACGGCCGTTAAGGAAAAGGCAAGGGCCCGTTGCAACGCTGCAAGAGCACACAAGGACACGGTTTCCGTAGGCTGAAATCGAACGGGAGGTACCTCAGTGGAGTTCCGCATCCTCGGCCCACTCGAGGTGCTCAACGATGGCGAGGCAGTCGACACGGGCCCGCACAAACAGCGCTCGTTGCTCGCCCTGTTGTTGATCCATGCCAACCGCGTGGTGCCGACCGACCGGATCCTCGACCAGATCTGGGGCGAGGAGGCCGACGGCAAAGAAAACTCGCTGTGGGTGTATGTCTCCCGGTTGCGTGCCGTCCTCGAGCCCGACCTTGCCGACGCCGGACAGTCCAAGGCGCTGGCTACCCGCGATCACGGGTACGTGCTGAACGTCGACGTCGACTCCATCGACGCCGTGCGGTTCGAGCGGGCGGTCACCAAGGGGCGGTCCCTCCTTGCAGACCGAAGCGAGGATGCATCGCAGGTGCTCCATGACGCGTTGGATCTGTGGAGCGGGAGTGCCCTGCAGGATTTTGCCTATGACGACTTCGCCCAAACCGAGATCGTCCGCCTCGAAGAGCTCCGCATCGGCGCGACCGAGGATGCCTTCGACGCCGATCTCCGGATCGGACGAGCCGGCGAGCTCATCGGCGACCTGGAAGCCTTCCAGGACCGGCACCCGCTGCGCGAGCGACCCGTCGGCCAGCTGATGCTGGCGCTCTATCGGGCCGGGCGATCGGCCGACGCACTCCGTGCCTTCGAGCGCTTCCGCCGAACGATCGGCGAGCAGCTCGGCATCGATCCCTCCCCGGAACTCCGCCGCCTCGAAGAGCAGATTCTGCTTCACGACTCTCGTCTCCAGCTGCGAACACCGAAGGCAACACGAACCGGCGTCGTGGGCGATGCGGTCAACCCGTTCAAGGGATTGCGACCGTTCCAGGAGGACGATGCCGCCGACTTCTTCGGAAGGGACCGGCTCACCGCCGAGGTCCTGCGCAGACTGTCAGAAGACGAGCGACTGCTCGTCCTCGTCGGTCCCAGCGGGTCCGGCAAGTCGAGCGCAGTGCGAGCCGGCCTCATCCCGGCCCTTCGCAAGGGCGTCGTGGAGGGCTCGGACCAGTGGCGGGTCGCCCACATGCTTCCCGGCTCGGATCCGTTCATCGAGCTGGAGGCTGCCTTGCTGCGGGCGACGATGGACGGTCCGGAGAGCTTGGCCGAAACCCTGCAGGGCGAGGGCGACTCCGGCCTGCTGCGAGCGGCGCTTCGGATCCTGCCGGACGACACCTCACGGCTGATCCTCGCCATCGACCAATTCGAGGAGCTGTTCACACTCGTCGCCGACGAGGCGATCCGGGAGCGATTCGTGAACCAGCTTGTGGCGGCCCTCGACGATCCCTACGGCCGAGTCGTTGTGCTGCTGACGCTGCGGTCGGATTTCTACAGCCAGCCCTTCGACTATCCCGAGTTCGCCGACCGCATGGCATCCGGTGTGATCAACGTCGTGCCGCTCACCTCCGATGAGCTCGAAGCGGCAGCGCTTGGTCCAACCCAGGGCACCGGAGTCGCGGTTGAACCGGCATTGCTCGTCGAGCTCCTCACCGACGTTATCGGGCAGCCCGGAGGCCTGCCGCTCTTCCAGTACACCCTCACCGAGCTCTTCGATCGCCGCGTCGGAAACGTCCTCACCGTCGACACCTACCGCTCCATCGACGGCGTCCGCGGGGCGTTGACTCGGAGGGCCGACGAGTTGTACGGCTCACTCAGCGATGGCGAGCAGGAAGCCGCCAAACAGCTGTTCCTGCGCCTCGTGGCCATCGCCGACCAGGACGAGTGGACCCGCCGCCGGGTGCATGCCTCCGAGATCGTGGCCCTCGATATCGATGTGGTCGCCATGCAGCATGTCATCGAGCGATTCGCCACCCACCGCCTCCTGTCTCTTGACCGAGACCAAGCCACCGGCGCGCCAACGGTCGAGGTGGCCCACGAAGCACTGCTCCACGAATGGGATCGGCTCCGGGCGTGGATCGAGGACAACCGCCACGACCTTCTGCGCCATCGCGAGCTGGCAGCGGCCGCCGGCGTCTGGGACACCGCCGGCCGCGACGAGGATTACGTCTACCGCGGCGGACGCCTCGACGACGCCATCGCCTGGGCGGAGACCAGCGCAATCACACTGACCGCGACAGAGCAGGAGTTCCTCGACGCCGGACAGGCCAGGCTGACCGCCGAGCGTGAGTCCGAGGAAGAACGCCGGTTGCGCGAGCAGCGCTTGCAACGCGGCGCCAGGCTGAGAACCTGGGGTCTGGCGTCGGCGATCACGGTTCTCGTCGCGGTGGTGGCCACAGTGCTGTTTGTGGTGACCCGTCCAGAAGGGCCAAAGGTGGCATTGGTACAGGGCGGTATCAGCGTGATCCAAGACCTCATCGAGCAGGGCTGGAACCGGGCAGAGAGTGAGCTCGACTTCGAAGGGCAGCGGGTCGTGGCGCTGATCGACGACGAGGAGGACGTGCGCGCCCTCGCCGATGCCGGCTACGGGCTGATCATCGACGGCATGTTCGACCAGGGCACTGTCGCCTACGCCCTGGCCAATGACTACCCGGAAATCTCCTTTGTCGTGTTTGACGGGTTCGACGACTCGTTCGCAAACGTAACGTCGCTCAGGTTCGTTCGCGAGGGGGGCGCCTACCTCATGGGGGTCGCCGCCGCCCTGGCATCCGAGACCGGCAAGATCGGCTTCATCGGCGGGTATCAGGGGACCACTACCGAAGCGCGCCGCGCCTCATACGGCGCCGGGGCCCGATCGATAAACCCGAGCATCGAGGTGGACAGCGTGTACCTGGGGCCGTACCAGGATGGACAAAACGGCCCGTACTTGGATACCGACCTGGCCAAGGAGACTGCGGCGGACATGTATCGCTCCGGAATCGACGTGATCCATCATTCCGCAGGTGAGGCGGGGCTCGGCATCGCCGTCGCCGCCGCCGAGCTGACCGACGAGCTGGGCCGTGACCTGTGGGTGATTGGCTCCGAGGTCGATGAGCAGCGTGTGGTGCCGCCCGACCAGGCGAGCCGCTTTCTCACCTCGATGTGGAAGCGGTGGGATTCGGCGGTGTACGAGGCAGTTCGGGCGTATCTCGCCGGAGAGCTGGAGCCCGGCGTCCATGAGCTCGGGCTCGCACCCGGGAGTGTCGACTACGCACCCGATGGTGGCCTCACCGCTTCCCAGGCGGCCACGCTCGATGAGGTCAAGGCAGACATCGTGGCCGGGATCGTCGATCCGGAGGCCCCGGAGACGCTGGCACCGCGATGGACCAGAGATGCCGACCTGACCGGGCTTCTGGTGTTCGACGGGGTGGCCTGCTCGTCCGACATCGATCCAACACAGGTGGCCGCAGGAGACGTGGTGCGAATGGACCTGGTCAACAACTCGGCAGTCGATGTCGCGCTGACCTTTGCCCGTGCGGACGGCGACGTACTGCCGGTGACGACTGCCTGGATCCCACCGGGCGATCGCAATGCCGGTGCCATGCGGCTTACTCCTGGCCTCTACGAAGTCGAGTGTCTCACCGGCAGCGAGGTCTTCGAAGGCGCGTCGTTCACCGCGGTATTCGAGACGAGCTGTGAGGGGCCAGCAGTTGAGTCCAGCGATCCCGCCGCGGTCGTCGAGGCGTTTGCCGCCGCCACCAACGCACGCAATGTCGACGCGGTATGTTCGCTGTTTGCCGAAGACGCCGAGCTCGTTGGCTCCTTCATGGGAGACTCGGTCATCGGAAACGCTGCGATCGCCGAGGGGCTCACTCCGCTCGATGACGACCGATGGTTTCAGGAGTACCTCATCACCGACCTCGAGGTTGTGGACGGCGTCGTGATCTGGTCTTTCGAGTTCCGAGGGCTCGATGACCGCTTCGAGGTGGCAGGCCACCGCACATATGTCGAGGACGGCAAGATCACCCGCTGGGAATGGGGAGAGTTCGTCGACGATTGAGCGGCCGAACGCGGGCAAGGACGGTGATCAGGATGGGGTGTCTCTGGACGGTGGGGAGGCTAACGAGGGCCTGCTACGGGGGTCGGCTGTTGGTGGGGTAGGTGTGGCCGAGTCTGCTGGTCCATTGGTAGTGGCCGTCGGGTAGTTTTTGGTAGGTCCATCCGTGGGTGTCTTTGATGCGGTGGTCGTGGCGGCAGAGGGGGGCGAGGTTGTTGGTGGTGGTGGTGCCGCCGTCTGTCCATCGGGTGGTGTGGTC
>BTQG01000123.1:0-5498 GCA_036985755.1 Acidimicrobiia bacterium | reverse complement strand
GTGGCGTACCAGGACGCGGGTTTCGTCTTCCGACAGTGACTCCGGGAGGAACTGCGACAGATAGTCGATCTCGAATGCCAGCCCGTCCGCCTGCTGCCGACCGCGCTCGCCGAAACCTTCGTACTCGACGCGCGCCTTGTCCATCCGCTTGACGTAACTCGCCATCGTCGACCGGTACAGCTCGTCGTCCACCTCACCACGGAACCCCGGAGCGCTCTTGGCGAGGGATACTTCTGACTCGACCTGTCGGATCACGTTCAGCGTCGCCCGGTCACCCCGCTTCATGGCAGCGACTCGCGCCGCGGCGAGGTCCTCCTGGATGCTCATGTCTCCTCCGGTCCCGATTGCTGCCGCGCTGACTAGTCATCGGTCGCAAACGTCTTCGGAAAACCGCTTGCCTAGTCACCAACCTGGGCCGTACACTATCGGCAAGCCGGGTGAGAGCCCGGTGAAACATTGGGGGGTCCATGTGAAAGCATTCACATTCACAAGCTTGAACGACGCGTTACAAGGAGACACCACGGTACTCACCATCAGCGACTGGCGCGAGATTGGCGCCTGTCGCGATTCCGACCCCGACCTTTTCTTTCCGATCGGAACCACCGGCTTGGCCGCCACCCAGATCCGCCAGGCCGTCGCCATCTGCTCTGCGTGCTCGATCCAGGAAGAATGCCTGCAGTACGCCCTCGAGACCAACCAGGAAGCCGGCATCTGGGGTGGATACCCCGAAGACGACCGCCGTCGCCTCAGAAAGCGTTGGCTCGCCGAACGCCGCAAACATCGCCAAGCAAGCTAAACCTGCCAAACCTGGGCTCCCAGGGGCGGCCACCGGACCTTCGAGCCCATGGCTGCCAGGAGCGCGGCTCAGGCCTCCGAGCCGAAGCCGACGTCGCGCCGCAATGCGGCCTCGACCTCGATGAACCCGACCTTGCCCATGACAATGCCGTGACGATGCCCCTGCGCATCGGCTATCCACAGCATCTGAGCCCCACTTGACAGCGCCTCCTCGAACTCCTTGGCGACGTCTTGGTCTTGCTCGACCTCGATCTCGAGCTCCCGCGCTGAGGTGATGCCAAAACGAACGGTGACGGTCTCGGACATGTCATATATCCATTCAGTTGGTGATGACTAACTCGGGGTGGGTACGCAGCCTAGGTCCACGAGCCTCGAGTTCGGCGGCGAGCCGTTCGAACGCGGTCGCAGCGTCTCCCTCGGGATCAACCACCACGACCGGCAGCCCGGCGTCGGCCCCTTCTCGCAAGTTCGGCACCAGCGGGACCTGTCCGAGCAGGTCGACCCCGAGCTTGGCCGCAAGCGCTTCCCCTCCCCCTTCACCGAAGATCGCATAGCGCGTGCCGTCGTCACCGGTAAACCAGGACATATTCTCGATCACACCGAGCACCTGTTGGTTGACCTTCTCCGCCATCAGGCCGGCGCGGGCGGCGACTCTCTCTGCGGTCGGCTGCGGCGTCGTCACCACGATCGTCTCGGCTCTCGGAAGGAACTGGCTCAGCGAGATGGCAACGTCGCCGGTCCCAGGGGGCATATCGATCAACAGGTAGTCGGGCTCGTCCCAATGGACATCGACAAGAAACTGCTCGATCGCCTTGTGCAGCATCGGCCCCCGCCAGATGACGGGCTGGTCGTCGGCGACGAAGTAATCCATCGACATCACGGCGACCCCGTGAGCTTCCGGGGGAAGCAGCATGTCGTCGAGCACAACCGGCTGACGATCGATGCCGAGCATCTTCGGGATCGAGAAGCCCCACACATCGGCGTCGATGATTCCGATTCGCTTTCCCTGCCGGGCCAGGGCGACGCCGAGGTTCACCGTAACGGTCGACTTGCCCACGCCTCCCTTACCGGAAGACACGCCGATCACCCTCGTCTTTGAACCCGGCTTGCCGATCGTCACCTCGCGGATGTTTTCCACGCCACGGACCTTCTGCACCACACCGGACCGCTCGGAATCGGTCATCGAGGTGAAATCGACCACAATCCGGCTGACCCCCGCAACACTGCTTGCGGCCGCGGTGACATCGGCGGTCAGCCGGTCCTTGAGCGGACAGCCCGGCACGGTGAGGGCGACCAGCACCCTGATCGCATCGTCGGAAACGACCTCGACTTCGCGCAGCATGTCGAGGTCGCTGAGGCTGCGATGGAGCTCGGGATCCTGTACCGCGCCGACCGCAGTTCGCACCGCTTCAATGTCCACCACGAGCAACTCCTATCGAGATAGTGGATAGAAACTATAGTTACCGGAGAGAACCACCGATCTTGCCGCCAGACCAGCCAATCTGGCGGTTCACTAAAAGCAGGATTCCATGGACACCGCGCAATTCGATCGACAGGTAAGCGATCTCGCATCGGCGCTCGGCGACACGACGCGACGTGGCATCTACGTCGCCGTGCGCGAGTCGACGGAGCCGGTAACGGTGTCTGAGATAGCGGAGCTGTTCACCATCCACGCCAATGTGGCGCGACACCACCTGGATCACCTCGTCGCCGACGGTTACCTGTGCGTGTCCCGCAGGCGCCCCGAAGGCCGCTCCGGGCCCGGCGCAGGACGGCCGGCAAAACACTACGAGTCGACGAGCAAAGATGTGTCCGTTCAGTTCCCTGCCCTTCGCTACGACCTGTTGGCCGAGCTGTTGCTGCGCGTCGTGAACAGGATCGCACCCGTCGATGCCGGCGACATCGCCGAGGAGGTGGGCCGGGAGTACGGGCGTGAGCTCGCTGCCGAGTTGGGCTTCGAAGACGACGCAGGCTACGAGGCAGCGGCCAGGGCGGTGGCCACGGCAATGATGGGGGTTGGCTTCGAGATCGAGGCGCGGCCGGGCGAGCACCGCCTCGTCACCCGGCACTGCCCATTCGGGGGCAGCGCCGAGGCTCACCCCGACATCGTGTGCCGCCTGGATCAGGGCTTGGTGTCTGGTCTACTCGAACGCACCAATCAGCCCTCGCTGGTCATCGTCACGCCGCACGGCGGAGAAGACGAGACCTGCCTCACCGAGATCTGAGAGAGTCGCGAGTCCGTTCACCGGGATCTGAGGTTCTCTAGGAAGGTCTTCACCTCGGCCGGTGTCCGTAACCGGATGATGTCGAGGTGAGACCACACGGGATCGTCGATCTTTGCCTGATATTTCTCGCGGGTCGTTGGATGCCGGGTCCAGGTCCACGTGATGATGTTCTTCTCCGGTCGCGGATCGAAGAAGTTGTTCAACGGCTCGACATTGCCGTTCCACAGCTCCTGGCGCGTTGCCGCTCTGCGAATCGTGCGCCGAATCACCCTGCGCATGGCTTGCGATCGCGACAGATCAAGCCAGACGACGGTATCGGCCCGCGGCCAGACGAGGTCCTGCACACCCTTGGAGCTGTAGTTGCCGTCGATCACCCAGGCTTCTTCGTCGACGATGGGTCGCACCCTCGCCCGGAAATCCTCGGCGGAGAGTTCCGTCCACCCTGGCTGGTGGTGAATCCCGTCGAGCTCGACGAAGGGGATACCGAGGGTCTCGGCGATGGCCTTGCCCACCGTCGTCTTCCCTGTGCCGGAGATGCCAACGACCGAGATGCGTTGCATGAGGTAAGTCATTCCCCGATGTCTTCGCTCCAGACCTCAGGTCGTGCCGCGATGAACGCCGTCATCAGGTCGACGCAGCGCTGATCGCCGAGCACCTCGACCTCGACGCCACGGGCGGTGAGCAGATCCTCACCGCCGAGGAACGTCCGATGCTCTCCGACCACCACCCTCGGGATGCCGTAGAGCAGGATTGCTCCGGTGCACATGTCGCACGGCGATAGCGTCGTATACATCGTGGCCCTGCGGTACTCGGAAGCCGAGAGGCGGCCGGCGTTCTCGAGGCAGTCCATCTCGGCGTGGAGCACCGGACTCGACCGCTGAATGCGTTGGTTGTGACCGCGGCCCACGATCTCTGCGTCGATGACGAGCACCGAGCCGATCGGGATTCCGCCCTCGGCAAGACCCTGCTCGGCCTGCTCGATGGCGGCGGCGAGGAAAGGATCGCTCATGGGGAAAGGGTAACGTCGCCCGATGGTGCTCGACGTGGCCGAAACCGCAACACGCATCCACGCCGACCTGCCGGTCGTGGATGGGCACAACGATCTGGCCTGGGCGCTGCGGATCCGCGCCGGGGGCAACCTCGAGACCGCCGACCCCTGCGGTCCGCTCGACGGGTACCACACCGACAGTCGCCGTTTGGTCCGCGGCGGGGTCGGCGCCCAGTTCTGGTCGGTCTACATCCCCGCCTCGAACTCCTCACCCTTCCAGAGCACATTGGAACAGATCGATCTCGTCCGCAGCTTCATCCAGCGGTGCGCCCAGCTCGAGGAAGCCGACACAGCTGCCTCGGTCGCGGCGATACGCGGCCGCGGCCACACCGCATCGCTGCTGGGGGCCGAGGGCGGCCATTGCATAGAGAACTCGCTCGATGCGCTGCGGCGGCTGCGACACCTCGGCGTCCGATATCTCACCTTGACCCACGCCGACACCAACGATTGGGCCGACAGCGCCACCGATGAGGCCCGCCACGGCGGTCTCACCGGCTTTGGCGAGGAGGTGGTACGGGAGATGAACCGGATCGGAATGATCGTCGATATCTCCCACGTCTCTCCCGACACCATGCGCCACGCCCTGGCGGTGAGCGAGCGACCGGTGATGGCGTCGCACTCGGGAGCGCTCGCCGTTGCCTCCCATCCGCGCAACGTGCCCGACGACGTCCTCGAGCTTGTCGCCGACAACGGCGGGGTGGTGATGGTGAACTTCTATCCGGCGTTCGTCACCGAAGCAGCCTCCGTCCACGGCGGGGAGCGCCTTGGGTTGGCCCGGGAGCTTCAGCGGCGCCTTGGTGACGATGCCGCCGTCGAGGCCGAGCTGGCCCGCCTCCTCGCCGAGGACCCGTACCCGGTGGTCACCGTCGCCGACGTCGTCGACCATATCGAACACATCGCCGGGGTCGCCGGGGTCGAGCACGTCGGGCTCGGCTCGGATTTCGACGGGATTGATGCCACACCGGTGGGTCTCGAAGACGTGTCCACCTACCCGGCGATCACCGCCGACCTTCTGAGACGAGGCTGGGACGAGGCGGCGATCCGTCAGGTCCTCGGGGAGAACGCGCTGCGGGTGCTCGCTGAGAACGACGTCCCGTTTCCTCCCCCTGTTTCCTAGACCCTTGCGGGAGGAAACAGCGGCGGCAGCCGCTGACGGAGGGGGCTATCAGGCCTTCGCCTCTCCCACGAAGTGGGGGAGCCGCGAGGAGACGAAGCCTGTTAGCGGAGGCGGCTTTTGGGGGCTCGCTGGTCGCGACCGAGCGCAAGTGATCGGTAACTCCCCCAAAGCCCCCTCTGCGGCGAAGCATCAGCTTCGCCGCGTCTCCCCCGCTCCGCGGTGGAGACGAAGACAAAATCCCCCAACCGTCGCACAATCGCCAAATGCGACGCCAAAGAGGGGGAGAAACAGGAAACCGCCGGCTACAGCTAGC
>BTQG01000122.1:0-5835 GCA_036985755.1 Acidimicrobiia bacterium | reverse complement strand
GCGGCGCTGCCAGCGGGCCACGTACCGCCCGACGAACATGCCGGCGACGACGATGGTGAACCACGGCCAGAACCCGCCGCTGGGGAAGATCCAGGCAAAAGCAAAGCCGCGATTGGACGCCTTGAACCAGTACTCGCCGATGTCGTCTGCGGTGAGGCTGGGAAGGGTGATCGCCAAGGCCGACCAGAAGAACATCTGGACGAGCAGCGGGATATTCCTGATCGTTTCGATGTAGACGGTGGATATCTTGTTGACGATCCAGTTGTTGGAAAGCCTGCCGATGCCGATGATGACCCCGAGGATCGTTGCCGCCAGGATCCCGGAGACCGTCACCCGGATCGTGTTCACCGCACCCACGGCGAGGGCGCGGGCTCCGCTGCTGGGGGAAGTGTCGATACCCTCACGGATGTCGACCCCGGTCGGATCGGTGAGCCAATCGAAACCGAACGAGATCCCGGACCTGTTGAAGTTTTCGACGGCCTGTGAGGCGAGGATGACAAACAGGGCGGTGACACCGAGCAGGGTCAGGATCTGCGCCAGCCATTTCAGGAAAGTGGCATTGCGCCACAGCGGGGTCTGCTCGTGCTGTGTGACCTCGACCGTCAAGCCGCCTGCCTCCCGCCACCGTCCCCGGTGAGCCTCCGCGTCGGCGTCACCCTACCCGGAACGCCTCCTGCTCGCCGAACGAAAAAGCGGGGGCGCCACCGGCGCCCCCGCTTCTCTTGTCGATTCGATCGTCTTCTCAGCGTGCCGGTGGGGCGTAGATCAGCCCACCGTCGAACCACTGTGCGTTGAACGTTCCCTCGCGGAACAGTTCCAGCGGATTCAGGTTCTTGGTGTAGATCTCCTCATAGTTGCCCATTTGCTTGATGGCCTGATAATACGCATCGGCGCTCAGGCCCATCTTGGTCTGCAACTCACCCTCGTCGGTACCGAAAATGCGAGCGAGCTCCGGTGTGTTCTCCCGCGTGTCATCGATGTTCGCCGAGGTCACGCCGTTCTCATCGGCGATAAAGGTGGCAAAGACCAGCCACTGGACCACGTCGAACCATTCGTCGTCGTTCTGACGCACGACGGGACCGAGCGGCTCCTTCGAGAACGGAGCAGTTGGGAAGATCACCCAGTTGTCCGCGCCCGCGGTACCGGCTGTCTGCTCGACAAACCGGTTGCCGAAGACCCCGGAACCGTCCGTGGTGAAGATGTCGCAGGTACCTTCCTTGAACTTCTCCATCGCGTCCGGGATGGTTTCGAACGTCTCCAGTGTGATGTCGGCACCAGCGACGGCGGCACCCTCGGTGATGTTCTTCTCGGTCGTGGTCCCAGCGTTGGCGCAAACCACCGCACCATCGATGGCCTCGAAGCTCGAGTCCGGCGTCAGGCCGGGGAGCCTCGCCGGATCACCCATCATCTGTTGCCCGTCGTAGAACGTGGTCGCCACGAACTGCATGCCGAGGTCGGTGTCGCGGCTCTGCGTCCACGTCGTGTTGCGGATCAGCACGTCGATCTCGTTGAGCCTCAACGCCTCGAAGCGCTGGGCGGCTGTCAATGCCGTGAACTCAACGGCGTTGGCGTCGCCGAGCACGGCGGCGGCCAGCGAACGGCAGTAGTCGGCATCGAACCCGGTCGCGGTGCCATCTGGCTGCGTCTCCGAGAACCCGACCGCCGAACCGCTGACACCACACTTGAGTGTGCCGCGCGCCTGGACGGCTGCGAGCGTGCCCCCGCCGGCCTGCTGCCCCCCGCCTTCAGCGCCTTCAGCGGCGGTTGTCGTGGTGTCGTCACCAACACCGCCGCACGCTGCGAGGATCAGCGCAAGCACCGCAAAGAGCACTGCTAAACGTTTGATCATTTGAGAATTCCCTTCCTTCCTTCAACGTCTTCTTGACTGGCCCTTACCCGGGCCGCATCCCCCAGAGGAGATAGCCGAGCCAATTTAGTCGGCGGACGAATCATGGGGCAATTACCAAGTGGCGAGCCGCGAAAAATGGTCCCGCGCCAACCTCGCGATTGGTGGCTCAGATCCCTTGGGCGTGGAAGAAAACTCGCCGCTTTCTCGCCTGGTCGAGCTCGACAAAGAACACACGCTGCCACTGGCCAAGGATCACCTCGCCGTCGACGATCGGGACCGTGACCGACGGTTGGCCGACCAGGAGCTGCCGGCAGTGAGCGTGACCGTTCACGTACTCGTCCTCTTGCAGGTTCTCGGTGCGCAGATCACCATCGTCGTGTTCGTAGTAGGTATCGACGGGTATCAGGCCGGCGATCACCTTGCGGAAGTCGTTGAGGAACCCGGTCTCCGACTCATTGATCACGATCGATGTCGTGGTGTGCGGGGTGTACACGGTGATCTGGCCATGAGACACCTTCGAGCGCGCGACCACGGCGCGTACGTACTCGGTGAGATCCCAGAACTCCTCCGGAGCATCGGTGGCGAAGTGCAATGCCTCGGTGCGAATCGGCGGTGCTTCTGATGCCGCAAGCAAGACCGGCAAAGTCACCGGCTCCTTGCTCGCCTTTCTAGTGGCGATTCGTTCGTTCATGATCGTCCTGTGCGAGCTGAAGGCACCCTAACTTCGGCGCAAGCCTACCGGTGGAACACGGTCAGTCGGCAGTCATCAGTCGTCAGTCGTCAGTTCCAAGAAGCCGTCAGTCGGCAGTCGGCAGTAGCTCAGAGTCATCAGTCATCAGTCAGAGTCGAACGTGCGCGGCCTCTTGTCTTGCTGAAGGCTGAGGACTCTCTCTGGCTGAAGACTCTCCGGCTGAAGACTCTCCGGCTGAGGACTCTCTCTGGCTGAAGACTCTCTCTGGCTGAAGACTCTCCGGCTGAGGACTCTCCGGCTGAGGACTCTCTCCGGCTGAGGACTCTCCGGCTGAGGACTCTCTCTGGCTGAAGACTCTCTGAACTGAAGACTCTCCGATGGAAGACTCTCTGTGGCTCCTCTACAATCCTTCCGTACGAGCAGAGGAGATCCATGCCAGCGTCTGTGATCCTCGGCACCCAATGGGGCGACGAGGGGAAGGGCAAGATCACCGATCTCTATTCGAAGACCGCAGACCTCGTGGTGCGCTATCAGGGCGGTAACAACGCGGGGCACACCATCGTCGTCGACGGGGAGCGGTTTGCGCTCAGCCTCATCCCATCCGGTGTCCTCTACCCCACCGTGACGCCGGTGATCGGGAACGGCACCGTGATCGACCCTGCCGTGCTCATCGATGAGATGGACGAGCTGTCGGAGCGCGGCATCGACCCCACCCGGCTGCGGATCTCCGCCAACGCTCACGTGATCATGCCGTACCACCGCAAGATGGACGCCGTCCTGGAGCGCTTTCTCGGGCAGCAGCAGATCGGCACCACCAAACGAGGAATCGGGCCCGCCTATCTCGACAAGTACTCGCGGTTCGGGATCCGCATCCAGGATTTGTTCGACCCGAAGATCTTCAGGGAAAAGCTCGAGGTCAACCTCAAGGACAAGAACCGGCAGTTGCAGAAGGTGTACAACCAGCTCCCCCTCGACCTCGACGAGATCTATGACGAGTACCTGGTCTACGCCGACCGGATCCAACAGTACGTCACCGATACGTCGTTGCTGATCTGGCAGGCCATTCGTGACGGGAAGAACGTGCTCTTCGAAGGCGCCCAGGGCACGCTTCTCGACATCGATCACGGGACCTACCCGTTCGTGACATCGTCGAGCCCGACGGCCGGCGGTGCGACCATCGGCTCGGGGATCGGTCCCAGGGACATCGACACCGTCATCGGGGTGGCCAAGGCGTACATCTCACGGGTCGGAACCGGCCCTTTCCCTACCGAACTGCACGACGAGATCGGGGAGCGGATGGTCGACATCGGTGGCGAGTACGGAGTGGTCACCGGTCGCAGGCGGCGATGCGGTTGGCTCGATGGGGTGGCACTGAAGTACGCGGCCAGGGTGAACGGCCTCAGCGAGATCGCGCTGACCAAGCTCGACGTGCTCTCCCACTTCGACAACCTCAAGATCGCTATCGCCTACGACTCGCTCGGCGAGCGCTACGAAGAGTTCCCCCGCCAGCAGCGGGTGTTGTACAACTGCGCTCCGGTGTACGAAGAACACGATGGCTGGTCGACCGACATCACCACGGTCCGCCAATTCCACGACCTTCCGAAGGCAGCACAGCGTTACGTGGAGCGGGTCGAGGAGCTCGCAGGAGTTCCGGTCACCTCGGTGGGCGTCGGGCCCGACCGTGAGGCGACCTTGATGCGCACCCAATGAGGGTGCTGCTGCTCGGTGGTGGAGGGCGAGAACACGCCCTCGGCTGGAAGCTGGCCCAGAGCCCCTTGCTCACCGAGCTCATTTCCGCTCCAGGCAATCCCGGCCTCGCCGCGCTCGGTGAGACGGTGGAGGTGAACCCGCTCGACCCGGAAACGGTTGCCGCTTTTGCCCACGAACGGGAAATCGACCTCGTCGTCATCGGCCCGGAGGCGCCGCTCGCCGCCGGGGTGGTCGATGCTCTCGACGCCTCCGGCATCCCCGCCTTCGGGCCCACTGCCGCCGGGGCGCGACTCGAGGCCTCGAAGGCCTACGCCAAGGAGATGATGGCGAGAGCCGGGGTGCCGACCGCTGCCGCCAGGGTCTTCACCGATGTCGACGCCGCCGACTTCTATCTCGACGAGACAGAGGGCCCGTTTGTGGTCAAGGCCGACGGCCTCGCTGCCGGCAAGGGAGTCCTCGTCACCACCGACAGGGACGCCGCCAAGGGCTGGGCCGCCGCCTGTCTCGGCGGAGTCTTCGGGGACGCCGGATCCACGATCGTCATCGAGCAGCATCTCGAAGGTAGAGAGGTGTCGGTGTTTGTTTTGGTCGACGGAGAGCGGGCGCTGCCGCTCGCCCCTGCGCGCGACTACAAACGGCTGCGCGACGCCGACGAGGGGCCCAACACCGGGGGAATGGGGAGTTACTCCCCGGTCGACGACCTGCCGGGCGACCTCGTCGACCGCACGATCGTCACTGCCGTCGAGCCCGTGCTCGGCGCTCTGGCTGCCGACGATGTGTCGTATCGCGGGTTCCTCTACGTCGGGCTCATACTCACCGACGAGGGGCCAAAGGTTCTCGAGTTCAACTGCCGCTTGGGAGACCCTGAGGCACAAGCGGTCCTTCCCCGTCTTGACGAAGATCTCCTCGAATTGCTGGCAGCAGCATCCGCCGGTGCCCTGCCCGACCGGGCTCTGCGCTGGTCGGAGACTGCGGCGGTGGATGTGGTGCTTGCTTCCGCCGGCTACCCGGTCGCCCCTGAGCATGGCGCTGTCATCAGCGGAGTGACGAACGCCGAGAAACACCCGGATGCGCTGGTCATCCATGCCGGTACCGCCAACACCGACGCAGGGCTGGTCACCGCGGGGGGCAGAGTCCTCAATGTCGTCGGTCTCGGCGATACGGTGGAGGAGGCGCGGTCGGCCGCCTACGCCGCGGTGGGAGAAATCGAGTTCGCCGGAATGCAGATGAGGACGGACATAGGGAGATGAGCCGCAAGTCGCAAGTCGCAAGTCGCAAGTCGTCTCCTCCCCTCTTGGGGGAGGTGGCAGCGCCGCAGGCGCTGACGGAGGGGGCTATCGAACTGGCGGGGAAGCCCCCCTCCCCGCCTTCGGGCGATACTCCCCCACGAAGCCCCGCTCCCCGGCTTCGCCGGTACTCCCCCCGCCGGGGGGAGAAACAAGGGGGAGAACAGGGGCGCCAGAACGAGTTCGCCGGAATGCAGATGAGGACGGACATAGGGAGATGAGCCGCAAGTCGCAAGTCGCAAGTCGCAAGTCGTCTCCTCCCCTCTTGGGGGAGGTGGCAGCGCCGCAGGCGCTGACGG
>BTQG01000121.1:0-5968 GCA_036985755.1 Acidimicrobiia bacterium | reverse complement strand
CCGACGGGGCCTCGAGCAGCTCGATCGCCTTTTCCACCGACAGCTCATCGAGCGCCAGATCCTCCGGGATCGAAGCTCGCTGCTCGCCGCGCACCAGGTAGGGGCCGTACTGGCCGCAGCGGGCGACCACCTCCTCGCCTGCTTCGTCGAGCCCGATGGGAAAGGCGTTGACCTTGCGGGGATCGATGGCGTCGAGGGCCTGATCTGAGACCATCTCCACCAGGCCGGGGTGCCCGTTACCGAAGTAGAACCGGGCCAGATACGGCACCTTCTGCTCTTCGCCGTTGGCGATGCGGTCGAGGTCCTCCTCCATGCGGGCGGTGAACTCGTAATCGACATAGTCCCCGAAGTACTCCTCGAGCAGACCAACGACGGTGAAGGCGGTGAGCGTGGGAACCAATGCAGCTCCCTGCTTGCGAACGTACTGGCGGTCTTGAATGGTTGAGATGATCGAGGCGTACGTCGACGGTCGTCCGATGCCCAGCTCCTCGAGTCGTTTGACCAGGCTGGCCTCTGTGTATCGCGGTGGCGGCTTGGTTTCGTGGGAGGTGGCCTCCATCGACACAGCGACAAGCGACTGGCCTTCGGCAACGTCGGGCAGCGTCGCCTCCTGATCGTCGCGGGTGGCAGCGGGATCGTCGATGTCCTCGACGTACGCCTTGAGGAAGCCGGGGAACAGAATCGTGCGCCCCGTCGCCGAGAACATGGTGTCTCGGCCGTCTCTGGCGGTACCCCGGAGCTCGATCCGCAGGCTCTCCCCTTTGGCATCCTTCATCTGACTGGCAGCGGTGCGCTTGAAGATCAGGTCATACAGCCTCGCTTCGTCGGATTTGGCTCCGAAGGCACCGGCGATGACCTTTGGATGTTCGAAATCGTCGCCGGCGGGGCGGATGGCCTCGTGTGCCTCTTGTGCTCCCTTGACCGTCTTTCCGTACAACCTCGGCTTGTCGGGGAGGTACTGATCGCCGTAGCGGTTTGCAACGAGGCGCCGCGCTGCGGTGAGGGCGGTTGCCGACAGGTGTGTCGAGTCGGTCCGCATATACGTGATGCGGCCGGATTCGTAGAGGCGCTGCGCAACCGACATGGTGCGCTGGGTACCGAAGCGGAGCTTTCTCGCCGCCTCCTGCTGAAGGGTCGATGTGCGAAACGGGGCATATGGCTTTCTGGTGTACGGCTTGCGTTCGACGTCGCTGACCGCAAAGTCGGCATCGGTGAGCTCGGTGGCCAGGGCGGCGGCGTCTTCAGCATTGAGTACCAGCCGGTCGTCTCTGGGCCGGCCGTCCTCGCCAAAGTCCTTGCCGGTGGCGACGCGTTGCCCGTCGACGCCGACCAGCGTCGCCACAAAGTCGGGGACACCGTCGTCGCCGGTGGAGAACGTGCCGGTGATGCCGCCATACGACGCGGCAACGAACGCAATGCGCTCCCGCTCGCGGTCGACGATGATGCGCGTCGCCGGCGACTGCACCCGGCCCGCCGACAAACCCCGCTGCACCTTGCGCCACAAGACGGGCGAGACCTCGAATCCGAACAAGCGATCGAGGATGCGCCGCGTCTCCTGGGCTTCAACCAGCTCGAGGTCGAGCTGGCGCGGGTTCGCCACCGCCTCCTGGATGGCTTCCTCTGTGATCTCGTGGAACACCATCCGGTGCACAGGGACCTTCGGCTTGAGGACCTCGAGCAGGTGCCAGGCGATCGCCTCGCCCTCACGGTCCTCGTCGGTGGCGAGGTAGAGGGCATCGGCGCCCTTGAGCTCCTTGCGCAGCTTGGTGACCTGCTGCTTCGAGTCGGGCGTCACGATGTACATGGCGGTGAATTCGTTGTCAATGTCGACGCCGAACCTGGTCGCCTTCCAGGCGGCCCTCTTGGAGTCGGTGACCTGAGTGGCCTTGGCCGGGATGTCACGGATGTGCCCTACAGAGGATTCCACGACGAAGTCAGCACCGAGGTATTGACCGATGGTGCGTGCCTTGGCAGGGGACTCGACGATGACGAGCTTCTTTGGCATCGGTGAGGAAATACCTCAGTTGGGGACGGTCTCAACGAGCGAGTATGGACCTGTTGTCGAGCAATTGAGTTGCAAGACACCAGCGACAGGCACATTTCGCACGTCGTTTATCGCAAGATGATCGGGGCGTAAGCTCGGTCCCATGAGCGATACCCGCATCCCCGACGAGATCCTCGAGCACTACGAACAAGAGGTCGATGAGGATCTCCGGCTGCGCCGGGGTCTGGGCGAGCTCGAGCTGCTGCGGACCCAGGAGATCATTCGCCGGCACCTCCCCCCCGGATCGGCACACATCCTCGACGTCGGCGGCGCCTCAGGCATCCACGCCGAGTGGCTGCTCGAGGACGGCCATAGTGTCCACCTCGTAGACCCGTTGCCCCGCCATGTCGAACAAGCAACCGAGCGACTGGGGAACTACGAAGGCTTCTCGGCAGAGGTCGGCGATGCCCGCACCCTGAAGGCGGCGAACCGCTCCTACGACGCCGTGCTGCTGCTCGGCCCGCTGTATCACCTGACCGAGAGCGCCGACCGTGTCACCGCCTGGTGCGAAGCGCGGCGCGTAGTCAAGGGCGACGGCGTGGTGTTCGGTGCCTCGATCACCAGATACGCCCCGCTGTTCGACGGTCTGACCGGCGGCGCACTATTCGATTCCGCATTCCGCGCTCTCGCCGAGGAGAATCTCTCCACCGGCCAGCATCGGAACCCGGCCAAGGAGCCCGGCTGGTTCACCACCGCCTACTTCCACCACCCCGACGAGCTCGCAGAGGAAGTAGCGGGGGCAGGGATGAGGGTGGTGGAGCTGGTCGGGGTCGAGGGGCTCGCTGCCTGGGTACCGCAGCTCGCCGAACGCTGGGACGACCCAGAGGGAAAGGAAACCATCCTGTTCTCGGCGCGCGCCATCGAATCCGAGCCGAGCCTGCGCGGGCTCAGCGCCCACCTGATGGCGGTTGCCACCCCCGGCCACAAACACGGGACATAGGTCGCTCGCGCTCGGGATGGAGAAGGGCTCGTGGCGAGGTCTGGGCCCCGGCGCCTACGAGCAGAAGACGGACCGGCAGTCGCCATCCGGGGGCGGCGCGGCAGCCGACGGTCGCCATCAGCGCTTCGCTCGCGCCCGTGCGATGAGCCAGGAGAAAAAGAAGTACGAAATCCCGACAAGCTGACCGCCGAGAACGATTGCGTTGACGTCGATCGCAGGCTTCCACCGTGCTTGACCATTCCGAATTACCCAAGCCCCGGAAGGGATTGCCACCAAACCGAATCCGCCGCCCTCCCCGAGGTTGGGATCGGAGCCACCCCCACCACCACCGAAGACTCTGGCGGCGGGGACCACGACTGCCCCGTCGGTCTCGACCGGATCGCCGTAGACGATCCCGGCGCTGAACTGGTCCTGGATCTGGTTGACGATCCCCATCGCACACCTCCGTGGTATCCAAGGCGAGATCTGCCCTCGCCCGTATCGCGGGCAGCGTATGCAGGCGACGACACCATCGATTCGTCGTCGTGGGCCGCCGGTCTGGCATGGCCGAATCAGCATCTGCTCGGTCGCCGACGCAAGAGCCGCTGGGAGGGTGCTGAACAACGACGTGTGCTACGAGCCGCCGGATGGCGGAGCGAGCGCTCACGCGGGGAACCACAACGAGTGGCGACCCGCTGGAGTATTCGTCGTTTGCGACCAGCTCCTAGGAAAGCACTGCTTCGAAACCGGCGGTCAACCGGTCCACCACCCGATCCCAGGTGAATCTGTCCTCTACGAAGCGGCGGCCGGCAGCCCCCATTTCCTGAGCGGCTTGCGGATCGCCGAAGAGAATGTCCAGACCCTGGACGATGTCGTCTACGGACCGCACCACGAATCCGGATTTGCCGGGAAGCACCGTCTCCGGCGAGCCCCCGGAGTCCCCCACCAACACCGGAAGACCGCTCGCCGCCGCCTCGAGGAAAACAAGACCGAGCCCCTCCACCTCCAGACCACCCCAGCGGGACCGACACGGCATACAAAACACGTCCATCGACCGGTACAGGCCCGGCAGCTCGCTCCACGGTGGATCCACGATGAAGCGCGCCCGCACCCCAAGCCGGTCGGCGAGCCTGCGAAGGTCGGCTTCCTTCCTGCCTTTGCCGACGATGAGCACCTCGGCAGGCCGGTGCAGCCGCGCCACCGCTTCGAGCAGCCGATGCTGGCCCTTGCGCGGGACAAAACGACTGACACAGCCAACCACAGGGACTTCGTTGCGGCCGTCGGGCGCAGGGATGAACACATCGACGTCTACCCCGGCGCCGATGTACACGACATCCCTGCCGGTGAGCCGCGCCACCCGATCTGCGGTGTAGCGGCTCGCCGCAAACCGCAGATCGGCACCTCCAAGGGCCCTGGCAATCGCCTGACGAAACCCGGGGGCGGCCGCAGGCAGCGTGACCTCGGCGCCGTGTGCCAACACCGCGTACGGAACCTTGAGGCGGTCGCGCAGACGGGGACCGATGTAGGGCAGCGGAAATGGGGCACCAAACAGCACCACATCCGGCGCAAACCGCTCGGCAGACTCGATGATCCAATCCCCGGTCGCGCCCGTCGGCCACATGAAGGCTGCTTCGTGCCGGCTCACCCGACCGGCGTCACGGGGGCTCTCCGCGGCGGGTGCGATGACATGGACCGGGCCCGGCCAGGCATCGACGAGGTTGCCCAGGTATTGCTGGATGCCGCCCGGTTTAGGCGGGTAGTCGTTGGTGATGAGAAGAAGCCGCACGTCACCGCTCGAGGTGCGGCGCGACGTTGTAGGACACAAGACGCGTCCGGCGCGCCCCGATGACCACTTCGCCGTGGGCAGTGTTGCGCAGCACAGGGAGGGCGTCCCGCTGCGCGAAGGAAACACCGAGGACCCCTGCGACATATGCTCGGGTTACGCCGCCGTGGGTGAAGAGGCCGATCGATCCCGCATCGGTTTCCGCGATGACCTCGTCGATCGCAGCTGCGAGGCGTCGTCCGGCCTCGGCGAATGTCTCACCGGTTCGGCCGCGCGGCTCGTCGATACCCGCCCGAAAGACGCGCTCGAAGAGGTCCGGATAAGCCGCCTCTACCTCGGCACTGGTCATTCCCTCCCACTCACCGAAGTGCATCTCCTTCAGGGCGTCGTCGACGGCGACCTGTCTGCCCTGGGCTTGGGCGACCGGAACCGCCGTTTGATGAGCCCGCGACAACGGAGAGCTGACGATGACGTCGAGCGGTGATGCTGTTGCCGCCAGATCGGAAGCTTGCCGCCGTCCCCTCTCGGTGAGCGGGCTCTCGCGGTGTCCGTGCCAGCGATGTTCGACATTGGCCACCGCCTCGCCATGCCGGTAGAGCATCACGCGGCGGCCCTCGGCGCGGGCTACGTCGCCGTCGAGGTGGCTTGCATCGTTGTAGGTGAACACCTGGGGCCTTTGACCATCGTCGAGCACGACGGTCGTGGCCGAGGTATTGGCAGGCAATGCCAGCCCTGCGGGGTCGGCTCCGAGGATGAGGGCGATCAGCGAGTGGATCAGACCGCCGTGGGCGACGACAACCGCCTGCTCGCCGTCGTCGAGACGCGAGACAACAGCAGCCAGCGCCTCCTGGATCCTCGCCGCGAATTCTGATTGCGATTCTCCGCCTTCCGGCCGAAAGTCGTCCCCGGTGCGCAGCGCCGCCAGGCCGCCGGGAAATCGCTGCTCGATCTCGGCGGAACGCAGTCCTTCCCACTCACCAAAGTCATACTCTCGCCATCGCCGATCGGGCTCGGCTGACCCAAGGGCATCTGCAGTCGCCATGGCCCTGCCAAGGTCCGAGCTGATCAACAGCGGAGGAGCATCGGGTGTGAAGCGCGCCGCCAGCCTCACGATCTGGGTTTGACCGCGGTCACTCAACTCGGAATCGGAATGGCCCTGCCATCCACCGCGAACGTTGGCTGCGGTCTCGGCGTGGCGGATCAGCGTGATGCGACGAGTCAT
>BTQG01000120.1:0-6065 GCA_036985755.1 Acidimicrobiia bacterium | reverse complement strand
GTATCGAACATACGTTCGATCATACATCATGCCACCGACAGAATCAACAGAAATACCAAGGAAAAGGCGAGAATACTCGCCGCCTACCAGGCCCCTCCCCCGCCACCCCCGCCACCACCGCCACCGCCGCCGCTGAAACCGCCTCCCCCACCGCTGGACGGGGCGGCGAAGGCACCGCTCAGCGACCGGGAGATGCCCTCGATGGCGTTGCTGGAGTGGCCGCCGTAATAGCCCTGGTGGCTGTACCAATAGAGGCTCGACGTCTCGACCAGCGCCTCGGGAGCGGCAAAGCGAGCGGCAGCGAGCACATCCTCGGCAACCCCGAGGGCGATGCCATACACCAGGAACTGCTCCCAAAGGGCCAGCGAGATGGGTGGCGCCTCCTCGATCCGGCTGAAATCCTCCAGGAAGCGGCGGAAGGCCGACCACCGTGCCGCCATCACCGCTCCTTCCGGGCTGAGCCGCACCCAGAGCCGGCGGAACTTCGACACCGCGAAGATGAGCAGCGCCCCGAGCACCCCGACCGTGATCAGGCCAACCTTCAACAGGTCCTCGTTGCTGGAGGTGCCGGTTCGACCGAGCCAGGGGGCGACAGCGAACCAGCCGAACAGGCCGACGAGAGCGAGCACGCCGATCACGATCCACGGGTACCGGGTGCCCCCCTCCTCGAGCAAACCGTTGCGCAGCATTGCCTGGTGCGCCGCATCCTGGAAAGCGACGTACGACTTGTGGTTGGCGGTGGCATCCTCCCGCACCCTGGTGCGGAACTCGCTGAGCGGTACCGCCCCCTCGTCGAGCACCCGCTGCAGGATCGTGCGCACCCTGGCCTCGGGGGCGGTCAAACCGGTGCCGAGGGGCCCCAGCCCGATCTCGAGGTCGGTGATCGTTTCGGTTCTCAATCCGAGCCACGTCTTCTTTTCCACCGACACCGGTTCGGCGGTGAGCAGATCGCGGCGGATCAGGTCGAAGAGCACGGCGGTGAAGGCCTTCTCGTCGATCCTGCCCTGGTTGATGAGGGCGTTCACCATCGTCGGCTCCAGGTCCGACGGCGGCTCCTGCTCATACTCGCGGTCGTATCCGGCAGCCCGGCGTTCCCTGCCGTAGAAGAGGTATCCACCGATGAGCGCCACCGGGACGAGGGCGAGCAGGACCAGCAATCCGATCAGGGTGGATCCCGCCAGCGCCGTCTGCCGTTCGTTGCGTGCTGCTTGTGCCGCTTCTTCGGCGAGGATGTCTTCCAGGCCATTGCCCGATACCACCTGTCCCCCCGCGGTGGAGGTGAGCACCGAACGAGGCAATACCACCCGCAGCTCGACGAAGGTGCGTTTGGGGATCGCAAAGGCGGTCAGCGCAGGAGACACCCCGTCTTCACCAAGACTCGTGCTTCCGTCGACGTCGAGAGGGTGGCCGAACACGAGCACGTCCCCGGGGGCCGCGGTGCCGGCGTAGACGAGGGCGGCGTCGACCCTTGACACCGGCTGCTCCCACTCGTCACCCCACACCTTCCAGATGATGTCGACGACGTCGTCGTAGATCACCGTCACCCCGGTGACCCGGTAACGGATATCGAAGGTCCGCACCTCGTCGGCCGCCCGGTAGTGCCACACCACCCGGATCTCACTGCCCCGGTTCTCCACACCGTATGTGCCGGGATCGTCCCTTGAGCCGAGGGCGGTGATGGCTCCCGGTTGATAGGCGATGCCGTCTTCCAACACGACCACGTCGGTGATCGATTCGCCCCGCCGCAGCGGAATGTCCCGGAAGGCGCCTTGAAACGGTCCGGAGAACGTGAATGCGATCCGCTCGGTCACCAGCAGCGAGCCGTCCGGCTGCAGGTCGATGGTGACGTCGGCCCCATGGAGCGAGAACTCCTTGGCCAGGGCAGGCGGTGCGAGGAGCGCCAGCGAGGAGAAAACCAGGACTCCGACGACCAGGCTTCTTTTCAGAACTCGGCCCTCGGCACGGTGCGCTCGTCACCCTCGGCTTCGAAGTAGGTGCGGGCATCGAACCCGAATACGCCGGCAACGATGTTGGTGGGGATGGTCTGCACCGAATTGTTGTAGGTGAGGGTCGTGTCGTTGTAAATCTGGCGGGACACGGCAATCTTGTCCTCGGTATCGGCCAGCTCTGCCTGGAGCTGCTGGAAGTTCTCGGTGGCGCGTAGTTCCGGGTAATCCTCGGCGAGGGCGAACAGCTTGCGCAGGGCGCCGGTCAGCATGTTCTCCGCTTGGCCCTGCTCTTCGACGCTGCCGGCGTCGACCGCCCTGGTGCGGGCGGCGACCACCGCATCGAAGGTTTCCTTCTCATGAGCGGCGTAACCCTTGACGGTCTCGATCAGGTTGGGGATGAGGTTGTAGCGACGTTTGAGCTGGACATCGACCTGCGCCCAGGCGTTGTCGATGCGGTTGCGCTGGCGAACCAGCCGGTTGTAGATGACGACAAACGCTGTGATGAGAAGCACCACAGCGATGACGATCACGACAAGAGCGGCTGACATGGCCCGGATGGTAGAGAGTCGTCCCGGTGCGCGCCGGTTTCTCCTGTGTTACCCCGCCCGCGACGGGGCAAACAGAGAACGCAGCCGGTCGGGCAGCTTCCAGGCGTCCCCGCTCTCGACCCTCAAGTAGTGGGCGATCACAACGCTCTGCAGCGCCGCCGCCAGGCACCACAGCGAGATCACCCCGTTTCTCTGCAGATAGGCCAAACCACCGACGAGGAAGAGGTTGGCCACCCCCATCCAGACGAATGGGCGATGACTCGACATCATCAACGGCGCCGCCACCGCCCCCAGATACAGGGCGCCCAACACCGGGTAGTCCGTGTTGCCGACTCCGTATTCGATGTAATACGCGCCGATGGCGGCCCGGACCGGGAGGATGACCAGAGCCGCGGCAAGGATCACCGCGACCACGACGCCGCCGGCCAGAAACGGGATCATCCAGCGGCGTCGACGACGGTCCGACTCCACGTTGCGGACTCCGAGCGGGATGACGATCGGCACTACCACGAAGGCGACGGCGAGGTAGAGCCAGATCGATACCGAGCCGATGGTCTCTGGGATCTTGCCGCCGAGGCTCCACCACACCCCCACCTCGGTGAGCTGGTGGAAGGCGAGGGTGATGGGGATAACCGCCAACACGAGCTGACGGCGGTGGGTCACGTGGCGGAGGGCGTCGATGCCTATGGCCCCGATGACGAGCGCGGCGAAGAGATCCACCTCGGCCGACAGACATCCGCAAACCGGTACCACGACTGGCTCCCATCGCCGACATGATCGGCTGAGGTTAGATCCCGGCGGGCGCCGTGCCCGATGTGCGCCCTAGCCGACGGCGTCGAGGAGGCGGTCGAGGAATATGACCTGCGCCTTGGTGAGTAGTTCCCGGGCCTCGTCGACGCTCTTCCACGCCGCGGCGTCGATCTCCGGAAACTCTTGGCTCTGCCCCGAACCTGGCGGCCACTCGAGCCAGAAGGTGTTGCTCATAGCCGAGTCGGCATCGAAATCGCCGTCGCGGGCAAACACGGTGATGGTCTTGCTGCCTGACCTCACCGACCCGAGAGCGATGGTGGGCCCGTCGGGTGGCGGTGAGCCCAGTTCTTCTTCGAACTCTCTCGTCGCCACCGCAAGGTGATCGTGCTCGCCGTCATCGTGGATTCCCTTTGGGATCGACCAGGCGTGTTGGATCTGCTTCGCCCAGAACGGCCCGCCCATGTGCCCGATGAGGACCTCGATGCCGCCGCTCGACGTCCGTCGGAAAAGCAGCAACCCGGAACTCTCGACCATGCGGAGCATTCAAATAGCTCCACGGACGTTGTGGCGCCACCGGGGCTTACGGTGCCCGGATCCCGCTGATGATCAAGGGAATGAGCTGGTCGGCGACCTCATCGGGATCGAAGGTGCCGTCCCGCGTCAGACGGATCATGGCGACCTGGCCGACGGCGCCGTGAATGGCATCGATGGCCAGTTCCACGTCCGGCACGTTCAGCTCACCACTGGCCTTGCCCTCGACGAGCACATCACGCATCGGCCGGCGCATCACGGTGTCGGCTTTCATGGCGACCTCGCTGAAGTTGGTACCGGCTCGATGCAGTGCGTGGGGCAGCTCCGTGCATAACGCAGGCTGAGCAGCCATGGAGTGGAGCACGGCCCGAGTCATCGCACCGATGCGCTCGATGGCGGTTCCACCCGACGCCGCCGCCTTCTCCATGGCCGCGGTGACGGAATCGAGTTTGCTGGTGAGGTAAAAGTTGATCAGGTCGTCGCGCCCAGAGAAGTAGTAGTAGAGCGTTGCTCTTGGCACGCCGGCCGTCTCGGCAACTTCCTCCATGCTGACGTCGAGGCCTGTTCCGCGGAAGTGATCCGCCGCATCGAGCAGCTTGTCGACGAGGTCGTCGGGTGGTCGCTTCATGGTTGAGATTCTACCGCCAACATGCCATTGATTGGTCTCTCCGTCGTGTCACGGCCATTGGGTGCCGCGCCCTGGATGATCGCGAAAACCCCGTCTCGCAGAGCGTGGGGAGGTCACGCCGGTTAGGGTCGGCACGACGTGGGGCTCAGGGGATTGCACAGACCCTTCTCCCGGCCGGTGGGCGGCAGGGACGCAGGGCGAAGGAGCATTCATGCGATCGAAGCGACTCGCCATCCTGCCCGTTCTTGCCCTGCTGGCCACGCTGCTCGCCATACCGGTGGCGCAGGCCGAAGAGGACGTCGTGCCGATAGGGGAGATCCAGGGAGCCGGCCACATCTCACCCTATGTCGGAGTATCTGTCACCACCAGCGGGGTGGTGACCGCAGTCGCTTTCAACGGCTATTACGTGCAAGACCCCGTCGGTGATGGCGATCCGGAGACATCGGATGCGATGTTCGTCTTCAAGTTCGGATCGAAACCCGACGTCGGGGACTCCGTCACGCTGACCGACACCGTGACCGAGTTCATTGGAGGCGGTGCCGGCACCGGCAACCTGTCCACCACCCAGATGTCGTTCCCCTCCATCACGATCGAGTCTTCGGGCAACCCCCTGCCGGCGCCGGTGATCATCGGGACCGCCGGGCGCATCCCGCCCAACGTCATCACCATCACCAGGAGTGAGACGCCGGTGAATCTGCAGGACGTGCCGGGGGTGTACAACCCGACGGTCGACGCCATCGACTTCTACGAGGCACTCGAAGGTATGCGGATCATGGTCGAAGACCCGGTGGCGGTCTCGGCAATGCGCACATTCAACTCGTTCAGCAGCGAGTTCTTCACCCTCCCCAACAACGGCGCCCACGTCGCACCCACCGACATCCGTACCACAAGAGGAGGCATCAACCTGGCAGCCGATGCCGACGGGTACGGCGATACCAACCCGGAGCGGGTGCAGATCCAACTCGACGGCACGTTGTATCCCTACCCGGTCCCCGACGTCACGGTCGGCGACCGTATCGGCGATGTGACCGGCGTCCTCGGCTACAGCTTCGGCAACTTCGAGGTGAACGCCACCGAGTTGATCACCGTGACGCCCGGCCACCTGCCACAGGAGACGACAAAGTTCAGGCCGAACGGGTCGATCGTGACCGTCGCCAGCTACAACGTGCTCAACCTCTCTCCGCTGGCAGGAGACGATGCGCAGCGCGAGTTGCTGGCCAAGCAGATCGTCAACAACCTGAAGCGCCCCGATGTGATCGCCCTCCAGGAGATCCAGGACGACAGCGGCGTGGCCGATGACGGCACCACCAGCGCCAGGAAGACGCTGCAGGCGCTCGTCGACGCCATCCGCGCCGAGAAAGGGCCGAACTACAAGTTCTTCACCGAGGATCCCAAGGACGGGGCGTCGGGAGGTATCCCCGGCGGCAACATCCGTAACGCTTTCCTGTACAACCCGAACCGGGTGAAGCTCGTCGACTGGATATCGCTACGAGACAAGGTACTGAAGAAGGGTGGGATCCGGGACTGGAAGGCGTTCGAGGGCACCCGGGATCCGCTACAGGCGACGTTCAGCTTCCTGGGCACCGAGTTCACCGTGATCAACAACCACCTGACCTCCCGCTTCGGCTCGACGCCGATCTACGGCGGGCCGCAATTGTT
>BTQG01000119.1:0-6149 GCA_036985755.1 Acidimicrobiia bacterium | reverse complement strand
TTTCCGCCACTCGATCTCGGTCCGTTGGCTTTTGTCGCCCCGATCCCGTTCTTCTGGGCGATTCGACGGGTCGAGCGCGGTTCCGATGCCGTTGCTCTTGGTTTTCTGTGGGGCAGTGTTTTCTTCGGCGTGCTGCTCTACTGGATCTCTGTCCTCGGGTTCATCGCCTGGTTTCCTCTCATCATTGCCCTCGGCGCCTATTTCGCCGCCTATGGCTTCATCGCGTGGTCTTTCCGTCTGTGGCCACCATGGCGATGGTGGCTGATCGTCATTGGGGCATGGGTCGGAATGGAGTTTGTTCGCGCCCGGTTCCCGTTCGGCGGCTTTCCCTGGGGAAATATCGGGTACGGCGCTGCCGGCTTTCCCCCATTGCTCGGAACGGTCCAATGGGTAGGGCCCGCCGGCTGGAGCATGCTGGCGATAGCCTTCTCCGCCGGGGTGGTCCTGCTGTTGGAGGACCGCGCCCACAACTGGCGTTTTGTGGTTGATCCCGCGGTGGTGATCCTGCTGCTCGCCATCGCAGGGAGCCTCTTCGCCCCCAGCGCCGACGGGACACCGATACGAGTGGCGATCGTCCAGGGCAACTCCCCGTGCCCGATGGTGCACTGCCAGAACGAGAACCGCCGCATCTACGAGTCCCATCTACGGCTGACCGAGACGATCCCCGCTGGCGGGGCCGACCTGGTGGTGTGGCCGGAGAACGCGACAGCGACGCCGTATGAGCCGGGGGGAAACGATGCCGTGCAGGGAGCGATCATCGAGCAGGCCTCGCGGATCGGCGCCTTTTTCCTGGTGTCGGGGACGCGGATCGTCGAATCGGACTCATTTCTCAACGTCAACGTCCTGTACTCGCCGGAAGGGATCAAGCTTGGCGAGTACCGCAAGCGGCACCCCGTTCCGTACGGCGAATACGTTCCGCTGCGCGGCTTGCTCGGCTTCATTCCCCAGCTGGACCAGGTGCCACGCGACATGATCTCTGGAACCGAGCCTGTCGTGTTCCAGCTGGGAGAGGATGGGCTTGGCTCGGTGATCTCCTTCGAGGGTGCGTTTGCTCGCAGCATCCAGTCGGTCGCCGCCAACGGCGCCCAGATGATGGTTGTGAGCACAAACGAGAGCTCGTTCGGCGAGACCGCCGCCTCCGACCAGCTGATCGACATGACCAGGGTCAACGCCGCCGCTATCGGGCAAGACCTGGTCCACGCCGCAATCACCGGGCGCTCGACGTTCATCACGGCAGACGGATCCGTTGGAGAGAAAACCGGTCTCTATGAGGAGGCGGTGCTGTTTGGGGACCTGGCGATGCGGTCGGCCGGAGCCACGCTGTTCACCCGGTTTCCGTATTGGCCGGTCATCCTGGCCATGGTGTTTGCTCTCATCGGGCTCTTCTGGCCGGGAGAGGGCGGCATGGAGGATGTGGTCGGACGTCGCAGGGGGAGTCGTAGGGAGAGCTAGCCGGTGACAGGCTCCGGACAAAGGGGGGCACAATCCGGTCTGCGTCCTTCTGGCCTGAGGAGGGTGTTGAGAGGTCCTCCTGGGGCCAAAAGATTTGCAATGTCAGGATAGTGGAAATACAATGTGGAGCGCTCAACGACTCCGAACCCGTTTTCACTGCGGCCCTGCCATACCAAGTGCTGCACATGGGTTTCACAAATCCTTTCTGGAGGTCCCCGAATGTCCGACATCATGAAAGCCAGTCGTCCACAGGGTCGGTCGCGCCGACCGAAGACCTACGAGACCGGGCGTGTCTGTTCGACCAAGTCTTGTGAGACCGTCCTGTCCCAGTACAACCGAGCTGACTTCTGCCACGTGCACAAGCCGGTCAAGTACCCGCGCCTGCGCGGCGTGCTCACGGAGAATTAGGGCCACCCTGCTAGGAAGCCTCGTATGCGCCGAGGGCGTCATCCAGGATGTTGATGCCGGCGTCCAGGTCGTCGATCGATACGTTGAGCGGCGGGACGAACCGGATGACGTTCCCGTCGGGTCCGCAACTCAGGATCACCAGGCCGTGCTCGACGGCGTAGGAGGCGATGGCAGGAAACGCCTCTGTATCCGGTATGCGATCGGCGCCGACCAGTTCGACCCCGATCATCAGTCCCATGCCTCGCACATCTCCCACGGTGCGGTGACGTTCCTGCAGGTCACCGAGCCGGGTGAAGGCGTGGTCCGAGCGTTCCGCCACCCCGGGAATGACGTCCTTCAACGCGTCCACCGTTGCCGCAGACGCCGCGCAGGAGATCGGGTTCCCGCCAAAGGTCGTGCCATGGGAGCCTGGTTCCCATTGCGCGAGCAGCGCCTGTGATGCTCCAACTGCCGACAGCGGCAAGCCGTTGGCGATCGCCTTTCCCATGACCAGCACGTCGGGGCGGATGTCGTATATCTGGCTGGTGAACCAGTCACCGGTACGGCCGAACCCGGTCTGCACCTCGTCGACGATGAGCAAGATCCCGTGCTCGTCGGCAATCTCGCGGATGGCGCTGAGAAACTGCCGACTGGCCGGGTAATAACCGCCCTCGCCCTGGATCGGCTCGATCAGGAATGCCGCCACCTCCTCCGGCGAGATCACGTGCTTGAAGGTGAGGCGCAACTCGTTGAGGGCATATGCGTTGGCCTGCTCCTGGCTCATCCCCCAGCGGAAGGGATGGGGAAACGGAGTGACGAACACCGAAGGCACGACAGGGTGATAACCCTGGCGATATTTGACCCGCGAGGTCGTATAGGAAACCGCGCCCATGGTGCGGCCGTGGAATCCCCCCCGGAACACGATGACGCCCTGGCGGCCCGAGGTCTTCTTGGCGAGCTTGACGGCCGCCTCGACCGCCTCGGCTCCCGAGTTCATGAACAACACCTTCTCGATGCCGTCGGGTGCGACCTCGATGATGTTCTCCCCCGCGGTGACCAGCGAGTCGTAGAGAAACGCACCGCCGGCGTGCCACAACTTGCCGAGTTGCCGCTTCGCTGCGGCTTCTACGGTCGGCGGGCGATGACCGAGGTTGTTCACCGCGATGCCGCAGGCGAAATCGAGATATCGCTTGCCGTCGATGTCGGTGATCCAGGTTCCCTGGCCGTCGACTACTTCGATCTCATGGTCGAAGGTGATGACGGGGGCGATGGTGCTGTGTAAACGGGTTGCAAGGTCGGTCACGGGGAGGCCTCCTTCGTAGATGCTCTGGACGAGGTCGCCGTCTCCGCTACGGGGCGGCGAATAGGTTCCTACGAGCGTGTCGAGGGGTCCCTGACATTTTTCTATGGTATCAGCGAGCGAACCGCTGGGTCGCCCAGTCGTGGTCTTCCCTACAAGGTCCGGGCTACTTCCCCTGGAACTTCGGGTCTCGCTTGTCGAGGAACGCCCCCAGCGCTTCCTGGATGTCGTCGGAGTGCAAGAAGGCGGCATTCCACAGCGCGACATAGTCCAGCGCCTCGGCGATGGTGCGGCCATCGCCTGCTCTGAGGACCGCTTTCGTGCCCTGCACTGCAAGGGGGGAGTTGGCTGCGATCAGGTCAGCCGTCTCCATCGCCGCCTCGAGTGTGCTTTCGGCATCGGGAAGGATCCTGCCTATCAGGCCGAGTGATGCCGCCTCACCGGCATCGAAATCCCTGCCGGTGAATGCGAGCTCCGCCACGCTTCCTGGGTCGATGATGCGGGGCAGCCGTTGCAAGGTTCCGACGTCGGCCACCAGGGCGAGGCGGGTCTCACGGATGGAGAACGTCGAGCCTGCGGCCGCGTACCTGATGTCACACGCCGTGATCAGATCCACACCCGCCCCGATGCAGTATCCGTGGATGGCTGCGATCACCGGCTTCGGGCATTCGGCGACCGACGACACGGTGTGCTGCATGCTCTTGATCATGTTGCGCGTCGCCACCCGGTGCGCCGCCGGCGATGGTGGATCAACCGCGTCGGAGTCGAGGCTGCCTACCGACAGCGCCATGGTGAAGGCCTCGAGGTCGAGCCCGACGGTGAACACGCGACCCTTGGCGGCGATGACGATGGCCCGAATCTCATCGTCTGCGCCGAGTTCTTCGATGATTGCCGGGAACTCGGTCCAGAACTGAGGGGCGAGGGCATTGAGCTTCCTGGCGCGGTCCAACCAGACGATGGCAACCTGGCCGCGGCGTTCGGTGGTTACGGGTGAATCCATGATGGGAGCGTAGAGCCGATCATCGCTCGCTGAAGCGCTCCACACCGGCGGCGAGCGCTTCTGGCGTGTCGACGCTGAACCAGGAGCGACCGTCTTCGCCCCACGACCCCCACTCGTCTTGCTCGACGAGGGTGATCGTCGCCATCCGGTCGAGAATGGCCAGGATCGAAAGCTCGCCGTCATCGAGGGCCGCACGTACGATCGGTAGGCACGCCTCGCGGTAGACGGCGCACGTCACCTGCTGCCACCCGCCGTCGACCGGCACGACGGCGTCGCCCCTGGTCTGGTGCAAGCGAGACAACGTGTCGGCACGAACGAACGGTTGATCAACGGCGACGAGGATGACGTCGCGCCCCTCAGCGTGGACGAGCGCGGCCTCGAGTCCGGCGAGTGGTCCCAACGTGCCGACGCGGAGATCGGGTATGCCGTCGATCCCATCCGAAGGCACCCGGCCGACGACCACAACGTCGCCGACGGATCGTCCGACGCCGGTCACCCGCCGCAGCATCGGCACGCCGTCGGCGTCGACGAGAGCCTTGTCCCGACCCATGCGAGAGCTGCTCCCGCCGGCGAGCACGGCGACCAACGGCTTCATCGCACCGACGCTAGCGGGAACCGGATCTGATGAAGTTTCCGTCCAACGGATGAACCGGTGCCACGCCGGACCGACGAAATCAGGAGGGGGATCATGAGATGGCCTTCCAGCAAAGGGAAAACGTTGTTGGTTGGGGGAATCGTCACGGCTGTGCTGCTGTCGGCGTGCACGGCCTCGGATCGGGAAACCGAGGTCGGAACAGTCGACACCGATACAGAAAATGCGGCAGGCGACTCGTTTGAGTCGCCCGGGGCGGAGCGGCTGGAGCTCCGGTCCGAGGATCCGCTTGCGTTGCCTATCGCGGGAGCGATCGACGTCAGGGTGATCCGTGACGCGAAGGTGGATCTTCGCATCGACTACGGCACCTTCGGACAAACCTCTGCGGAGTTGAGGAACATCGCCGAGGACTTCGGTGGCTACGTCTCGAGTGGCGAGAGCCACCTGGAGGAGATCGAAGATGTGAGTTATACCGTCGGCTGGTTCACGCTTCGTGTCCCTGAGGACAGGTTCGAAGAAGCCCTGGCCAGGGCAGAGGCCCTCGGTGAGAGGCTGGGTCTCCGGGTGTCGAGTCAAGATGTCAGCGAGGAGTACGTCGACCTGGAGGGTCGGTTGGACTACTGGGAGAGCCAGGAAGCTTTCTACTTGCGGCTCATTGACGAAGCCACAGAGACGAGCCAGCTGGTTGCACTCCAGACGCAGATGCGAGATGTCCTGCTCTCTATCGAGCAGATCGAGGGCCGGTTGCGCTATCTCGATAGCCGGACGCAGTTCTCGACGCTCACCGTCGGACTCACCGAGATTCCCGGTGCGGCACCCATCGTCGAGCCCAAGGAGCCGGGGATCCTCGAGGATGCGCTGGATCAGGCAGGGACCGTGCTGTTGTCGACGGTGGCGTTCTTGATCGTCGCCGCCGCCTTCTTGATCCCGATTGGCATCGTTGGCCTGGTCGCCTACACGGTGTGGCGTGCCGTGTCCGGAACAAAGCACGACCCTGAGCCGACCGAGGCCCATGCCACGAGCTCGTAGGAGCGCTGGACGATTCGCTCGCGAGCTATTCCTCGTACTGCCCGTGCTCTCGCTGCGGCGAGGGCACGGGGCTCGTCGATCTCCGGGCCACGTCTGCTGCCTCGACGGAGATGAGGCTGCGCGGTGCGGAGCAGCGCCACGGCCGGCGGCGCCAGAGGCGACCGCCAGGAGGGTGCTGAACAATGACGTGTGCCACGGGCCGCCGCTCGCTCGAGGGCTGCGGTGACTCGGTTCTTCCGAGGCGACGGCCCGCTGGAGTATTGCACAGCACCCTCCTAGGGTCTGAGCGATGGACAGCCGACTGTTTCGCTACATCGTTTTGGGAATCGGCGGGCTCATCCTCCTTCTGTTGATCCTGTTGCTGATCTTCTTGCTCCTTGACGACGACC
>BTQG01000118.1:0-6226 GCA_036985755.1 Acidimicrobiia bacterium | reverse complement strand
CGCATCACCTTGGGATGCAATCCCCCAACGAATGATCGTTTCTGTCCGAACGATTACGTGACCCGGGCGCAGATGGCCGCCTTTCTGGCCAGGGGCCTCGGTCTGTAGGCACCCGCGGCAGTGCTCGCGACACCGGATCGCTCGGGTGTCCTCTGCATACGGCTGCCACATGGTTGCTGCGAATCGCGACCGGGCACCTGGCCCGCTAACAGCTGACTAGTCACGGGGTTCACCGGAAAACAGCCCCGTTTCGACCACCCCGTCACTCTCAGCCGCCAGCCCTGTTGGGCCGATATATGACATATGTTGGTTCTTCTGGTTGGCGTGTTCCTTGGATTGACCTTTCTTCTGGGCGGGCTTTCTGGTGCCTTCGTCCGGGTCCGACTCGGCATGCAAACGATGCGGATGCGACGGAGAGGTGTCATGGTGCAAGCCGAAGTGTTGAGCCGCAGGCTGCTGCCAGGAAAATCGGGTGATGCCGACTCGACATTCTTGATCGCGGGGCAATGGCTGTGGGGGCGGGCACAGTACCAGGGGGAGTTCACGGTCCCCGAACCCTGGTGGGAGGGCCGCGGAGGGCTGAAAATCCCGGTTCGGATTGATCCAAAGAAGCCGCAGGTTGCCGAGATCGAGACTGGATCGAGAAATCCGGTTTGGGAACTGCTCTTCGCTTTGGTCTGGATCGCTATGGCCGTGGTCGGGCTGTTCTTCCTGTTCAGGTCGGTGGCGGTTGCCTGTGACCAGGTGCGGTACGACTCACTCGAGCCGATCTGCGAATCCCTTCGCGGGACCTTCTCCTGAGTTCAGTGCCGGACGTGGTTGGGTGACGGTAGGTCCAGACACACGTACGACGCCGGCGGCACGTCGGCGCCTCCTGGTTTAGCAGCCGGCGACGCTGTCATAATGGGCCAATGACCGAGGCGTACTCCAGCGCCCGCCGGGCCTTTGTCTCGTGGCGCCAGTCGGTGCCGCCCGGCCGGTACGACCCGCATATCGACCTGGTCAATGCCCGCTACCTGAGCGGGGATCGTCTTGGCGCCCTTCGCGAGGCCGGCACCAGGTTCGGTCGAGTGGTCGTCGACGGACTCGGGCCGGTCGCCGAGTCGTACCAACAACACGATCCCGAGCTCGACCGGTACGACGGGCTGGGAAACCGCATCGAGGCGATCCGGTTCGACCCCGCCTACCACGACGCCGGCCGGCTGGTCTGGGCGTCGGGGATCGTTGGCGATGCCGGAGAGCCAGGGGCCTCGTTCGAGCAGGCAACGTCCGGCTACCTGGCATCAACGGAAGGCGAATTCGGGCACATGTGCGCCGCCACCTGCACAACAGGGATGATTCGGGTCCTTCGCCGGTTCGCCTCCGACGACATCACTGATCGCTACCTGTCCGCCCTCACCGACGCCGACTACGACTCCGCATTGCGCGGCGCCCAGTTCCTCACCGAGGTCCAGGGTGGATCGGATGTCGGGGCTCTGGCCTCGGTGGCCACCGACCACGGGGATGGGACCTGGCGGGTCTCGGGGGAGAAGTGGTTCTGCTCGGTGGCCGACGCCGATCTGTTCTTGGTGCTGGCCAGGCCGGACGGTGCCCCCGAGGGCACAGAGGGCCTTGGCTGCTTCCTCCTCCCGCGTCTTGTGGACCAGGCGCCAAACGGTTTCTCCATCAGGCGCCTGAAGGAGAAACTGGGCACGAGGTCAATGGCGTCGGCGGAGGTCGATTTCGATGACGCGGTTGCCTACCCGATCGGGCCGACAAGCGACGGGTTCAAGATCATGGTGACGGCGATGTTGAACACATCCCGATGGATGAACGCCGTTGGCGACGTCGGCATTATGCGGCGCGCCTATGTCGAGGCTGCCGGATACGCCAGGTACCGGGAGGCATTCGGGCAGCTCATCTCGACGTTCCCGCTGGTACGCAGGCAACTGGCGGAGCTCAAGGTCGATTGGCTCGCTGCACTGCACTCGACCTGGCATCTCACCAATCTCGACGAGGCCGTCGACCTCGGGGTTGCCGACGAAGCCGATGCCGGTTTCTACCGGTATCTGGTCAACGCCAACAAGCTCGCCTGTTCGCTGGCAGCCACCAAGGTGGTGCGGGGTGCCATCGAGATTCTCGGTGGGAACGGCGCCATCGAGACCTTCTCGGTGCTGCCCCGGCTCCTTCGCGACGCCATCGTCTACGAGCAATGGGAGGGCACCCACAACGTGCTCACCGCACAGGTGCTGCGCGACCTCGGCCGCCTGGATCTGACCGGATCGGTGCTCGACCGTACTGCGATGCTCCTCGAGGGCATCACCGACGCTGAGCTTGGCAAGACCGCCGAGTCTGCGCTCGTCTCTTTCGAAGAAATCGCCACAGAATTCCGCCGCTGCGTCGAGGACCCCATGCACGGGGCTTTACACGGTCGCCACCAGTTGGAGCGACTCGTCGCCGCCCACCAGGTTGCTCTGCTGCTCGACGCCGCCGCGGCGGGAGGCGATCTGACCACGGAATTGGCGGCGGCAGCCCGGCTCCTCACCGGCCGCAGTCTGGACCGGGCCTACCGAGCAGAGCACGACCCGGAGTTCGCCGCCACCATCGATGCTCTGCTCGGGCCAGACCTGGATCGATAGTCCACAACTCCCACCGCGTTTTGCCGTCACCCTCGAGCAAGGCGGCTGGTTGAGACAACGGGAGCGGCGGGTCGGGGCCGCCCGAACGCCGGATCTGTCCGCGAAATCCGCCTCTCTGTCACAGCCCGCCGATAGCCTGCCCGTATGGTGTCAAAGCGGGATCGGCAGGTCCTCGACTTCGAAGGATCGTGGTGGCTTTACCCGGGCCCGAAGGACCGAGCGATCCGCGAGTACCTCGGGATGAGCGCGACCCGGTACTACCAGGTGCTCCGCAGGATCATGGACGAAGACGGCGCACTCGACTATGACCCCCTCACGATTCTGCGCCTCCGGCGGATGCGTCGCCAGCGCCTCGACCAGATCGCCGAGCGGGTAGGCAGCGCTCCGAGAACGTGAGCACTCAAGACGTAAACCCGACCGCAGATTCGGAGACACCGGTCCTGGTCCGCATCGGTCGGTTCTCGTGGTCGACGCTCGGCATCATCGCCCTGATCGGGGTGGTCACGTTTCTGATCATCGAGGGGAGGATCATCCTGGCGCCGTTGTTCCTGGCGATGGTCATTGTCTTCATCCTCAACCCGTTCGTCTCGATGCTGGAGCGAATGCGGATTCACCGCATCCTCGGGACATCGCTCGGATTTCTCGTCATCATCGCCGCTCTGGTGGCGGGAATCGCCCTCGTCATACCGAGCATCGTCGAGCAAGGCCAGATGTTCGCCACAGACTTCCCTGATATCTACAACGACCTCGCCGAGCAGACGGTCACCGTCGGCGAGCGCTTCAATATCGATGTCAGCATCTGGGACTACAACCGGATCGTCGAATACCTCAACGATCCGGCGAACCAGGACACCATCGTTTCGCTCATCCTCGACCGAGTCGGGGCACTCAGTTCGGGGATCTTCGAGTTCATCCTCGTCTTCCTGCTCGGGCCTGTGCTCGCCTTTTACTTCCTGCTCGACCTCCCGAAGCAGCAGGGCCGGCTTGTCGACCTGGTACCGGAATCGCATCGTGCCGAAGCGGCCTTTGTCGGGCGCCAACTCAACACCGCCGTCGGCGGGTTCCTCAGGGGCCAGCTGGTGGTCGCCATCCTCGTCGGCCTCATGCTCAGCATCGGGTATCGCATCATCGACCTGCCGTTCTGGCTCCTCATCGCCCTGGTCGGTGGGGCTCTCAACATCGTGCCCTTCCTCGGCCCATGGGTCGGGGGCATCCTCGGCGTGATCGTCGCCGTCGCCACCACCGATCTCAGGACGGCGTTCTGGGCGGCCGTCGTCGCCTTCGTCGTTCAACAGATCGACAACAACTTCGTCAGCCCGCTCGTTCTCCGAGCCACAGTTCGGCTGCATCCTGCGGTCACCCTTACGGTGCTGGTCCTCGCCGGTGCAGTCGCCGGGTTCTGGGGGGTCATCATTGCGGTGCCGCTGGCGGCAAGCGTCAAGGTGATCGGGGGTCATCTGTGGCGCACCCGGATGCTCGGTCAGACATGGGAGGAGGCGGGCGAGGCCATCATGGCCGAACCCCCGCCCCCTTCGGGGCCACTGCGCTTCCGTACTCGCGAGATGGAGGCGATCTCTGTTGACTCCGACGAGATCACCGAATCCGAGGTCACCGAGTCTGACGAGATCACCGAATCCGAGGTCACCGAGTCTGGCGAGGGCGCCGATGCCGATGACGACACCTGATTTCTGAACGTGGTTGACCTCGTTGCGTTGGCGGTTCTTGTGTTGCTGGTGATCCGCGGATGGGTGCGCGGGTTGCTTCGTGAGGCAATCGATGTGGCCACCCTCGTGCTCGGCGCCGTGCTCGCCTTCCGGCTGGCGCCGGTGGTGGGACGAATGGTTGCCGAAGTCTTCGGATGGTCGCCCGAGCCCGCCCGCATCCTCGGCGGTGCCGCCCTCTTTCTTGCGATCACGATTGGCGCCGGCTTCGCCGGATCGGCGATCCACCGAGCGATGAACAAACTGCCGGGCACCTCGCTACTCAATCATGTCGCCGGCGCCGGTCTCGGCGCCGTGCATGCCGCAGTGCTGGCGATCGTTGCTGTGACTCTTCTGTCGGCAGTGCCTCTCCCCACGGTGATCGGCGATGAGCTGGAGGACTCTGTGGTCGCGGCCAGAATCATCGACCCTGATGGACCGGCGCAGCGGGCCGTCGGGCTTGTCTCGGGGGATCGCGCCGTGCAATCGATGATCTGGATCCGGCGCATGGCCGACGACTGGCTTTTCGTGGCTTCGGGTGGGTCCGATATCCGGCTCCCGTTCGGGGGAGACTCCGGTGCCCGACCATCCGCCGAGGCGACGAATGCCGTAACAGATTCGATCGATTCGGCGAGGGCCTCGGCCGGCCTCGATCCGCTCCTCTGGGAAGAGCAACTATCGATAGTGGCGGTGACGAGGGCAGGAGCGGTCTACCGGTCTGGTTCGTTCGTCGATGGGCAGACGCTCGAGGCGCGGCTGTCCGCCGCCGGGGTGACCGCGGCCGGCAGCGAGGAGTTACTGGTCCTGGCGCCGACGCTCGACCGTCTCGGTGACTCTATCGATGCCGAGGGAGACGGACCCATCCGGGCCGGCGTTGGTGTGGTCGACGGCCCGTACGGCCTGCTGGCGGTGTTGGTGTTGGTGACCGGAACCTGATCAGTCTGCTTCGCTGCCCGCATCGTCGGCTTCGCCGTCGTCGGGCTCGATCGGCGTCTCCTGTTTCTGGGCAACCGGTACCTGTTGGGGATATGCTGCCGCGGCGTCCGCCACCGCCTGCCGCTGTTGCCTCTTGCCGAGCACGATGGCGGCAATTGTCGCCATCACCCCCACCAGCAGGGCGATGCCGAGCAGCAGCCACAGCCACGGGAAGCCGCTCCCGCCGAGGTCGGACACCGCATGGAGGCTCTTTTCCCCACCGAAGAAGGGCAGGTCCCAGCTGAGCCGCCCGTCGGCGAGCACCTCGTCGGCATTGTGCTCGACAACCGTGCCCGGCATTCCGAGGATGAAGTTGGCCGAGAGCACGTCTCCGGTCAGGCCCGTCGGATCGAAGGGCAGCTCGGCGAGGTCCTGTTCCTCGGCCGCCAGGGTGGCGTCGAACACTGCCTCGTTGTCGCTGAGCTCAAATGAGAACGCCCCGAACTGTGCGACGTCGCCGCCACCTCCGGCGAGCTGGTCGCTGATCTCTTCAACATCGTCAAACTCGACCGTGAACCCCTGGAACGACATGTCACCTTCGTCGCGCTGGAAGGTGGTCCCGCCTTCGAAGCCGGTGCCGCCCTTGGAGAAAAGCTCGTCAGGGTCGGCGCCGTTCGACTCCATCAGACTGCGCAGCTCTTCGTCGACGCCGAACTCGACTACGAGCGTTCCCGAAGCGTCCTCTTCAACATCGAGTGCGATGTTGATCTCGGCCCGGCACGAGGCCAACAGCAGTGTGACGGCCGCAGCCGCGATGACGAGGAACGCTCTCCTGGTCATGAGGAATCCTTCGGTGGGAGTTCGGCGGGATGCTAGACAGCACGGGCGGAGTAGTTCCATCTCTGCGTATCCTCGCCCGCATGGTTCCCGAGGCACGACGCCTCCATACCGCTATGGTCTCCGCCTTCCCGGCGTACGCCACTGCATTGTTCG
>BTQG01000117.1:0-6303 GCA_036985755.1 Acidimicrobiia bacterium | reverse complement strand
GACTGATGACTGATGACTGATGACTGATGACTTCAAGCGAAGCGCAAATCGACCTGCCTCCTCACGGGTCGAGTAGGGCGACGGGTGCGAACTCCGCGGTACTGCGCGCCTGCACGGTGACTTGCATGCCACCCACCAGGTGGACAACGCGCTCCACCACGACCTCGACGGTTCGCCGCCGCCACGACCGGTCCGTCTGGCACCGGCAGACGACGATCGATCCGCCGTTCATGGCAGCAAAGTGAGCGGCTTCCTGCACCGGGCCGCCGGTGGCACCGAACGGTCGAAACGTCACAGGGGCTGCGGCAAGGGCCGCAGCATCCGCGGCCGCCGCAGCCTGGTACTTGCCGGCAATGATCAGACCGACATCGGCAATGCCGACGGCGAGCAGCATGGTCAGACCGGCGACCGCAAGCAGCAAGGGGGCCACCGCCCCGCGGTCACGGCTCACCGCTCCACGCGCATCGCCGCGCTCGCCGTCAGATCGATCGAGAACCCACCCAGCAGCGGTGCCGCCACCCGGTATGGCATCACCACACGAACCCTGGCCGGCTGCCCGACAACGTGCGGCCGCCTCACCGACACCCTTGCCTTCGATCCGGCATCGCCGAGGGCGGCCCTGGCGGCACGAACCGCGGCGGCCGGGTCGGGGGTTGCCGCCGCCTCACGAGCACCTTCACGGGCGGCGCTGATCACCATGAGTTGACCCCGCGCCACCAGGGCGACCTCGACGACGCCGAGCAAGAGCAAGAGCACGAGCGGAACCACAAGGGCAAACTCCACCACGGCACTCCCCCGGTTGCTCACCCGAGCCGTGTCCCGTCGGCGATGGAGGTGACCTTCCTGATCACCGCGTTGAAGAACTCCGGCAGTACCCCCGAGGTGGTGGCCCACACGATCAGCGTGAGGGCGACGGCGGCCGCCGCCAGCATGACGAGGGCGTACTCGGCGGTTGCCTGCCCGAGCTGATCCTTGTGAAGTTGAGACATGCGCTTTCTCCTATCCGGCAGCCGGCCGGTGCGGTGGGAAGTCAGAAACGAAGCCGTTCCAGTCCGGCGAGAAGTGCCGGGCCAATGGTGAGAAGCAGAAAGCCGGGAAGGATGAGCAGCGCCAACGGGAAGAGAAGCTTCACCGGGAGCCGCCGTACCCGCTGGATGGCTGCGGCACGGCGGTCGCGGCGCAGGCTCAACGCATACCCGTCCACCGATGCCATCAGGGGTGCCCCGGTCACGAGAGCGCGGTCGGCGAGGGCGAACAGGCCGCTCGCCGGTCCGGTCTCACCGCGTCCCTCCGGCATCCTGAGCGCCCGAAGCACCTGATCGCGCCCGGATTCTGACACATGGTGGGCCGCGGCCTCCAGTGAGGCCGAAAAGCTCAGCCCGGCACTCAGCCCCAGCGCGGTCAGTTCGGCAAGCAGCACGTCGTCGTCTTGTTGCGACCGGGTGACGCCGAAGCCAAGGCGCGAGCCCAGATTGCGAACGGCGGTGGTCACTCGCCGGTCGCCGACGGCCCACGCCACAGGAAGGGCGAGCAGGATCATCGCGACGCCCTCCTCAGGATGAGTGCGACCACCGCAAGACCGGCAAGCTCGAGGGCAAGACCGAGACCGATGACGATGACCCCGACGCCGCCGGCGCGAGACAGGGAGCCGAAGCCGCCGCCTGCCAACAAGAGCGTGGTGAAAACAAGCGGGGCCAGCCCGACGACCCATGCGCTAAACCGCGCCTGCGCCGTCGCCGCCACCTGCTCTCGCTCCAGCTCGGCGGCCTCTGTGGCCCGATCGGCGAGACCTTCGAACACAGCGGCGGTTCGAGCACCGCTCCAGTCGCTCAGCTCGAATGCTGCACCTGCTGCTAACGCGTTGTGCTGGAGCCGCTCGGAAAGAGCGCTTGCGACGCGATCCATCGGCATTCCGGCTGTCGCCAGCCGAGCGGCGCCGTCGAGATCGAGAGGTACCCGGGTGGCTGCATCGCCGAGGGCAAGGCGAAGCGAGCTTCCCCCACGGAGCTCGGCCGCCAATGCCCGCAGAAACGTGGCCTCGATATCGGCGCCCGAGGCCCGGCGGCGCCGTACCACGCTGAACAGCCCCCATGCCACGGCGCCGGCTAACACCAGACGTGGCTCGACGACGGCCACAACGGCGAGGGCGATCACCGCGGGGTGGGCTCCCGCCGCGATGGCCGCAGCAACCAGGGTCGCCGTCAGCATGCGTAAACCTCCTCCGTCCCGGTGGCGGTCACATCGACGATGGCCGAGACCTGCCGTATGCCTCGCCGGCGCCTCACGAATATGACGCGGCCTATGGCGGCATGGATCTGGTTGCGCACAGTGTCCCCCGGCACCGAGGCATCAGCCATCGCCGCCAGGCTCTCCAGGCGCCACAGCGCCTCCTCGGGCCCGTTGGCGTGGATCGTCGACATCGAACCGTCGTGGCCCGTGTTCATCGCCTGGATCATGTCGAGGGCTTCCGCCCCGCGAACCTCGCCGACCACGATGCGATCCGGCCTCAACCGGAGGGCATGCCGGAGCAAGGTGCGCACGGTCACCTCACCTGCCCCTTCAGCGTTCGGTGGACGGGCCTCCAGGCGCACTACATGACCGCTCAGACGGAGCTCAGCGGCATCCTCGACGGTCACGATGCGCTCGTCGTCTGCGATCTCCTGCGACAGCACATTGAGCAACGTTGTCTTGCCGGCGCCGGTCCCGCCTGCGACCAGCAGGTTCATCCGTTCCCGAACCGACGCCCGCAGCATGGTGGCACCGGCTTCGTCCACACCACCGGCGGCGAGAAGGTCGTCGAGATCCGCAACCGCGGGCGAGAAGCGGCGGATGGCGAGGATGGGCCCGTCGACCGCAGCGGGCGGGATCACCGCATGGAGACGGGAGCCGTCGGGGAGCCGGGCATCGAGGGCCGGGCTGGCGCGGTCGATCCTCAACCCCAGCGGAGCCACCACCCGCTCGACGGCGGCGACTATGGCGGCGTCATCGGCAAAGGTGATCGCCGAGCGCTCCAGGCGGCCGGAGCGCTCGACCCAGACCTCTGAAGGCCCGTTGACGAGCACATCGGTGACGTCGGGTTGCCGCAGCAGTTGCTCGACCGGTCCGAGGCCGGTAAGGGCGTCGACCACGTCGGTGACGAGGTCCGGCGCGGCAAGTGGAGCTTCCTCTGGAATCATTGCGGTGGCCGCCGCCCGAAGCGCACCGGGCTCCAACGGAACGTCAGAGTCGAGCAGCCGAGCGATGATGCGATCGGCTACGTTCATGACCGCTCCCACAGTTGGCGCCAGGCGGCGACCCAGCGATCCCGCGGTGGCGGGGCCGCACCGGCGAGCAGCATGCCGATGGTGGCCCTTCGAGGCCGGGGAAGCACGATGGCGCCTCGAGGGGGCTCCACCCTCCAACCAGATCGCTGGTATACCGCGCCCGATTCGTAGTGATGGAACAGGTCACCGGGCACCAGCGGAAGCACGGGGATGGCATCGGTATGTCCATCGTGGTTTGCAGGGAGGCGCAACACGACCGCGGGCCAGCCGCCCACGATGGCGTCGAGGACCGTTGCCGCGTCTTCGGGTTCGATGCCGCCGTTGGCGAGGACCGCCAACCCCTTGCGGGTGGGGTGCAGATCGCTTCTTCTCGGACCGTCGGCGACGAGAGCGGCCAATGAGCCGGCCCCTGGATAGTTCGGGCCGTTCGGGTCGAGATCGATCACCAACGCCGTCCCCGCCGCCGCGGCGAGCCCCAGCGGCGCGATAGCGCCGAGAACCCCGTCCTCCGGCGACCAGATGGCAAGCGCCGGCATGTTTCCCCATTTCGAGAAGGCTGGCTCACCGTATGGGAAAGGGATGCCGGGTTCAAGGGGGTCGTTCGAGTCGTCAGTCGTAAGTCGTCAGTCATCAGTCGTCGGTCATCAGTCATCAGCCGTCAGTCGTCAGTCGCAGCAGGAAGGACGTTCTTGCTGAAGGCTGAGGGCTGAAGACTGTGGACTCTTCTTGCTGAAGACTGTGGACTCTCCGGCTGAAGACTCTTCGCTGCCGCGAACCTCATGGAGCGTCGTGGGTTGCCGATAGACTCCAGTAGTCATGCAGCAAGCCGCGTTCTTCGACCTGGACAAGACCGTCATCGCCAAGTCGTCGACGCTCGCCTTCGGCCGTCCCCTGTACAAAGCGGGTTTTCTGGGGAGGAGGGCGCTGGCTCGGTTGAGTCTGGCGCAGGCCTTCTATCTGCTGTTCGGGGCGGACCACGACCAGATGGAACGGGCACGGAATGAATTGCTCCACCTCATCGAAGGTTGGCAGCGCGGCGATGTCGAACGGCTGGTCAGGGAAACACTCACCGAAGTCGCCGAGCCACTGGTCTACGCCGAGGCACTGTTCCTCATCGACGAGCACATACGAAAAGGACGGCGGGTGGTGATCGTCTCCGCCAGCCCTGAGGAGATCGTGCGTCCCATCGCCGAGCACCTTGGCGTCGATGAGGTGATCGCGACCAAGGTCAAAACCGACGCCGATGACCGCTATGTCGCCGAGATCGAGATCTACGCGATGGGGCAAGGCAAGGCGGACGCCATGCTGGTGATGGCCGAAGCCGAGGGAATCGACCTCGCGGGCTCATACGCCTACTCGGACTCTGTCACCGACGTTCCGATGCTCGAGGTGGTCGGGAAACCGGCGGCGGTGAACCCCGACAAGGAGTTGAGGAAGATCGCCGAGGAGAAGGGCTGGGCGATTCTGGAGTTCCAACGCCCGGTGACCATGGAACCGGCGATTCCTCGACCCTCGCCACTCGCCGGGATCGCCTTCGCCGCCTCCCTCGGAGCATTGGGAGCAGCAATCGCCGTCTTGAAACGAAGAGCACGGGCCGGCTGATCGTCGGCCGGTGCTACTCGGAGTCCTCTTCGGAATCATCGGCCGATTCGGCGTCGCCCGCCTCCGACGACGGCTCCTCGTCGACATCATCGGCCGGTCCGCCGTCCCCCGACCCCGACGCTGTGTTCTCATCGTCGTCGTCCAACTCTTTGCCAGACTGTGTCGAGGCGTAGGTCCAACCGGTAGGCCTCACCGATTCCTTGAGCCCGGAGCCTGCCCAGAACCCGAAGAGGACCAACGCGCCGAGGGCTGCGGCTACACCGGCCAGCAACCAGGGATCGACACCCGGCTCCTCTGGCGGTGGTTTGGTTGGCAGGTTGGGAGCAATTGCCGCCGGGTCGACGCCGAGCGCGGTCAGCGTGGAGGCGTCAGAGATGAAGGTGGCCCCGTCGGTGTCGATGTACTCGAAGGCGACGAGCACGTCTTCGCGGCCGGTGAGTTTTATGATCGTGCCCCAGGTGCCCCCACCCCTGTCGACAAGCGCCTGCGGATCCAGTTCGCCGGCGAGCCCGGAGATCCTGGCAATCACCGTCGTGGGTGCGCCCTCGACCTCGACGCTGACATCGATCGTGATTCCGCCGGTGAGCGTGAGTGCACGCGCTTCTGCCTCCCCGAACGGCGGGGCCAGGGTCACCGACAGGAGAATGGCCAACAAGAAGGGCACAGCCATAGTTTACGGAGGGTTTCTCGGGGTTCTTGAGTCATGAGTCCTCAGTGCTCACGCCTGAGGCCTAAGTTTGGGGCGTGACTGCTGACTCACGCATCCGACCCCTCGACACGGAATGACCCGCCCTACGAGACAAGAGCAGGCGCAAGCGATTCTCCAGCGCAGGGCGGCAAGGACTGCTTCGCAGATCCTGGGCCGCCGTGCATCGACCGCCGCCGACTTTGTCGAGGCGTTCACGTTGGAACGCGTCGACATGATCGCCGAGATCGATAGCGTCGCCGCGCTGCTGGCGCTCGGCTACAACCGGTCAGGACCGCGAGACGGCCTCTACATCATCGAGGATGCCGACGGATTCCGGATCTACCTCCAGGAGCGGGGAATCCCACTGAGTCAACGATCCCGCATGTCCTTCGACGAGGCGCGCGACGAGGTGATCGATCGTCTCGTCATGCTCAATGGGATCCCGTTTCAGTTCTAGGCGAAACGTGCCCTTGCCGGTGGTCGGGTCGTCCGATCTGGTGTTTGGGCAGGGTCGACTCGCCAGTCTTCGTCTCCCCCGCCTTCGCCGGGGAGACGCGATACGGCAGTAGCCCTGGCGCGGAGGGGGCTCTGGGGGAGTGAGGGATCGTACGAGCTCAGTCACACAGACTCCCAAAGCCCCCTCCACTCGCGCCTCCCCCACTTTCGTGGGAGAGGCGAAGAGCAGACATCGGTTCAAGCGTCGTCGTGATCATCGTCCTCGTGATCATCGTCGCTGTCGTCGCTGTCGTC
>BTQG01000116.1:0-6340 GCA_036985755.1 Acidimicrobiia bacterium | reverse complement strand
ACGAGGAACCGGCCGATCGGAGTCGTCGCCTCCAGCCGATCGGTGCGATCGGCGACCGCAGCCTCCCGTTGGGCCTGGGTGCATCCGAGTTCGTCGGCTCGCTCGCTGAGCCGTTGTGCATCCGCTTCGATGTCGGCCACCGACGGCAGCTCGTCGCCGCTCTCGACCAGCTCCTGAACCGATATGTCGCCGAATTCGGCCTCGACGTCGTCGATCAGGGCCTGCATCAACACGATGGTCTCGTCGGCAACCTCATCACAGGTCTCCGGCTGGGGGGCGCACGCGGCGGCGACGACGGCAATGGCGACGACGAGAGGGATGAGGCGTCTCAACACGGCGGGCAGGCTAAACGCCCGTTACCCTGCAGCCAGATCGACGTCGTCGACGATCCCGGTGATCACCGCTCGCACCGGACCGCTCTCGACACCGAATAGCTGCCTCGCCGAGCTTCCTTCGTCGAGGATGAGCACGGTGTCGCCGACCCCTGCGTCAACCCGATCCACCGCAATCGTGTACCCGTCGGCTGCGCCCTCGGTATCGAGTAGGTCGCAGAGCAGCAACCGCTCGCCGTCGAAGAAGGGATGGCTGATCGTCGACACCACGGACCCGGCAACGATCCCGACCCTCATAGGTGCACCTCGTCGACGATGCCGACAATGGCATGGTCGACGGGGACGAAGCTCGGCTCCAGCGCCTCCGCCGCCTCTCTGGATGCCACCACATACACGAGCTCTCCCGGCGCCGCCATGTGCACCGCGTCGGCGGCGACGATCGGGGCGCCCACCGGCTCCTGATGTTTGTCGAGCGGTTGCACGATGAGAAACCGCACCCCTTCGAGCCCTTCGGCCTTGATGGTGGCCACCACCGTCCCCGTGACCCGTCCCAACTGCATCAGCGCTCCTCGCGGCGACGGGCCAGCCGGTAGTTGAGGCGCAGGTCGCGGACCAGGTTGTCCCGGATCTCGTCGTGGAGTTGGGCGATGATGACGTGGTGCAGCTCTGCATCGCCACGTTCGCCGCGGGACACGGCGGCGTCGACGGCGACCTCCACCTCGGCGAGGTCGCCGCTGAACAGGACATACCCCTTGCCGCCGAGGCCATCGGCGAGACGGACCGCAGGAACGTCGACGCCGGCCGCCTTGACTCCGGCATCGGCGGCGTCGATGACGGCGCCGACCGTCACCGTCTCCACCACGCCGAGCGCATCCCCCTGGCAATCGGCCAATTCGGCCCCGGAGATGATGGCCTCGACGACCAGTGGGTGGACGTCGGGCAGAAACACCACGTCGACGAGCGAGTCACCGGCAACCGACGTCCCGGTTTCGACGGCCACCTCTACGCTCGCGGTGTCGCCGGAGACCACGATGACGTAGCGGCCGGGATGCACGGTCCCCGTGTAGATCGAGCCGAGCGGCGATGCTTTGACCATCGCATCTCCGGCAAGGATTCCAACCGCGATCGAGTCCACCTCGACAACGGCGATGGCCGGATCAGACAATGCGCATTGCCCCGACGACGGTCACTCTGCGGATCCTGGAGAAGGTTCGAGGCCGGGTCAGGCCCTCACCGGTGGGGCTGGCGATCGAATACGAGGTGAATCCCTCCCCGCCCTTGCCCAGCCCGGCAAAGTTCGATCCGTTGGCGACGAAGATCGAGCAGTTCATCGCCTTCGCCATCCGGGTGATCGTGTCCACATTGGTCGAGTGGATGGAGGCGGTGTGCCGAAAGCCGTGTTCGGAACGCACCGCCAGATCGATGGCGGTGTCGACATCCTTGACCCTCGTGACCGGCATCACCGGCATCATCTGCTCGGTCCATATCAGGCTGTGCTCTTTGGGTACCTCGGCAATGAGGAGCCGCACGTCGCCCTGTGACTCGACTCCGATCGCAGAGAGGATCTTGCCGGCGTCTTGACCGATCCAGGAAGTGTCGATGACACCCGGCTTGTTCGGCGGTCCCATCTCCTTGAAGATCACGCGCTCGATACGGCGCAGCTCGTGCTCCTTCAACCGGTAAGCCCCGGCGCTGATCATCGCCTGAATGAGCCGGTCGGCGACGGTGTCGACCACGATCGTCGTCTTCTCGTCGGTGCAGATGATGTTGTTGTCGAAGGAGCCGCCGGCGACGATGTCGCGGCCCGCCTGCTCGATGTCGGCGGTTTGATCGACCACCGCCGGCGGGTTCCCCGGTCCCGCGGTGATCGCCTTCTTCGGCATCGATAGCGCCTCACGCACCACGCCGGGCCCACCGGTAACGAGCAGGACGGGCACATCGGGATGCGCCATCAGCTGCTGCGCCGACTCCAGGGTCGGGTTGGCGACGGCGGTGATCAGGTCGGCCGGGCCCCCCGCAGACACGATCGCCCGATTGAGCAACTGGATGTTCTCCACCGACACGGCCTTGGCGCTGGGGTGAACGTTGAAGGTGACCGCGTTGCCCGCAGACACGATCGCAATCGAGTTGTTGATGATGGTCGAGGTCGGATTCGTCGTGGGCGTGATCGAGCCGATCACCCCGTACGGGGCGTACTCGGTGACGACCATGCCCGAGTCGCCGGTGACGGCGTGGGGCTCGAGATCCTCCGGGCCCGGGGTTTTGGTGGTGACCAGCCGATTCTTGATCACCTTGTCCTCCGCCCTGCCCAGGCCGGTTTCTTCCCTAGCGAGGTAGGCGAGGCGCTCTCCCTCCTTCATCATCGATGAGCGCATTGCCTCCACGATCACCCTTCTCGCTTCGAGACCCATCTCGCGGTAACTCATGAAGGCGCGTCGGGCGGCGGCGACGGCGTCGTCGATGGATTCGAATATCCCGTCCCTCAGGTCCACCGAGCCTGCGGCCTGTGCATCGGCGGCGGCCAGGGAAGGACCGGTGCGGGCCCTGCCCTCGGCGCTCTGAACCCGGCCCTTGACCCGGTCGATGATCTCGGCAATCTCGCTGTCGCTCAGCATGGTCTGCTCACTTCGTGTACAGCGTCTCGCCGTCGACGTCCCAGGTATCGACGATGGCCATGATCACGGCGTCGCACGGCTTGTCCTTGGTGAGCGAGGTCTGGCGCGCCGAAGAACCGGACGCATACATCACGACCTCACCCACTCCGGCCCCGACCACATCGACCGCAACCACATACGAGCCGGTGTCGGTGTTGTCGGGGGCGATGGTGCGCACGACGAGAAACTTCATGCCCTCCATGAGAGGGTCTTTCTGGCTAGAGACCAGCGACCCTGTGACCCGTCCCAGCTGCATCTGGTCCACCTCCCCGGTGCGTCGGCTCGCAAGCGATCAGACGCCGGAATCGCTGCGGTTCGGTCAACCGATTTCCTCCTGGGCCTGTTCGGCGCGGCCGAGCGGCAGAACCAGGTCGATGTTGACGTGCGGGCGGGCGATGACGTGCGTCGAGATCACCTCGCCGACCTTCTCCGCTCCGCGCACACCGGCATCCACCGCCGCCTTCACCGCGGCGACGTCTCCCCTGACGATGGCGGTCACGTAGCCGCCACCGGTCTCCTCGAACGAGACCAGCTCGACCTTTGCCGCCTTCACCATCGCGTCGGCGGACTCGACCATCGCCGCGAAGCTCCGTGTCTCGATCATCCCGAGCGCTTCAGCCATTCCAAACTCCCTTCACTTCTGGATGTTGACTCTAGAGGCTTGGCACCCGCTCCTCCCGCCTCGAGCTTGCGACTTGCGACTTGCGACTTGCGAATCATTCCTCTCGACCGTCGAGGCCCTCGAGGGCGGCGACCGCAGCCCGCCAGCCGACGTCGATGTCGGCCTCCTCACCCCCCAGATAGATGCGTCCGAGCGATCCGAAGGCACGGACCTCGAGCACATTGATGTCGGCCGCCTTCTCCGCCTCGTTGGCGGCGAGGGCCGCATACGCCGCCGGCTCGCACTCGAGCACATACAGGGTCTGTCCGGGAATGATCATCTGTCCGTGACGGGTGCGGTTGATCAGTTGGGCATGGTGGTCATCGAGGCGGCGGACGATCTGGGAGGACATGATCTTCGGCTTGAGCCGGTCGACCTCTTTGTGCTCGACCGATTCCAGGATCGCCTCGCCTGCGGCGCGGGTCTCAGCCTGATCGGGTGAGTGGATCTCGAGCAGGCCGTAATAACGCTCGATGATCTGCATACCCGGCTTGACTGCGGTTGCCTTGAGGGCAACGTCGGTTACCCGGTTGATCTCGATACCCGGCGACACCTCGACGAACAACGAAGCGTCACCGGCCAGGGGAAGGAAGCCCTGGGCAACCGTGCCCAGAAAGGCGGCGTACTGCGGCTGCAGCGAGTCGAGAAATGCATACGCTCGGATTTCAATACCCCTGGCCATCACCGTCTCCTTCCACTTTGCTGACGATCTGCACCCCTGCGGATGCACCGATGCGGGTGGCTCCCGCCGCCATCATGTCCTCCACGTCCTCGGCGGTGCGTACGCCGCCCGATGCCTTGACTCCCATGTCGGGCCCGATCGTCTCTCGCATCAGCGCCACATCGAACACGGTGGCCCCGCCACCGCCGAAACCCGTAGAGGTCTTGACGTAGTCTGCCTTGGCCTGTTTGGCGATGCCGGAAGCGATCACCTTTTCCTCGTCGGTCAGCTTGGCGGTCTCCAGGATCACCTTGACGATCGCCCCTCCCTCATGGGCGGAGTCGACGACCTTCTCGATGTCGGTGCGCACCAGGTCATAGTCGCCCGATTTCAGGGCCCCGATGTTGATCACCATGTCCACTTCCCGAGCCCCGTCGCGCAGTGCCCTCCTGGTCTCCATTGCTTTGATCTCCGGCGTGTTGGCGCCAAAGGGAAAGCCGATCACCGCACACGTCATCACATCGGATCCGCGCAGCCTGTCGGCAGCACGTTTCACCCACACCGGGTTGACGCACACCGAGGCGAAACCGAACTCGCGCGCTTCGTCGGCGAGCACGTCGATGTCCCCAGCGGTTGCCTCCGGCTTGAGCAACGTGTGGTCGATGTGCTTGGCGACATCGAGTGGGATCTCCGCGCCGGCGCCGTGAAAAGCAACGCGGTCGGCTCCATTGGCCACCACCCGGCGAACAGCCTCCGGGTTGCTGCAGATGTCGGAATCCTCTGCAATAGCGGCCAGAACCTCTCGGGTGATCAGCTCGATCAGGACCTCACGTTCGATGATTTCGTCGGTCACCGGTCGCTCCTGTACAAATTGTCGATGTCGGTGATCTTTTCCACGCGGCGGGCGTGGCGTCCCCCTCCCCACGGCGTCGCCAGCCATTCCTGGACGATCTGCCAGGCGAGGTTCGGTCCGATGAGCCCGGCGCCGAGGGTGAGCACATTGGCATGGTTGTGCTCTCTGCTGTTGCGCGCCGTGGACAGGTCATAACACAGAGCGGCCCGCACCCCTGGAACCTTGTTGGCCACCATTGCGGACCCGATCCCCGCCCCATCGACGACGATGCCGGTGGAACAGGTGCCGTCGGCGACCAGCCGCGCTACCTCATGGGCGAAATCCGGGTAGTCGACGGCGTCGGTGGAGTCGGTACCGCAATCATGCACGTCGTGGCCGGCCTGGCGCAGCTCGAAGGCGATTTTCTCCTTCAACGGGAGACCGCCGTGGTCGGCGCCGACGGCGATCGTGCCACTGACCTCTGGCAGCGTGCCGGGCGCGTCAGCCGGCTCAGGTGCCGGCACAGAAGGCACACCGCTGCCAAGGACGCCGGCGACGATCTTGCGGACCAGGGCTCTGACGTCTTCTTCGGTTTGCTGGTAAGCCATGCTCGTTTTGGACCCCTCCGGCTCCCGCCATCCTAGGTTGCGGCCGGCCCGGGTCGGCATAGGGTCACAGCACTACCCTCACCGGTCATGGATGCACAGCGGTGGGAGAGCGAGGCGCTCAGGGAAAGCCGGGCGCGTCGTAGCGGACGGCCGGCGGTATCTCAGAGTCGCCGACCCGTTCGCAACGCAGTATGGGTCACGCTACGCGAGGCCTCCGAGACCACCGGGATCCCCGTCGGCACCCTCGGGACGTGGGCGCGACGGGGAACGGTGGATTCCTACCTCGAAACCAAAGGAGGGAGGAGGCTGCGGATCATCGACTTGAACGGGGTTCGCAGCCGTGCCATCGAGCTGGGCAGGCCCATTTCCTCCCATGAGAACCCCCCCTCCCCGCCCGTTTCCTCGGCGCCTTCGCAGACGGGCTCAGCCCTGAGTGCGGAGCCAATGGAGACCATGATCGTGCCCATCGATGCGTGGAACAAGATGCTCAACCAGCTCGGAAACCTCCACGAGGCCGGACAGCAACTGGCCGAAGCCAGGGAAAGGGCGGCGAAAGCAGAGACGGAGGCGCTTTTCCTCCGAGAGCGGCTGA
>BTQG01000115.1:0-6345 GCA_036985755.1 Acidimicrobiia bacterium | reverse complement strand
GACCCTATTCCATCTGCCACTCGCTCGTCGGAGCCCCCGCTGGTTCCAGGATATGACCCAGCTCGACGCGAGCATCGGCGGTTCCGAAGAAGGTCAGTGCGTCCGTCGGCTGCAGCATTGTGTTGCCGTGCGGGATGACCACCGCGGTCCCCCGGCGAACGGATACGAGGATCGCCGACTCCGGCCAGGGAACGTCCTTGACCAGCACATTGGCGATGGGGGACCCCCGCATCACCGGCATCTCGAAGAACGATGCGTCCGGTTGGGATCGGAGCCGCACCCGCTCGCGGTAGAGCTCGCGCCCGGTGGCGGTTCCCAACGCGGCGTGATAGGCGCGCACCACCGATTCGCGGCGGAACATGCCGACGAGCTCCCCCGGGTCGGAGTCGGAAACGACGGGGAGCCTACCCAGCCCGAGCGAGGCCATCCTGGCAAGGGCGGCTGAGACCGGCAGCCCCGCGGTCACCGTGATCGGGCGCGGAGTCATGATGGAGGCGACTGGAACATCCCCGCTCTCGGCGCGCGCTATGTCGGTATACGAGCAGACGCCGACGAGCCGGTCGCCATCGACGACGGGGACACCGTGATGCCGGGTGCGGTCGAGTAGGTCGGTCAATTCGTCGACCGTCATTGCTGGGTTTGCCGGCCGGTCGATTGACGCCATCACCTCACCGACATTGATCGTGTCCAGAAGATCGATGTCCTGGTTGGTTGGTAGATGGATGCCATCCCTGGTGAGGGCGACCGTGTAGGCGGAGTCCGCATACAGCCGATCACCGAGGAAGGTCGCCAGCGCCGCCCCCAGCATCAGAGGCAGGACGAGGCCGTAGTTCCCTGTGATCTCGAACACGATGATGACCGAGGTGAGCGGCGCTCTTGCCACCGCGGCAAAGGTGGCTGCCATACCCACGACAGCGAAGGCACCGGGGTCGAGCTCGGAGAAGGTCCACAGCGGATCGACCAGTTGAGCGAACCCCGACCCGACGGCACCTCCGATGAAAAGCGCCCCCATGAACGTGCCCACCGAGCCACCCCCCGCTCTGGTCAGAGCGGTCGTCAATATCTTGATCCCGGCGAGTGCGAATAGCGCGTACCAGGCGTTGGAACTGTCGCTTCCTCCGGCGAGCAGGCCGCTCAAGAACCGCTGGCCCGTTCCCAGGGAGTTGGGGGAGATGAAACCGAGGGTACCGATTATTACGCCTGCGCCGACCGGAAGGAGCCATCCAGGGAGCTGGCGAGGGACGCGAAATGCGCTTGTCGAAGCAAGAACCCTGATGAAGGCAACGCCGAACAGCACGGCGACGACGGCGAGCACTGCGTAGAGCACAAGCTGGAACGGGTCGGCCAGGTCATAGGCCGGGGAGGTGAGCAACCGTTCTTGACCGACCAGCTGCTGGGTGACCACTGCCGCCATCACCGAAGTGATGACGATTGCATTGAGGTGGCGAACCGAAAAGGAGCGAAGGATCACCTCCATAGCGAACAGCATCCCTGCGATAGGAGCATTGAATGAAGCACCCACCCCGGCGCCGGCGCCGGCGGCGACCAGGCTCTGGATCTGGTCCTGGCCGAACCCGGTATAGCGGGCGAAGGAAGATCCGATCGTGCCACCGATCAGGGCGATCGGTCCCTCTCGGCCACCGGAGCCGCCAAGCCCGAGGGTGGCGGCGGTGGCAACGATCTTGTTGGGAATCAGACGCGTGGGGAGGTACCCCCCGTGGAGACTGGTGCCCAAGATCGTCTCGGTGACACCACCGCTGGCGACGCCGGGCCCGAACCACCGATTGAGCAACCACGCGGTCAGTAAACCGATGGGGATGGAGACGATCAAGAGCCACTTCCCCCAGCCGAGGGTGTCGTCGACCGACCGGAACGCGGAGAACACGACTGAGGTCGTCCACACCAAGACCGCGGCCCCGAGCCCGACCAGCACGCCGAGGACGAGCGCCGCGGTCAGAAACGAGGCTGCGCCTCGCGTTGCAAAGTGCTCTGTGACCCAACTCCGGAACCGGTTCATGCTCCGCACGGTACATCCTGGATTGCGTATTCCGTCTCACGGAGTACGAATTGCGCGGCGGCTCGATCAAAAAGCCGGCTATGGGGTCAGCTCTCGACTGGGTTGACCGGTGAGCGGTCGCCGGTTTCGCCTCCACCACGAAGTGGGGGAGGCGCGAGTAGACGGAGTCTGCGAGCGGAGGGGGCTTTGGGAGCGAGCACGCGGCGAGATGAGCTCATGTGAAACTCCCTCGCAAAAGACCCTCTCTGCTTCGGAGCCAACGCTCCTCCGCTTCTCCCCCGCACAGCCGGAGAGACGAAGAAACCTAGCTCCGGCCGCCAGAACGATCAGCTGGTCAGCGCGGTGCGGTCGGGCGCCTTTTGCAGGGCGAGGGTGAACACCGTTTCCGAGCCGTCGTGGTCGTAGGTGAGTTCCCCACCCATGTGCTGAGCGAGCTGGCGGGAGACGGTGAGCCCCAGGCCGACCGAACCGGTCACGCCGGCCTGTGGGCGGGCACGGAAGTACGGTTCGAAGATGGTGGCGCGAAGCTGGTGGGGAAGCGGGCTGCCGTTGTCGCGGACCTCGAGCGCGGTGTGATCTCCCGACTCGGACACGACCACTCGTATCGACGGTCCGCCGTATCGGATGGCGTTGGTGAGCAGGTTGCGCACGATCTGCCGGACGCGGGTCGGGTCGGCAAGCACCGGCTCGATCGTGCCGTCGGCCTCGATCGGGATCGCATGGCCGATCGATTGCAGCACCGAGGCGGCCTCGCCGGCCAGGTCGACCGGCTGCGAGATGAACTCGAGCCCGCCGGTGTCGGTCGTGGCCGCTACCAGCAGGTCGTCGACGATGCGCGACACATCGAGACTCTGATCGGCGATGATCGCGATGAGCTCCTGTTTCTCGTTTTCGGAGAACGTCCCGTTCGCGTTGCGCAGCTCTTCGGAGATCCCGACGATGGCGGTGAGTGGTGTGCGTAGCTCGTGCGATACGGTGGCAACGAACTGGTCCTTGGATCGGATGAGCTCTTGCAACTGGCGCTCGACATCGCGCTGGTGGGTGATGTCGACGATGGCCACGATGACGTTGCGCAGATCGAGTCTCCCGTCGACCCTTGGAGCGCTCCAAACCAGGAGGGCCTCGATCGGAGCGTCGGAGATGCTGAGGCTTCCGATCAGCTCGGTGGCGGCGGTTTCTTCGTCGTTCCAGATTGCCATGAACTGTGGAATCAGCGCTTCGCACGCACCGCCGGACAGCCCGTCACCGTTGAGTGCTCCGAGGAGCTTGACGCGAGAAGCCCGCTGGGTGAGGCTGACCGCGGCCTGGTTGGCATCGGTCACGTAGACGAGGGAGGCGAGGCGAGAAACCTCCCCCCGGTGGATATCCAGGTACTCGGCGAGGTCTTCGACGCCGCCGTCTCTGAGCCGCTCCAGTGCTTGGCCGACGAGGGAGAAATCCTCCTCCCACAGCGACACGGGGGCGTTCTCGAAGAGGTTTCTGTGGCGCTCCTCGCGGTGCTCGAACTCACGTCTGATCCATGACAACAGCGCGGCGCCGAACGCCACGGAGATCGTGACCAGCACCGCCTGCAAGATCTGGACGTCGGACGCAGGCCACCACAATCTGGAGGCGAACACGAGTGTCGAATAGGACACGATGTACGGCACGACCCACCTGGTGTGAATGAAGAACGCCCCGGTGACTCCGATGATGGCCAGCGGTACCACGGACGCATTGGAGAGATCGACGTTGCCCAGGGCGCGGTTCTGGATGACGATGACCACCGCAGCAGTGAACAGGACGGGCAACAGATCATCGCGGTCGGCGATCAGAATGGAGGCACCCATCGCGGTCACGATCGCCGGTCCGGCCACCCCGGCGAGCATGGCCACGTCGTCGTTGTACCACCCGGCCCAGAGGAAGGCGAGCACGGCACCGAACGCCAATGCTGTGGTCAATTGGAGGAGCGTGCGTTCGACGTCTCGCGACGGCACCACGCGTCCCATGTTGCGCATGCCTTGGTATCGGCCGAAAACAACTGCGGATGAAGCTGTGCGAGAGGCTACGGGGTGCCGCCGACGAGGTGAAGCTCGGGATTGCTGCCCTCGGAGATGGTGCTGTACGTCCCGTCCATGCGGAAGGCCAGCGCCTCACCTTGTTCTTCATCCGGTGCCGGTGCCTCGCACGGCGCCACGGCCAACGCCTCAGCAACCGACGTGTCCGCATCGCGAAACCACATCCACACGGTGTCATAGCCGCGGAAGGCGATCGTCGAGCCATCCCAGGACACATCGGATGCGGTCACCACGGCGCCGAGGTCGAGGGTTGCGACCAGCTCCATGACCGTCGGATCGTCGTTGGATGTGGGCGCACGGTAGACCCGCGCCCCCGCCTCGTCCTTGGTGACGACGTGGATGAACCCGTCGGTGATGAATACCGCTTCAGCATCGTGTCCGCCGTCGGGAAAGTCGAGCTTCAGCTCCACGGAGCCCTGAAGCGAGTCGGTCAGTGTTGCCGGATCCTGGTCGGGGACACGGTAAATGGTGATTCGTCCGTCCCGGATGTCGAAGTTGTCTCCGATGTCACCGATGTACAGATAGGAGCGACCGACCTCGGGACCCGGTCCCGAGGCGATGTCCTCCCAGTCGAACGCCACCGCACCGGCAACGGCGAAGGCTCCGAGGTCTTCGCCGGTGGGTCCTACCGCGTAGAGGGTGGCGCCATCTCCCGAGTCGTTGTGGGCCCAGGTCACGCCACCGGCGACGCGGGATGCGGTAACACCGGATGTCTCGGTGAGCCCGTCGGATGCCACCACCCCGGCGACGGTCACCTCGTCGTATGCGTCACAGACGGTGGTTCCGGGGGCGAGCGTCGTGGCCGCGGTTGTCTGAGTTGTCGAGATCGTTGTGGTCGTTGTGGTTGTTGCACCGGCCCCGGTCGTCGACGGAGCTGTGGCGGTGGGTTCCTCGTTGCGCGATGTGAGAAACAAGGCGATGGCGATTGCTCCTATCGAGATCGCCACGATGAGGAGCCATGAGCGGCGATCCATCCGAGCAAGGCTAGGAGGGTCCTGAACAATGACGGGTGCTATGGGCCCCCGATCGCTCGAAGGTTGCAGTGACTTGATTTTTCTCGACTGCGACGGCCCGCTGGAGGATTGCTCAGCGCCCTCCCAGTACCGTCGATTACTTGCCAGTTGATCCTGACTCCGCCAGGAGCCGAAGCGCGATCGCTTCGGCGAGAACCCCGCTGCGCAGGTCTGCCAGGCTGACACTTTCGTTCGGGCCGTGGGCATGACTGGTGCGATCTGCGACCCCGTTGAGGATGACACTCGCCTCCGGATACGCCTCCTGGAATGCTGCCACGATCGGGATTGTGCCCCCGACCCCGATCTCAACGGCCTCGGCGCCGTACCCCGCCGCCATCGCCTCAACAAAGAGCCGCTGCGCCGGACCGGCAGGATCGATCTCGATTGGATCAGCTTTGGTCCCGGGTGTGATGGTGACCTGGGCGCCCCACGGAGTCGCCGATTCGAGATGTCTCGTCAAGGCAGCCAAAGCGGCTGCGGGATCCTGACCCGGAGGAATCCTCATCGAGATCTTGGCCCGTGCACTTGGAACGATCTGGTTGATCGCCTGCGAGATCGGTGGTGCGTCTACCGCAAGCACCGAGATCGCCGGTTTTCGCCACATGCGCGAGGTCAGGCTCCCCGACCCGATGAGCTCGAGTCCGGCAACGGCTCCAGTCTGTTCGCGTAGCGCAGCTTCGGTCAGGTCGACGTCTGCAGCCTCGCCTTCGACGAGGCCTGGGACCGCGACGTTTCCGTCGTCGTCATGCAGTGAGGCGATCATCCTCGCCAGCGCAATGATGGCGTCGGGGAATGGGCCGCCGAACTCGCCGCTGTGCACGGCGGTCTCCAGCGTTTCAACCTCGACGATGCAGTCGACCAATCCGCGCAGCGACGTGGTCAGCGATGGCACACCTTCGGCGAGGTTGCCGGAGTCGGCGATCACCACCACGTCTGCGGCGAGCAGATCCCCGTATAGGCCCATGAAGGCGTCCACGTTCGTCGAGCCGACTTCTTCCTCACCTTCGATGAACAGTTTGATGCCGACCGGAACCGATCCGTCGAACGCCCTGATGGCCGCTGCGTGGAGGATCACCCCTGCCTTGTCATCCGACGAGCCCCGCCCGTACAAGCGCCCCTGGCGTTCCTTCGGTTCGAAGGGATCACTCTCCCATTGCTCGGCGGGCCCCGGCGGTTGCACGTCGTGGTGCGCGTACAGCAGCACCGTCGGAGCGTCGGACGGTCCTGCGATCTCGCCGTAAACGGCTGGATGCGCCCC
>BTQG01000114.1:0-6412 GCA_036985755.1 Acidimicrobiia bacterium | reverse complement strand
TTGATGACGGGCAACTCCCGTCGGCAGGTCGGTCACCACTCGGCCCAGAACACCATGTACACCGGTTTCTCTTCGGCGGAGAGGGTGAACGAGCCGCCACCGTCGAGGGCGAGGGTGAAATCGGGAGCAGGGGGCCCGTCGACGATCACCGGTTCGGTGGCCACCTGGGCCTCGGTGGTCGGTGTGGTCGTCCCGGAAGCGTCGGCGGCGGGCGCTGCCTCGGTGCTCGGCGCCGCGATGCTCGACGGTGGCGCAACCGTGGTCGAGAGCGGTTCGGAGCTCTGGCCGGTGCCACATCCGGCGGCGACGACGGCAAAAGCGGCGATAGCAGGCAGGAGCTTCAACACGCTGGATACGGTAACTTCTTCGGCCTCGTACCAGCCTCGCTCGATGCTTAACGTTTCGAGAACTCGACGGCGCGATCCAACAATGCCCTGGCATCCCCGGAATCGATGGCCTCACCGGCGAGTTCGACCCCCTCGGTGAAACCGTCGGCAAGGCCGGCGGCCACGATCACCGCGGCGGCGTTGACCAGCGTGATGTCTCGGTGCGCACCGGCTTCGCCGTCGAGGATCCGATTGGTGATCGCCACGTTCGCCGCGACGTCGCCGCCCCGCAGATCGTCGATCGTGGCTCGGGCCACGCCGAAATCCTCCGGGGTGAACTCGGCAACCGAGATCTCGCCATCTTTCAGCCGGTGGATGGTTGATGGACCGGTGGTGGTCAGCTCGTCGAGGCCGTCCTTGCCGTGGAACACGAACGCGGCTTCGGCGCCCCGGTTCTTCAGCACCTCGAGCATGAGACCGGCCATCTCGGGAGCCGAGGTCCCCACCGCCAGGTACCTGGGCCCGGCAGGGTTGGTGAGCGGGCCCAGGAAGTTGAACACCGTCCGCACCCCCAGAGTGCGCCGTGCCGGGCCGGCGTGGCGCATCGCCGGGTGATAGCGCGGGGCGAAGAGGAACCCGAAGCCGACGGTACGGATCATCTCGCCCGTTCGCTCGGGGCTCATCTCCAGATCGATGCCGAGCCCCTCGAGCAAGTCGGCCGCTCCCGTGTTCGACGATGCCGCCCGATTGCCGTGTTTGGCGACCTTGACCCCGGCGCCGGCAGCAATGAGCGCTGCAGTCGTAGAGATGTTGAAGGTTCCCGACCGGTCCCCGCCGGTTCCGACGCTGTCGGCGACCGGCTCTCCGACGTCCACCGTCAGTGATGTTTCGGACATCGCATCGACGAACCCGGTCATCTCATCCGCGGTCTCGCCTTTGGCCCGCAGTGCGACCAGGAAGGCTGCGATCTGGGCTTCCGAGGCATCGCCGGCCATGATCTGTGCCATGGCGTCGTGCGCCTCTTCGCGGCGCAGGCCCTCACCGGAGAGCAACTGCTCGAGCACGATGGGCCAAGAGAATTCGGACATGGAGGCGCAATCCTACCGGCCGAGCACTTCGTCGAGCGAGGTCGTGGTGTGCTCCACGGCGGCAGAGAAGCTCATCTGTGGATCAGCGAAGGTCCAGAATTCGACGGCCGCCGCCACCAGGGTCATCGTCATCCCGGCGAGGATTCGGGCCGCCAGTGGATCGGTGCTGCCCGCCTCGACGAACAAATCGGTGAGCTTGCCCTCGAACACCTGGAAGGTCTCGCCCATCGCGGCGCGCAACGCGGGCTCTGCATAGACGAATCGCACTCGCTGTCGCATCTCGTCGTCCGGGATGTGGAATCCCATCCCGCCCAGCGAGGTGAGAGCGGCCAGGACCGCGTCCAGCGGAGCTTGTCGCTCCAGCTCGACCGTGAGCAGCTCGGTCGCGGGCAGCTCGAACTCGTCCCACAAGAAGATGCCCTCCTTGGTGCCGAAATACCGGTACACGGTCGACGCGGAGACTCGAGCTGCCGCTGCGATGTCCTCGACGGTGATGGCGGTGAACCCGGCGGTCTCGGCGAGCCGGAACGCTTGGTCCTGAATCCGCAGAAAGGTCTCGCGTTTCTTCTGTTGTCGGAGGGTCACGGGTGGTGCTGCCATTTGGTAGTGACTATCATATGGTAGTCACTTGCAGAATCGAGGCAGAATGACCAGCCCACTGGCAATCAAGGCCACCAACCTCACCAAGGTCTACGGCGAGGGGGATACCGCGGTCCGTGCTCTGCACAACGTCGATCTGGAGATTCCGTACGGGGAATTCGTTGTCATCCTGGGTCCGAGCGGATCGGGAAAGACGACCCTGCTCAACCAGATCGGCGCCCTCGAAGAACCGACATCGGGCAGCATCATCGCCGACGGGGTGGAATTGGCCGGCCTCGACGAGGCCGGGCGCACCGACCACCGTTTGAATGCGGTCGGCTTCGTCTTCCAGTTCTACAACCTGGTCCCCACGCTCACCGCCGAGGAAAACGTCACCCTCATCGCCGAGCTCACCGACGGCGATCCCGAGCAGCGCACCGCCAAGGTTCTCGAAGAGGTGGGACTATCCGGCCGGGGCTCGCATTTTCCCGGCCAGCTCTCGGGTGGCGAGCAGCAGCGGGTCTCGATTGCCAGGGGCCTGGTGAAGAACCCGCCACTCATGCTGTGCGATGAGCCCACAGGGTCGCTCGACACCGACATGGGAAGCCAGATCCTGAAACTGCTCAAAGACGTCACCGCCGATTCCCACCGCAGCGTGCTCACCGTCACCCACAACTCGGTAATCGCCAAAATGGCCGATCGGGTGATCGAGCTGCGAGATGGCGAGATCGTCGGCGAGCGGGTCAATCCCTCCCCCGCCGATCCTGCGGACCTGACCTGGTGAGCGCGCTCAAAACGAAGCGCAAGCGCGATTTCGTCCAGCAGCGGTGGCAGTTCCTCGCTGTGCTGGTGACCATCACCCTCGGCGTGATGATGTTCGCCGCCTCCTACGACGCCTACCGCAACCTGGAGGCGTCGTACACCGGCACCTACGACCGGCTTGCCCTCGCCGATGTCACCATCACCGGCGCCGAGCCCGGCGTCGCCGACACCATCGCCACCATCGACGGGGTGTCTTCCGTCGAACGGCGAACCCAGGTCGATCCACCGCTGCGCGTTGGAGACGATGTCTTTATCGGCAGGGTCGTCACCATGCCGGTCGATCAACAGCCGGCGATCAACCGGCTCGATATCGTCGACGGCTCCTATCTCACCTCGTCCCGGCCCGACGGAGTCGTCATCGAGACCCACATGGCGGAATCGTTCGATCTCAGCGTTGGGGATCCCGTCGAGATCCTCGTCGGCACCGAGTGGAACCCGGTCGAGGTCGTTGGTATCGCGGTGTCACCTGAGTATCTGTGGCCGGCCCGTAGTCGCCAGGACGTGTTTCCCTTGCCGGGAACCTTCGGTGTCGTCTATCTCGCCGAAGAGACCCTGCAGGTGGTGGCCCCCGGCACCGTCCCCAACCAGATCATGGCGCTCTACGAACCCGACGCCGACACCACGGCCACCGACGATGCGGTGCGCCTGGCCGCAGGCAACGTCGAAGTGGTCACTGCGGCCGATCAGCCGTCGAATGCGGCACTGAGCCTCGACGTCAAGGGTTTCCAACAGATGTCGGTGGCTTTCCCCCTGCTGTTCCTGCTGGCTGCCGGTATGGCGGCTTTCATCCTGCTCACCAGGCTCGTCTATTCCCAGCTCGGCCAGATCGGGACGCTCAGAGCGTCAGGGATGAGCCGCCGCGCCCTGGCCAAGCACTATCTGTCCTACGGCCTGATCCTGGGAACCGCCGGGGCGGTCATCGGCGTCATCCTCGGCGTGGCCGCCGGGTGGGCCATGACCGGGCTCTACACCGACGAGCTCGGCATCCCCGACACCATCCGCAGCGTGCGCTGGGTCACCCCGGTAGCCGGGCTGCTCTTCGGGGTCGCGACCGGTGCGGTGGCAGCCCTGGCCCCGGCCGGCGCTTCCTTCCGAATCTCCCCGGCAGAGGCAATGCGAGGTGACGTCCCCACCGGCGGTGGCCGGGTGAGCTTGCTGGAGCGGGCGATCCCCCCGACGCGGGGCCTTCCCACCCGGTGGTTGATGATCTTTCGCGGGGTGGGCAGGAACTGGCGGCGAAGCCTGTCCACCGTGATCGGCGTGGTCCTGGCGTTGACGTTGATCCTCGCCTCGTGGGGGATGATCGATACCGTCGCCATCCTCGTCGACCGGCAGTTCAATGAGGTCGACCTCGTCGACGCCACCTCGGTGTTCGAGGAGCCGGTCGATGACTCCCAGGTCGAGGCGGTGGCTGCCGTATCTGGTGTGGCTGCCGCAGAGCCCGTTGTCACGCTTCCGGTAAGCGCCATCCGCGGCGATGGGTCCTACGCCACCCAACTTCAGGCGTTCGTCGAAGGCACCCAGATGCACGGGTTCAGGACCGACACCGAAACGCTGCCGGTGGACGGTGTAGTGGCTGGCATCGCGCTGGGCGATGAGATCGGGGTCGAGGTCGGCGACCGGATCACCGTGTCGCTGACCAGCCTCGACACCACCTTTGAGACCACCATCGCCGGATTCGTCGACGAGCCGATGGGGACCGTCCTGTACATGGAACGGGAAGCGCTGATCGGCGCCCTAGCCGCCGCCGATCCCGCAGTCGACGAGCAGACCCTGGCCGACCCGTCGATCACGACCGTGGCCTCCCGCTTCGACCCTGCCGGTGATCACCAGGGAACGATCGATCGTATCAAGCAGGTCGACGGCGTGGTCTCCGTGGTCGACAACCGGGCGCTCGCCGCCCTCTTCAACGACTTCATGGGGTTCTTCTACGTGTTCGTCGGCGCGATGCTGCTCTTCGGCGGTGCCATGGCGTTTGCCCTCATCTTCAACACGATCTCGGTCAACGTCGCCGAACGGTCGGCCGAGTACGCCACCATGCGCGCCAACGGGGTGTCCTCCCGTTCGATCGGAGCGCTCATCACAGGGGAGAACGTGCTGTTGACCGCCATCGGCATCGTCCCCGGTCTGATCGTCGGTTACATCGTGTCGAGTTGGTTCATGCACTCGTACACCTCCGACATCTTCCAGTTCGATCTGGAGATGCGGCCCTCGACCCTGGTTCTGGCCGGTCTGGCCATGATCGTGGTGGCGCTGCTTTCGGTGATTCCCGGGATTCGCACCGTGAACCGCCTCGACATCGCCTCCGTGGTGCGAGAACGCGCCGTGTGAGTCGCCGGTCCTGCGACTACCAGTTGCTCAGCATTCGCTTCCGCTGCTTTTCGGTTGCTCCGCCCCAGACGCCGAACCGTTCCCTGGTCCCAAGGGCATGGTCGAGGCATTCCTCGACAACGGTGCAGATGGCACAGATTCCCAGAGCCGCACGTTCCGAATCACGGTTGGTTCCGAAGAACATGTCCGCCTCTGTCTCGCGGCAGGCGGCGAAAACCGCCCAGGGCCGTTCTTCCAAGATGGGCGCAGCGAGCGCCCGCAGGTCGATGATGTCGTCGTTCATTACTCGCCTTTCGGATTCACTTGATATCTGACGTCGCCGCGGGGTCATTGAGTTCCCGTAACAGCCGGTAGTGCCATCGCCGACCGGCCGACTTGAACGAGCACTCGACGGAACCCTGCGGTCGTTGTGACCGAGCTCGATCCTGGTACACCTATGGTGGCACGAATGAACTACACATTTGGCACCACCGTTGACGGCACCATCGACGAGGTCGTCGAGCAGGTTACCGAACGGCTCTCCGGTGAAGGCTTCGGCATTCTCACCACCATCGACGTCGCAGCCACGATCCAGAACAAGCTCGGCATTGCACGTTCGCCCTATGTCATCCTCGGTGCGTGCAATCCTCAGCTCGCCCACGAGGCACTCGAGATCGAGCCCGACCTCGGTGCATTACTGCCCTGCAACGTGTATGTGCGCCAGGACGACGACGGGATATTCGTCGGCTTCGCCGACCCGGAGGCGATGTTCTCCATCGTGGACAACCCCGGCGTTGCGGCCATCGCAGCCGAGGTTCGGGCTCGCCTGCTACGCGTGAACGACGCCTTGTAAGACTCGGCCCGGCGTTGCACGGCGTCGAAGCCCGCCGGAGCGCGAGCAGCATCGCTACCGTTCACCGGGTGAGCTCGGGAGACGGCCGCGGCCTTCGGGTCGAGGAAAGTCCGGACTCCACAGGGCAGGATGCTGGGTAACGCCCAGGCGGGGTGACCCGACGGCTAGTGCAGCAGAGAGCAGACCGCCGATGGCCGCAAGGCACAGGCAAGGGTGAAACGGTGGTGTAAGAGACCACCAGCGGTCCGGGTGACCGGACCGGCTCGGTAAACCCCATTCGGAGCAAGGTCGAGCAGGGACAGGGTGGCCCGCCCGTTACGTCCCGGGTAGACCGCACGAGGCCGGCGGTAACGTCGGTCCCAGATAGATGGCCGTCCACGACAGGATCCGGCTTATGACCGGGCTCACACGTCGGGGCCCCTCGGGGCCCCGAC
>BTQG01000113.1:0-6425 GCA_036985755.1 Acidimicrobiia bacterium | reverse complement strand
CCGAATCGCGGGGTGGGCATGGCGGCGACGGTATGGCTCACCAACCCGATGCCGGCTCAGGCCACGGTCAAGCTCAACGAAGACGGCACGCTCGGCGTGATCACCGCAGCTACCGACAATGGATCGGGGGCGGTCACGATGGGCGTGCGCCAGATCGCCGCCGAAGGCCTCGGCTTGCCCGCCGATCAGGTCGTCATCACCATGCCAGACACCGATGCCGCAGGCTACGACGCCGGCTCCCAGGGAAGCCGCACTACCCAGCTGGTCGGCCGGGCGGTGTTCGACGCCACCTCCGAGGTCAAGCAGCGGGTCTTGGAGACGGCGGCCACGATGCTCGAAGCGGCGGAGAAGGACCTGGTGGTCGAACAGGGTGTCGTTCACGTAACCGGTGACGCCTCCTCGAAGGTGACGCTCGCCGAGGTGGCCATGACGGCGACGTTCACCGATGGCCCCATCGCCGCCACCGGCTCCTATGCGACTCCGGCGCCTGCTTTCAACCCGACGTGTGCCACAGGCATGTTGTTCCCGATCTGGCCGAGCCCCACCTATCACCTCCACATCGCGGAGGTCGAGATCGATCCGGTCACCGGGAACGTCACCGTGCTCCGATACCTGGTCGCCCAGGAGGTTGGCAAGGCGATCAACCCCGACGGCGTCGAAGGCCAGATCCAGGGCGCCGTTGCCCAGGGCCTGGGTTACGCGCTGTGGGAGCGGCTCGACATCGAGGGGGGCAGGTACATCCAGCGCTCGTTCGAGACCTATGGCCTGCCGCTTGCCGTCGATGTGCCCGACGTCGAGATGGTGCTGCTCGAACACGAGGGGGCCACCGGTCCCTACGGCGCCAAGGGGGTCGCCGAACCACCCATCGTGCCTGTGGCCGGGGCGATCGCCAACGCGGTGGCCGACGCCATCGGTCGCCCCATCGACCGGATCCCCATCACACCGGAAGCGCTGCTCGATGCCCTCGAAGGCTGAGCGCAACCCGAAGAGGGCGGTGCGGGTAGGTGTTGACGTCGGCGGCACCAATACCGATGCTGTGGCCATGGAGGGGCGCTCGGTACTGGGCACGGTCAAGTCGCCGACGACCCCGGACGTGACCAGCGGCATCGTGGCTGCCCTGCGATCCCTCACCGACGAGGGAACCCTCGTGCCCGCCGCGGTAACCAGCGTGATGATCGGGACGACTCACTTCACCAACGCCGTGGTCGAGGCAAAGCGCTTGGTGCCCACCGCGGCGGTGCGCCTTGGCCTACCGGCGACCACGGCGCTGCCACCGCTGGTGGACTGGCCGGACCGGCTGCGCCGGGCAATCGGAAACCACGTGTATCTGTGCCACGGCGGACACGAGTTCGACGGGCGCGAGATCAGCGCCCTCGACCACGACGAGCTGCGGCGCGTCGCCACAGACGCCGCAGCCAAGGGGGTCCGATCGGTGGCCATCACGTCGGTGTTCTCCCCGGTCAACGGCGAATTCGAGATCGAGGCTGCCGAAATCATTCGTTCCGAGGTCCCCGACATGGTGGTCAGCCTGTCACAGGAAATCGGCCGCGTTGGGTTGCTCGAGCGGGAGAACGCAACCATCATGAACGCCTGCCTGAGACCGCTGGCCGGCCGCATCGTTGAAGCATTCCGATCGGCGATGGACGAGTTCGCCATCGACGCCCCGCTCTATATCAGCCAGAACGACGGCACGCTGATGAGCGCCGAGCACGCCGAGCAATACCCCGTGGCAACCTTCACCTCGGGTCCCACCAACTCGATGCGCGGTGCGGCCTTTCTCAGCGAGGTGACCGACGCCGCGGTGGTCGACGTCGGGGGCACGACGGCCGACATCGGCATACTGGTTGGCGGCTTTCCCAGAGAATCGTCGGTCTCGGTGGAGATCGGAGGGGTGCGGACCAACTTCCGCATGCCCGACGTGCTCTCCCTTGGAGTCGGGGGCGGCAGTTTGGTGCGACAGCAATCCGGCACGGTCACGGTCGGCCCCGACAGCGTTGGATACGAGCTCTTGTCGCGAGCACTGGTGTTCGGCGGAGATGAGCTCACCGCTACCGACGTAGCCGTCGCCGCCGGCATGGTCGACATCGGTGATGCCGGCCTGGTGAAGAGCCTCGACTCCGAGATGGTGCGGTCGGCAGTCTCCCGAATCCAGCAATCGGTTTCCGAGGCGGTAGACCGCATGAAGACGTCTGCCGACCCCATCCCAGTGATCGTGGTTGGGGGCGGCGGCGTGGTGTTGGAAGACCGACTCGACGGCGCCTCCGCCGTGGTCAGGCCCGATCACTTCGCGGTAGCAAACGCGATCGGCGCAGCCATCGCCCAGATCGGCGGCGAGACCGATCGGATCTATGCCATCGCTGAGATCGGCCGTGAAGCCGCTCTTGCCCAGGCCAAGGAAGAGGCGACAGAGCGTGCCGTCGAGGCCGGAGCCGATCCGGCATCGGTCGATATCGTCGAGGTCGAGGAAGTGCCGCTTGCGTATTTGCCGAGCAACGCAATCCGCATCAGGGTCAAGGCAGTTGGAGATCTGGCACACTGACATCGTGGGAGGGACCTTGGACGAAGACCGCTACCTGGAGGGCCATACCGCTCTGGTGACGGCCTCGTCGCGCAATCTCGGGGCGAGCATCGCCGCAGCCCTTGCGGGCGTTGGGGCCGACGTCGTCGTCACCTACCACCAGTCGCCCGAGGCCGCAGAGGCGCTGCTCGCAGGGCTCCCCGAAGGCAACCATGTTGCGGTGAACGGCGACACGTCGTCCGGAGATGGAATCCGGGCCATGGTCGAAGCCGCCGTCGCCGCCGCGCCCGGCGCCATCGACATCGTCATCAACAACTCGGGGCCCTTCGCCATGGAACCCTTCGTCGACCTCGATCCCTCCGAATGGGACCGCATCTGGACCGCCAACGTGAAGGCGGCCTACCTCACCAGTCGAATGCTGGTTCCCGCAATGAGCGAGTGGGGCCGCATCGTCAATATCTCGGCGGGATCCGCTTACCTGCGGAATCACTCGATCTACACCCTCGCCAAGGACGCAATGATCACCTTCACCGAGGCGCTCGCCGTGGAGGTCGCCCCCGCGGTGAACGTGAACTGTGTGGCACCGGGCCAGATCGCCGAATCGGCCGACGACATCGCCGAGTTCGATCCGACCTTCGTCGAGCGCTCCATCGCTGCCACACCGCTGGGCCGTCTCGTCACCAGAGCCGAAGTTGCCGGCATCGTCGCCGAACTGTGCGGTCCCCGTTTCGATGCGGTGACCGGCGTGACGATACCGATCGACGGTGGCTGGCGGCTGCGCAGCTTCTAGACATCGTCGCGCGGTGTCCTAGCAGCAGACAGTTCCAGCGTGCTCGGATCGCCATTTGAGGCTCTAGCCGAGTCCGAAAGCTCCAGCGACGGGCAGCCACGAACTCTTGCCCCAGATGACAAGTGCATCGGCATTTCCCTGGGTGTTGGTGTACCTGAAATAGAACGTTGTGTTCGAAGGTCGGTACACCGCCGGGGTGTCGACACCATCGACGACGCCCCAATCCCCTGCCACGAACCGGTCGCCCGGATCACCGAAATAGAACTGATCATCAGCAACGCCGGTGGTCAGCGTGTTGCGGAAGTAGAAAAACCCTGTCGATTCGCGATGGAGGCCGATCTCGTCGATGCCGTCGCCGTCCCAGTCACCGACCACCGGCTTGTCACCAGCGTCGCCGAACAAGAACGAGAACTCCGCGGCGCCCAACCCGCCGTCATCGGAACCGAGCTCGTTGATGATGTAGAACCGGGCCTCGCTCGGACGGTAGATCGACAGGGTGTCACAGCCATCGTTGTTGAAATCGCCGGCGAGGGGAGTGTCACCGGGGTTGCCAAAGAAGAAGCGGGTGTCTGCGAGTCCCTGCGTGTTCGTGTTGCGCAGATAGGCGAAGCCGTCGGACTGGCGATACAGACCCGGCGTAGCTGTGCCGTCGCAGTCCCAGTCGCCCATGAACGGCGCGTCACCGGGGTTGCCGTAATAGAACTGCGTCTCAGCACCGGTTCCGTCCCGCAGAGACCAGATTCCTGTCGCGGGATCGACGAGCCCGAAGCCCTCGGAGGTGGCCTCGTTCATGGTCACAATGACGCTTGTTTCGGTGGCGATCGTTCCTCCGTTGCCGTCGTCGGCTGCCAGGAACAACTCATGAGCACCTGCGCCGTCACACGTGACCGTCGTCGTCAAGGCTCCCGGGTCCGCAACGACGCAGCCATCCGTGGGGTACCAGGTCGGTGTGACAATGTCGCCCTCCGGGTCGGAAACCTCGCCCGCGATAGCGATCGGCCTTCCGGCCGGTCCCTGGTATGGGCCACCGATCACCGTGGCCGACGGGGGCGGCCCGATGGCGAAGCCGACTCCCGTTGCATCCTCGGTCGGAAGCTCCCAGTCGGGATCGCAGAGGTCGCCGACGCCGTCACCGTTGTCGTCCTCCTGGCCTGGATTGTGAACGTCGGGGCAGTTGTCGAACTCGACCGGCAAGCCGTCCCCATCGAGCGAGACGTCAACAGGAGCGCTCGCCAACCCGACGAGCCCGGAGTCATCTGTGACTCGCAGGACAACGAGGCCCGAATACGCACCCGGGTAGGTGTACACGAGATCGGGGCCCGGTGATGTCGTCTCGAAGACGCCGTCACCGTCGACGTCCCACTCCCAGCCGACGATCTCGCCGTCCGAGTCATAGCTCCCGGATCCGTCGAAGGCGATGCTGCCACCCAGACGTGCGCTGTAGCCGGTGCCGACCCACGCATACGGGGAGGCGAGGGCCGTGTCGAGCACCTCCTGGATGCGGTCGGCGACCTGGCTGGGAGTAGGAGCAAAGAGCACCTCTCCACCGGTCGCCTCGGCGACCTCGCGGATCTCGGCGCCTGCGAAGCCGGTGTCGATCGCGTACACCGCCACCGGGTCGACCAGGAACGATCCGACGATCACATCGAGCGTCGTCAGCCCAGTCACCGGCTCGGGGTTCAGGGCCGGAGCGTCTCCAAATTGCAACACCACCTTCTTGACACCGGGACGCCAATCCAGAGCGAACGCCTCCACGAGAGCGGACCACACGGTCTCCGCGAAGTCCCCGCCGCCGCCGAGCGTCAAGCCGTTGATGGCGTCGCGGATCGCGTCCGGGTCGGAGCTGAAATCGAGAGCGACCCGGGACGGGTAATCGTCCAGGAATCCGGTCCGCTCGGGGAAGTCGCGATAGTCGATCACCGCAACCCGGTAGCTCTGGGTGCCGAGCTCCAACCGGTCGATAACTGCATCGGCGCTGGCCTTGACGGCGCCGATGTCACTGCCCATCGACCCGGTGGTGTCGATCACGAATGCCAGGTCGACACTCGTGGATGTGTCTGTTCCCAGGCCGAGCGCTCCGAACGTCTCATACTGTCGCAACAGTATTCCGAGCTGACGGTGACCTCAGCGTTGTAGTGGTAGTTCTCGGCGAATACCAACTGCTCGAACTCGTTCATCCATCGGTCAGGATTCCCTGCGCCCAGCTCGGGTTTCGGTTCGTGTCCGGCGAAATACTGCTTCACGTCGGAGACGAACGTGGCGAAATCCTCGCCAGCAGCCGCATTGGCGCGATCGACCGCAGCCTGCTGTCCCAGATCGCCCAGGCGGCCCAGCTCTCGAACCTCGCGGGCGGCGGCATAACGATCGGACTCCCAGATGCCGAATCGCCGATAAACGAGCTCGAAGTCGTCATTGTTGGCGAGGAACGGGTACCCCACCAATGCGACCCTGGTGTCGGGACGTACTCTTGCTCGGATTGCGGCCAGCGTATCGACCATTCGGTTTTCGACGTTGGCCAGCTCGTCAAGAGCGTTGTTTATTTGCTCCCGGCATGCGCCCGGATCGCGAAGGAAAGGGGCAAAGCACTGCTTTACGATCTCAGCGAAGTCGACGTCGTTGCCCCCGCCGGTGATCAGCACCAGGTCGGTGTCTTCCCCGATAGCGTTCGTCTGCGGCTCCATGAAGCGCCGACAGAGCACTCCGTGGCCATCGAGGTTGTAGAACTGGTATTCCGCGATATACACCTCGTCACCGGGGTACCGGGTTCGGCATGGTCCCGCCAGCCCAATGCGCTCGACCTCCTCGGGAGGCGTGTCGGCGGGCGCTGCGACGAGGACGACTCTTTCGCCCATGAACTTTCGTTCACTGTATTGCCGAATGACGGCGCCCGAGCATGCCCGGTTGACGAAGGTGACCTGGAATCCTTCGGATCCGAGCCAGCCGACATACTGGGCGGCCCAGTTCGTCGGGCTCCGGTAACACCCCGAAGGGCCGGCGTAGTTGGGGCCACCATCGGCGTCGCGGGCTCCGTTGCCTGCTGCATAGCTGTCGCCGATGAGCACGATTTTCAGCGGATTGATGACGACAACGGCTTCGGCCTGCTCGATGGGCGGCGCC
>BTQG01000112.1:0-6443 GCA_036985755.1 Acidimicrobiia bacterium | reverse complement strand
GCGTCCGAAGAGGCAACCCCCGAGGCCGCGTCCGAAGAGACAACCCCCGAGGCCGCTTCGCCGGAGGCGGAGGCGGACGCGGACGCCGGCACGACCGCCAGCCCGAGACGCCGCCGCGGCAAGCGCCAGCTCGCCCACGCCCAGGCGCACATCAAAGCAAGCTTCAACAACACCATCCTCACCATCACCGACCTCAAGGGCGAGGTGCTCGCCTGGAGCTCCGGCGGATCGGTGGGGTTCAAAGGCTCGAGAAAGTCCACCCCGTACGCCGCCCAGGTGGCGGCGGAACAGGCGGCACGGAAGGCCGGCGAGATGGGAATCCGCAAGCTCGACATCATTGTTCGCGGCTCCGGTTCGGGCAGAGAGACCGCCATCCGGACCCTGCAGAACATGGGTCTCGAGGTAGCCAGTATCAAAGACGTAACCCCCGTGCCGCACAACGGATGCAGGCCCAAGAAGCGGAAGGGGCGTTAGCGATGGCTCGTTACACGGGACCACGAACCAAGGTCAGTCGCCGCGCCCGGCAGCTGCTCGACGAGAACAAAGCGAAGTACTTCGACCGCCGGCCGTACCCGCCAGGAGAGCACGGCAGGCGTCGTATCAGGGAGTCGCAGTATCAGATTCAGCTGCGTGAAAAGCAGAAGCTGCGTTTCATGTACGGGGTGCTGGAGAAGCAGTTCCGGCGCTACTACCGCGAGGCGGCGCGGCGCTCGGGGATCACCGGCACCAACCTGCTCGTCATCCTGGAGACCAGGCTCGACAACGTCGTCTATCGCTCCGGGCTGGCCCGCACCCGCCCGCAGGCACGACAACTGGTGAACCACGGGCACTTCAAGGTCAACGGCAAGAGGGTAGACATCCCGTCGTATTCGGTCCGTGCCGGGGATGTGGTCACGGTCAAGGAACGGAGCCTGGATGTTCTGCCAATCCTGCATTCGATCGACACATTGGACCGCACCGTCCCCGAATGGGTGACGGTGGACACCGACACCCGCACCATAACGATCCAGGATCTGCCGAGTAGAGAGCAGATCGACACCGAAATCCAAGAACAGCTCATCGTTGAGCTGTACTCAAAGTAAAGGACTCACTCCGTGCTGATCACGCAGCGACCCACGGTCGAGGAAGAGACCGTCAACGACATACGCTCGCGGTTCATAGTCGAGCCGCTGGAACCGGGCTTCGGTTACACACTGGGGAACACGTTGCGCAGGACCCTCCTGTCGCGCATCCCCGGATCTGCCATCACCTCGGTGCGCCTCGAGGGCATCGACCATGAGTTCTCCACCATGGAGGGCGTCGTCGAAGACGTCGTCGACTTCATACTCAACCTGAAACAGGTGGTGCTGCGGATCGAGGCCGAAGAGCCGCAGACCCTGTACCTGTCGGCAAAAGGCAAGGGCGACGTCACCGCGGCCGACCTCAAGGTGCCAGCAGGGGTCGAGGTCGTCAACGGCGACTTCCACCTCGCCACGTTGTCTGCTTCAGGCAGGATCGAGGCCGAGATGAGCGCAACCCGCGGTGTCGGCTATCGAAGCGCCGACAAGAACAAGGCCGGGGACGTGATCGGTGCGATCCCGATCGACTCGATGTTCTCCCCGGTGCGCAAGGTCGCCTATCAGGTCGCCAGCACGCAGGTTGGTCAGATGACGAACTTCGACAAGCTGATCCTCGACGTGGAGACGGACGGTTCGGTGACGCCAAACGAAGCCATGTCGTCTGCGGGAGGCACGCTGCGCAACCTGTTCGAGCTGCTCGCCGATCTCGACGACTACGACGCACTCGAACTCGACGAGATCGTGAAGGCCGAGGTGTCCGGTCAGGAGCATCTCGATCTCCCCATCGAGGCCCTCGACCTATCGGAACGGCCGCGTAACTGCTTGCGTCGTGCCCAGATCCAGACGGTCGGCGAGCTCATCATCAAGACCGAGGAGGATCTGCTCAACATCACCAACTTCGGGCAGAAATCTCTCGAGGAAGTCGTCGCTAAGCTCGACGAGCTCGGCTTTTCGCTGCATTCGCACGCCGACACCGAACCGGAGACCGTTGTCTGATGCCGAGACCGAAGAAGGGCCCGCGCCTCGGAGGTAGCCCGAAACATCAGCGGAAGATCCTGGCCAACCTCACCGTTCAGCTCATTGAGAACGAGCGGGTGACCACGACGCACGCCAAGGCGCGCCAGGTGCGGCCATTTGCCGAGAAGGTGATCACCAAGGGGCGCCGTGGCGATCTCCACTCCCGCCGGCTGGTGTTGGCCAAGATCGGTGACAACGATGCGGTCACCAAGCTGTTCGACGACGTCGGACCGCGTTATGCCGACCGTCCGGGCGGATACACGCGGATCATCAGGATCGGGCAACGCAAGGGCGATGGCGCCGAGATGGCCATCATCGAGTTGGTGTAGCTGCCGGCCTGAAGAAGGGGTGTGTTTTGGGTGGTGTGCTGGAGCGGCTGATCGGGGCGATTCGTTTCGACCGGGAAGCCTTCGTGTGGATGGAGTTCAACGACCGGGCGACCGGTGATGCGCTGGTCCTGGTCGTGATCACCGAGGTGTTGTTCCTGATCGCCGGAGGCACTTCGCTGCTCGGTTTCGTTGCCGGCTTCAGCGGTACCATCAGCTCGCTCGTCAGTACGGCGATCTTCTGGTTGGTGTACAGCGCCATCGTCTATGGGATAGCCAAATACCTGTTCCGCGGTGACGGCATCTATGCGTATTACCTGCGACTCGCCGGATTCGCCTTCCCCACACTGCTGATACTGATTTTCACCGGACTCGTCATCAACAACGACACGGTTGGTTCCGTCCTCGGGTCGCTGTGGTTCCTCGCCGTGGTCACATACGGCACCCACTACATCGCCGACCTGCCGTTGAGCAAGGCAGCGCTCGCTTCCGGCGGGGGGTTCGTGGGTTGGGCCATCATCCAGGCGATTCTCGGCGGTTTCAGCGTGTTCTAGGCATGCCGACGTACCGCCTGGACCTGGCGTACGACGGCACGGGTTTCTCCGGATACGCCATCCAGCCCGAACAGCGGACCGTGCAGGGAGAGCTCGAAACCGCCCTCGCTCATCACACCGGACCGGTCGCCACTTCCGTGGCGGGACGGACCGATCGTGGCGTGCACGCCGCAGGCCAGGTCATCGGTTTCTCTCATGATGAGGAGATCGACGCCGGGCGCGTGCTGCGAAGCCTCAACTCCCAACTCGGCGAGCAGATTGTCATCCTCGACCTGCGCCGTGTCGACGACGGATTCCACGCTAGGTTCTCCGCAACCGGCCGCTCCTATCGATATCAGGTGCTCAATCGAAGGGTCCACGATCCGCTGCAGGCCCGCACCTCGTGGCACGTCAAGGACCGGCTCGATGTCGATGCGATGAACGAGGCGTCGGCGCTGCTCGTTGGTACCCACGACTTTGCGTCGTTTTGCCGGAACACGGTCGGTGCCATGACGGTGCGGGAGGTCAGGTGGGCTGCCTGGCGTCGCCGCGGGGATCTGGTCGAGTTCGTCATCGCCGCCAACGCGTTCTGTCATCAGATGGTGCGGGGGTTGGTTGTCGTGCTTGTCGACGTGGGTCGGCGGCGCCTCACCCCTGCAGAATTCGAGGCCGTTTTCGCCGCCGAGGATCGCTCGACCGGTGGCGGGGCGGCTCCGCCCCAGGGCTTGACCTTGATGGCGGTCGGTTACCCGGAAACACCGCTCGCGCCGCCGGACTGGGTCGGACTCGTTGCTCCCCCTGGTTGAGGGAGTCCCGGCGATGGCGTTCAGCCCGATGGCTAGTGTCGCCCCATGTATGTGATCAAGAGGGTATGGGTGACGAAACGTCGCGAGGCGCGTCGGGTGGCGTCGATCGTTGCCGACGTCGGCAAGATCTACGAGGCGAGCGGTCAGCGAGAGCCCGTTCGTGTCTACTTCAACGGCGGCACGTTGCCGGGTGAACGTGATGTCGTGTACATGGAGTGGACGGCGCCGGTGATCGAGTCGCCGTATCGTGGTGACAACGAGCTCCCCGACACTGGCATCCTCGGACAGAAGCTCCGCGATCTGACCGAGGATTCATGGATCGAGTTCTACGAGCTTCTGACCCCCGACAAAGCGCTTCCGATCGAATAGGCAGCTACGAGGAGGCTATGTGCCGCTTGCGACAGGGACGAAGTCGCCGCGGCAAGGCCGTCTCGCCGACAAAGCCTCCGTGGAAGGAACCACATTGGCCTTACGCCCGCGGGACCGATACCATGGCGGCCCGCCCCCGGTCGCCGGGGGTGGTTTCACGCTGCCCGAAGGTTTCCGATGAAAGCCAAGCTGCAGAGGACGTTCTCGCCGACTCCCGGCGATATCGAGCGCAAGTGGCACGTCGTCGATGCCGACGGGGTGCCGCTTGGTCGCGTCGCATCCGAGGTTGCCCAGCTGTTACGCGGCAAGCACAAGCCGACCTTCGCTCCTCACATGGATATGGGTGACTACGTGATCGTGCTCAACGCGGAGAAGGTTGCCGTGACCGGCAGCAAGGAGACCGAGAAGATCTACTACCGCCACTCCGGGTTCCCCGGCGGAATCAGGTCAGAGACGGTGGAGACGGTGCGGGAGAAGTATCCCGAGCGACTCATCACCAACGCGGTGAAGGGCATGCTGCCGAAGAACAGGCTGGGCCGAGCGACGCTGGGCAAGCTCCGGGTGTATGCCGGCGCCGAACACCCGCATCGCGCCCAGGATCCGAAACCATATACCCTCGCATACCGAAAGGGCGACGCCTGATGACACAACCGCTGGTACAGGCCACCGGCCGCAGGAAGAGCTCGGTCGCTCGCGTCCGTTTTGTCGACGGGGATGGCGCTTTCCTCATCAACGGTGATAGGAGCCTCGATGACTACTTCCCGAAGGCGTATCGCAGGAGGGTCCAGGAGCCGTTCGAGGTGGTCGACTACGTCGGACGCTACGACGTGCACGCCACCATCCACGGTGGCGGGCTGACCGGCCAGAGTGATGCCCTGCGACTTGGCATCGCCAGAGCCCTGCTCGCGATCGACGACCAGCTGAGACCGACGCTGAAGAAGGCCGGCATGCTCCGCCGCGACGATCGAAAGGTCGAGCGCAAGAAGTACGGTCTGCGCAAGGCGAGGCGTGCGCCGCAATTCACCAAGCGATAATTCTCTCCGACGGGGGGTCGGCGATGACTGACGTGGAACGGCGCCTGTTTGGCACCGACGGCGTTCGCGGCGTCGCCAACGACGACATCACCGCCGAGATGGCGTTCAACCTTGCCCGTGCCGCCGGGGATCAGAGGGGTGGCCAGGCGATCATCGGCCGCGACACCAGGCGGTCCGGCCCGATGCTCGCTTCAGCACTTTCGGCCGGCTTCAATTCTGTGGGGATCGACACGATCGATCTCGGGATCATCCCGGTTGGTGCCGTGTCTTGGCTGGTCAGAACCACCGGTTCCCGATACGGGGTGATGGTCAGCGCCTCGCACAACCCGGCGGCGGACAACGGGATCAAGTTCTTCGGCAGCACCGGTTCCAAGCTCTCCGATGAGGAGGAGGCGGCGATCGAGTCTCGTTACTTCAAGGGACACCCGTGGAGCCTTGGTACAGGGGCCGACGTTGGAAGCCAGGAGCGAATGGCCCACCCCATCGATCGTTATGTCGATCTCATCACCGATGGAGTGGAGCTGGCCGGCGACGGACTCGGGCTTGTCGTCGATCTAGCCAACGGTGCGGCAGTTCTCGCAGCACCCGCCCTCTTCAATCGCCTCGGAGTGCCCGCCCGCTTCGTCAACGATCAGCCGGACGGGATGAACATCAATCTCGAATGCGGCGCCATGCATCCCGAGAAGCTGGCCGCGGTTGCCGGCGGCAAGGTCGGGCTGGCGTTTGACGGGGATGCCGACCGCCTGATCGCGGTGGACGAGGATGGCGGGATCGTCGATGGTGACGCCATCATGGCGATCTTCGCCAAGTGGATGGTCGGGCGCGGCGTGCTCGAGAACGACGCGGTTGTCGTCACGGTCATGACCAATCTCGGTTTCCACAAGGCGATGGAGACCCTCGGCGTTCGAGTCATCGAGACCGCGGTGGGCGATCGTTACGTACTGGAGGCGATGCAGGCATCGGGTGCAGTGCTTGGTGGCGAGCAGTCAGGACATATCCTCTTCGAGGACCGCGCAACCGGGGACGGTCTGCGCACTGCGGTGCGCCTAATGCAGGTCATGGCCTCAACCGGTCTACCGCTGCGCGAGTTGCGCAAGGTGATGACCAAGTATCCGCAACGGCTCACCAACGTCCGCGTAAGCGATATGGAGTTCGCGAACAGCGGGCCGATCATGGACGCCATCCGCGCCGGCGAGGAGGATCTCGCCGGTCGTGGCCGCATCCTGGTCCGCCCCTCCGGCACCGAGCCGCTGATCCGGGTCATGGTCGAAGCACCAACCGAATCCGAGGCCGCCGCCGT
>BTQG01000111.1:0-6642 GCA_036985755.1 Acidimicrobiia bacterium | reverse complement strand
AAAAGCCGCCTCAGGCACGTCTTCGAGCTTGCCGAGGTAGCGTGATCGTCTCCGACCGTCCTCGGTCCAGTATGCGTACCAGTACGGCCCATGCGGACAACGGGTGCAGCTCTCCTTGCCGCAACGGACCTTCTGCTGCCGGAGCTTCACCTCGGGACCGGAGCCGGCCAGCGTCATGCCGCGGCTCTCCAGGCGAGCCTTTGCCAGGATGTAGAGCCGTCGGAGCTGGTGCTCGTCCATCTCGCGCACCGCTTCGAGCACGTCACGGTCGATCGGCATCGGTGTCCTCCCACCGCGCTGGATGCTGGAAGTTAGGAGAAGGGCGAGACAGGACCAAGGATCAAGAGCCGGGCGAACGACTACTCCGACAACCCGGCGCGCCTGACAGCACGGCGCAGCGCGTGCTGCCGCGGCACACCAGCAGCGAGCAATTCGGTGTGCCCTGCGGCGTCGACGACGGCAACGAGCGGCACCGCCTCGACGCCGGCGCTCTCAAAGACGGCGGGCTCGAGCTCCCAGGTGACCTCGCGAACCTCGACGCCGAGTGAGCCGACGACGGTAAGGGCCTCCTTGCAGTTGCTGCACTCGGTGGAGGTGAACAGCACGACACCGGGACGGGGACCGACGCCGCCGAGGTCGATCGGCGGGTGTGACGGGTGCTGCCACCGAACGGCGAGGCGCATCACACCGATCACGATGACCGCGGCAACAAGAACGATCACAACACGCACAACGATCGTCATTCGACGGGAATCCCGGCGATGAAAGCGACGCCGCGACTCCCGGCGATCGACAGCCCGGCGCTGATTGGCACCGTCGCGTCGACGATCAGGCCGGTCATCCCGGTCTCCGAGACCTCGGCGAATTGGACCTCGACGATCGACCCTGGGGCGACGATCATCTTGTTGGGGCCGGCCGAGGTGGCCCCAAGCGGGATGAGGGTGACCGTCGCCTGGTCACCGGAAGCATTCATCAGCCATACCGAGCTGTCGGCGGCAGGCACCACCCCGATCCCGGTGATGAGCCATCGGGTCGCCGGGTCGATGGTGCCGGTGGTGGAGGCCAAGCCGATGTAGGTGACGGGCAGGCCATCATCACCGCCCTCGGTGGCATCTCCTTCGTCTTCCCCGGGGTTGGCAGGGACGTCGTCGTCCGGACCAAGACCGAGCTCGCCGCGTGGGAAGGTCCCGGGAGGACCGGCCTGGATGACCGCGCCGACCGGCACGTTGGACCGGACTCTGATACCGAACGGCGGCACGGCAAGGTCGGAAAGGAAGAGGCGCAGCGGTTGCTGCGGCGAGACAAGCACGCTCGTCGCCTCCAGCATCGCGCCGCCGGGTTCGAACACGTCGATGATGACATCGGCAGGGAGGGTGCCGGTGTTCGACAACACCAGCGTCGGTTCGAGCCCTGGAACGCTGGTCACAGGGAAGTTCCACGTGGCCGACTGGCTGATGCCATTCCAGGAGGCCTCGTCGATCTGATTGTTCAGCACCAGAGCGGGGATCACCAGACCGGTGTCTGCCTTGACGGTGAGCGTCACATTGTCGAGGAACGGGATCACGCGCGACAGATCCTCTGTCACCCACGACCGACCGGGCACATCAAGGCCCTCGAATCCGCCGAGTGGTGAGCTGCCGAACTCGCTCACCGCTTCGACCGTCACCTTGGCTGCCTCGGGAAACGGATTGAACAACCGCATCTCGAGAGTGAACCCTTCTGCGGTGATGCCCCCGACGAGATGCCACACCTTTGGCACAGACACCACGCAGCGATCTCCGGTCAGCAGCTCGTCGGTCCACATGGCGTTGGACACCACCGCCGGCCCATCATCAAACTCGACGATGCCCGGCGTCGGGCCGCGACGGGCGAGCTCTGCGGTTTCGACGCTCCTGGCATCCGGTCCGCGGAGCACGAAGCTCTGTGTATCGGGCTCCAGCGTCGGGTTGGAATTGGGCAGGGTGATCGACGCCTCGACATCGACTGCGGTAGCGATGTCGTATGTCGAATCGCGCACCGCCCCCGACTCGACCCAGGGGCAATACCACACGCTCTGGTCGCCGATGGCGCCTCCAGGGTCGGTCGGCACCGCGAAACCAGGGCTGGACCCGTCGGGCGCCGCCGGCTCCACCTGGATCAACGCCAGCGCGCCGAGCGAGACCGCAACCACGATGGCGAGCAGCCCTCTCATCCGAATTTCCTCCCTGCCCAGGCGAATCCGGCCAGGATGATGGCCCAGAGAGCCGCGGAATACGCCTGATATCTGCGTGATTCGAGCGGTCTGAACCCGGAAACTCCCGTCGACGCCGACACCTCGTTCCACACGCCGGCTTGTATCCACGGTTTCGGGCCCCACCGCGGGTGCGCACTCTCTCTGATCGTGAGCCTGCCGTCCTGCGACACGCCCTCGTAGCCGGTGCCGACACGAGACCATGCCGTGGCGTCGGGGGTGACGGCGCGCACCGCGTTCAGCGATTCGTTCTCATACGTATCGTTGGCAAGACCTGCGCTCAGCGACACGATGTCGAGCTGCCCGGTCAACCGGTCGTTCCATGCTGCGGCGTACGACTCATCCTCATCGGAGCCCATGATGACGATCCACCGAATCCCGAATGGGGCAAGGGCGTCACCGGCACGCGACGTCTCACCGGCGATGATGGTCTCGAGCACATCGTCGAGGTCCCGGTCGGCGAGGTGAAAACCGTCGAGCCGTGCCTCCCATAACTCCGCCATCGGTGCCGCCACCACCCGATAGGCAGCACCCTGGATGATCCGCTCATCGCCTGGGAGGTCTCCGGGGCCTCCCAGAACCAGGATTCTGGACGCCGCAGGATCCCCCGGCCTGGCCTGGGTGAAGGCAAACGCCTCGCGAAAACGATCGGCGGGAATGCCTGCTCGGCCGCCGATCAGGATCACGCTCGAGGCAGCCACCAGAACGGCGGCGGCAACCACGCCGACACCGCCGGCTATGCGCCGCCACCCTGCGGTCTCGACCCGGGTGATCGACTCGAACGCGGCACCGGCGAGACCGGCCAAGCCGAGAGCAGCCAGGGCGAGCCCGGCGTGGCCGATCTGGGCACCGGCGCCGAATGCGGAGCCTCGTGCGACAAGCGCGCCGCCGGCAGCGAGAACTCCGGCCCAGCCGGCGACCCTGGCCAGCCTCACCGGAGCGGATGCAACAACCGTCACCAAGGCGACGACGACGGCGGCAGCGACAACGATCGAAGTCGACGAGAACAAGTCACCTTCGGTGAGGAAGGCGTTGAGGTCGGCGGCACCGGCCCACGGGAACAGCAGCGGCAGCGCTAAAACCACGCCGGACAGCGCGACGGCGAGCGCCCTCCAGGCGACCCCGTCGTTCACGTTCACCAGGGCCCAGATCAACAGCGCCACCACCGGGACCAGCAGCAGCAACGGCGATGCGAGGGCGACGATGCCGGTGGTCAGCCCGACCGCGGCGACCCTGCCGGCCCGGCCGAGCGATGTGGAAGGCCACCTCGCCAACGACAGCCACATCACCCATGGCACGACGCCAAGGGCGATCATCGCCCCGATCGCAGTCTCCGCCGCCAGCCCCTGTGCCGCAGATCCCGCCACGTACACGAGCCCGGCCATGGTCCCCGCTACCTCGGTGACACCCCACACCCGCAACAAGCGGACGGTGCCCCATACGCCCAACACCGCCGAACCCGTTATCGCGAGGTACTCGGCCAATGGGCCGGAGTTGAGCACCACGATGCGGATGATGGCGGTGAGCGCGATCAACGGAAGCAACGGTTCGGAGCCACCGAATCCCCCGGGGTTCCAGCCCCCGGCGTAGGCGTCGAGACCGGCAAGCCCGGAATCGGGGAAGGGGAGGCTGTACCCCACCGCGGGCAGGCCGTCGGCCCACAGCGATCGCACGGCGACGAGCAGGAACAGGATGGCACCGACCCCGACCAGGAACGAGGGCCTCCGGAGCTCGCGACTGATGATCTCGATGGAGGTGGTGTCTTCGCCGGGGAGTCTTCTCCGCAGCTGGTCGGCGAGCTGCGTAGCCGTGGTCTTGAGCGCGATCGACCCGCCGACCTGGTAGCGGAACAGCTCTTCGTCACCCACCTCGCGCCCGCGTCTGGCCCTGCGCCGTTCCCGAATCGTGTCGGGGAGATGCAGCAGATTCCATGCCCAAGCACGCAGCCAGTCGAAGAACATCCACCGACCGAGCAGCAGGGACATCGTGGCCTGGGCGAATCCGGAAAGGAAGGCGACCGGCAGCGACCAGGCGACGGTGAGCGGCCCATACACCTTGGCCATGCCCCTGATGCGACTGCCGCGCTCCCTCCATCGCTCCGATCGGCGTCCGGGGTCTGGGGCCAGGACCTCAGAGGATGGGACAACGATCACTCGCGCCCCCCGCAGCCGAGCCCGCTGACAGAAGTCGACGGCGGCGGCCAGCGGTGGCATCCGCCGATCCGGGCCTCCGAGCCCCTTGACCAGATCCCTGCGCACGAACAGCGAATCGCCGGCGACGGCGGCCACATCCCGCACCACGTCGTACTGTCCCTGGTCGAGCTCATCATCGTCGAGGCCGGTGAAGGCTGTGCCAAAGACGTCGGTGGCGAAGCCGACCGACAACAAACGATCCGGGTTGTCGAGGTCCAGGATCTTGGACCCGGCAACCGCCGCATCGAGATCGGTTGCGGTGGCGACGAGCGCACCGAGTGCGTCGGCGCGGGGCCGGGCGCCGCTGCGAACGAACCACAGGTGAGTCGCATCCGTCCGATCCACGGCACCCGAGACCGTAGGGACCCACTCCACTTCCTCGGATCCTGCGAAGTGTCGCGCATCGGAGTCCCCACCGACCACGATGACCTGGTCCGATCCGTACACTTGGTGACGAATCGCATCGAGGGTGCCGGCGAGGCCTTCTGTGCCTTGGGCAAGGATCGCCGTCACCACGGAGGTCGCGGTTCGTCCCGCGAGAGAAGCTGACATGAACGACGCCATTCAAGAGAAGAAGTCGCGTTACTCCAATCATCCTCGGGTCGTCGTCCTCGGTGGTGGGGTCGGCGGAGCACGTGCCGCCCGCGCCCTCGCCTCGGTGCTCCCTGCGGCGGACCTCACCATCGTCGGTAACGTCGGGGACGACGAGGTCCGCTACGGAGTGCACATCTCGGCCGACCTCGACACGATCACCTACACGCTCGCCGGCATCGAAGGCCCCCACGGTTGGGGCGTCGCCGGTGACACCTTCGCCGCCATGGATCAGATGGCGGCCCTCGGCGAGGACACAACATTTCGGCTCGGCGACCGGGATCTCGCGAATTGCCTGATGCGAACGGTGCGGCTCGCCGACGGGGAAGCGCTGTCTGCGGTGATCGCACAAACGGCGACAGCACTCGGCGTCGATCTCGATGTGCTGCCTGCGACCGACGATCCGCTGCGTACCGAGGTCCTCACCGCGACCGGTGAGCGCCTTGCCTTCCAGGAGTACTTCGTGATCCGAGCCCAGCGCGACGAGGTGGCAGGGCTCAGCTTCGCCGGTGGCTCGCAAGCCCGCCCCGCCCCCGGTGTCGTCGAGGCGATCACCGACGCCGACGTTGTGCTGATCGCGCCGTCCAACCCGCCGCTCTCCATCTGGCCAATCCTGGCGGTAGACGACATCTCGGGTGCGGTCGGCCGCCACGATCGGGTGGTTGCGATCAGCCCGCTATTCGGTGGTGTCCCACTGAAAGGGCCCGCCGATCGCGTGCTCGCCTCTCTCGGCTTGCCGCCGGGAAACGAGGGCGTCGCCGCCGCCTATGACGGGCTGCTGTCCGATCTGGTCGTGGACGACGGAGACGCCGCCGAAATACCGCAACTCACCCGCCCGGATCTTGCCGTTCATGCCCTCGATACGAGGATCGACGAGCGTGACGCCGGCAAACGCTTCGCCACCGACCTGCTGGAGACACTCGGATGGTGACCAGGCTCGAGATCATCCCGATCGAGGGCATCCCCGAGATCAGGGCCGGCGACGACCTGGCAGTCATCTTGCTCGACGCCATCACCGAAACCGGCGAATCGCTCGTCGATGGCGATGTCGTCGTCGTCACTCACAAGGTGGTCTCCAAGGCAGAGGGACGCCTATCCGAAGTCGCCGACGAGGCGTCGTACCGCCGTCTCGTCGAGGGCGAGGCCGAGACCATCCTGCGCCGCCGCGGCGACCTCGTGATCACCAAGACTCGCCACGGCTTCATCTGTGCCAACGCCGGCGTGGATCGATCGAACACCGACGAATCCACGGCCGTGTTGCTGCCCCTCGACCCGGACCGCTCGGCGCACCTCCTTCGCACACACATCGAGCGCAACACCGGCGCCTCGATTGCCGTCGTCGTCACCGATACGTTCGGCCGGCCATGGCGGCGCGGGCTGGTAGACGTTGCCATCGGCATCTCAGGGCTACCCGCCATCGTCGACCTGCGCGGCTCGGTCGACGGATCCGGAAGGATGCTCGACGTCACCGAGATCGCCATCGTGGATGAGATCGCCGCCGCCGCCGACCTGGTGATGGGAAAGGCGAGCAGGGTCCCTGCCGCCATCGTACGCGGGCTGGCCCTGAGCGGGGAAGGGCGCGCCACCGATCTGGTGCGCCCGCAGGAAGAGGACATGTTTCGATGAGAC
>BTQG01000110.1:0-6785 GCA_036985755.1 Acidimicrobiia bacterium | reverse complement strand
TCCAGGGTGCGACCGGTGAGGCACAGCGGCGAGCGAACTGCGAGCCGCTCAGCAAGAATGATCATCAGGTCTGGTGCCATCAGTCCTCCAGGGTGCGACCGGTGAGGCGGAGGAAAACGTCCTCGAGCGTGGAGCGACGGACGAGCACGGTTTCCGGATCGAGGCCGTCTGCGTGGGCTTTCTCCACGGTTGCGTCTGCGTCATCGGTATAGAGCAAGGCGCGATCCGCCAGCACCTCGACCCTCGGCGCCAATCCATCGAGGCGCTCGGCGATCTGTTCGAGCACGCCGACGGGAAACCGCAACTCGACGACTTCGGGCCGGCTGTGCTGCTCGATGAGCGAACCCGGTGAGCCTTCACCAACGATCTTGCCCTTGTCCATGATGACCAGCCGGTCGCAGAGTTGTTCGGCTTCATCCATGTAGTGGGTGGTGATGAGGAGGGTGACCCCTTGCTGCTTGAGCCGGTAGAGGCGGTCCCACAGCACATGGCGGGCCTGCGGATCCAGACCGGTGGTGGGCTCGTCGAGGATCAGCATCTCCGGCTCGTTGATCAAGCCCCTGGCGATGGTGAGCCGCCGTTTCATGCCCCCCGACAGCGCCTCCACCTTGGAGTTCGCCCTCTCGGTGAGTTGGGCGAAGTCGAGCAGCTCTTCGATGCGTTCGGCGATCACCGTCTTTGACAGCCCGAAGTAGCGCCCGTACATGAACAGGTTCTCGGTGACGGTGAGCTCCAGATCCAGGTTGTCCTCCTGGGGAACGACGCCGAGCCTGGCCCGTAGCTGGGGGCCTTCCGTTTTCGGGTCGAGGCCCAACACGGAGAGCTGCCCTGCGGTGATCGGGCTGACCGCGCTGATCATCCGCATCGCGCTGGTCTTTCCTGCGCCGTTGGGGCCGAGGAATCCAAACGACTCACCGGGGTCGACGTGAAAGTCGATCCCATCCACGGCGACCGTGCCGTCGAAGTGTTTGGTGAGCCCGGTGGCGGTGATCAACGGAGCAGGCATGAACGTCGCAGGCTACACCGGCACAGTGTCATGACCCGCCGCTCGCTCGAGGGTTGCGGTGACTTGATTTCTCTCGACTGCGACGGCCCGCTGGAGGATTGCTCAGCACCTTCCTAGCCTGTCTGCAATGGAGGTCCACGACCACATTGTCGATGCGATCGGCAACACACCGATGGTCCGGCTCGGCCGCATCCATCCCGACGGCAACCTCGTGGCCAAGCTGGAGTACCTGAACCCCGGAGGCTCGTCGAAGGACCGGATCGGGGTGGCGATGATCGAGCGGGCCGAAGACAACGGATGGTTGAAGCCGGGCGGGACGATCGTCGAGCCTACGTCGGGGAATACCGGCGTCGCCCTGGCGATGGCGGCCTCGCTCAAGGGGTACAAGCTGATCGCGGTGATGGGCGACAAACAGTCGGCGGACAAACGGGACCTGCTGCGCGCCTACGGAGCCGAAGTGGTCGTATGCCCGTCGGACGTGGCGCCGGACGATCCCCTTTCCTACTACTCGGTGGCCAACCGCCTCGCCGCCGAGGTGCCCGGCGCCTATATGCCCGACCAGTATTCGAATCCGGCAAACCCCCGGGCCCAGCACGACACCACGGGCCCCGAGATCTGGCGCCAGACCGACGGTGGGGTGGCGGTGTTCGCTTGCGGCATCGGGACCGGAGGCACGATCAGCGGGGTCGGGTCCTATCTCAAGGAGCAGAACCCAGAGGTGACGATTGTCGGCGTCGACCCTGAGGGCTCGATCTACACCGCCGAGTCCGACGAGGACGTGACGGGTTACCTCACCGAGGGCGTCGGTGAGGACTTCTGGCCGGAAACCTTCGCCCCTGACATCGTCGACTCATATGAGACGGTCTCCGACGAGGAGTCCTTTGCCATGACCCGCCGGCTCATCGACGAGGAGAGTCTGCTGGTCGGTGGCTCGGGCGGCATGGCGGTGGTCGGTGCACTCCGGGTGGCCGAGCAGCGTTCCGAGGACCTCGTTGTGGTGCTGCTCCCCGACTCGGGCAGGAGTTACCTGAGCAAGATCTTCAACGACGACTGGATGCGAGAGCAGGGTTTCATCTGAGTTCCGGCAACGGAGCCAAGTCTTCGTGGTCGCGTCAGCGACGATGCAGAGGGGGCTCTGGGGGCTACCCGATGAGATGAGCCGATTTCCGCTTCTTCGCGAAGGCCCTGCTCAGGCCTTCTCGAGGCCGTGAGACAGGTCTTCGATCAGATCCTCGGCGTCCTCGAGCCCGACCGAGAGCCGGATCAGGCTGTCGGTGATTCCCACTCTTGCCCGTTCCTCGGCCCCGACATCGGCATGGGTCATCGTGACCGGATGTGTGACCAGCGACTCGACCGAACCCAGGTTCTCGGCGAGAGTCCATAGTTCGAGCGAGTCCATCAGCCGTTTTCCTGCCGCCACTCCGCCCATCACCTCGAACCAGATCATGGCGCCGAACCCCGAGGCCTGGCGTTTGGCGAGATCGTGCTGCGGGAAGGACTCCAGACCCGGATATTGCACCACGGTGACCTTCGGATGGGCCTCGAGGAAGCGGGCGATCTGTCGCGCGTTGTCGGACTGACGGTCCATCCGCTCCGATAGTGTCTTTACGCCTTGCAGCGTCAGCCAGGCGACGTGGGGGGACATGATGGTCCCCGTGGCGTTCTGGATGTACGCGACCTGCTCGTGGAGCTCGGCTGTGGCCGATACCACCGAGCCACCGACGGTGGCGTTGTGACCATCGAGGTATTTCGTCGTCGAGTGGATCGACAGGTCGGCCCCGAGTTCGAGCGGCCGCTGGTAGTAGGGGGTCAGGAAGGTGTTGTCGACCGCATGCGGAATCCCGTGGGCGTTGGCGATCGCTGACACCGCGGCGATATCGGTGTACTTGAGGGTCGGGTTTGCCGGGGTTTCGGTGAAGATGAGTCTGGTGTCATCGCGCACCGCGGCGGCGACGGCGTTTGGATCTGCGGTATCGACGAAGGAGAACTCGACGCCGAATCGCGCGAAGACCGTGGTGGCGAGGCGGTAGGTCCCGCCGTAGGCAACATCGGAGACCACGGCGTGCTGGCCGGCGTTGAGGAAGGTGAGAAACACCGCGTTGATCGCCGCCATTCCGGTGGCGAAGGCCGCAGCGTCGGCCCCGCCCTCGAGGATTGCGATCTTTTCCTCCCAAACGGACACGGTCGGGTTGGCCGACCGCGAGTACGAGTAGCCGGTCGCCATGTAGTCGTCGACCGACGGTTGAACAAACGTGGTCGATTGATGGATCGGGGTCAGGATGCTGCCGGTGGTGGGATCTGGTTTCACGCCCCCGTGGATCTGCTTGGTGCGGAATCGCATGACCGCAAGATAGTGGCGGCTCAACCGGCGAAGAGCGCAGGCAGCACCCCGTCGATGCCGGCAAGGAACAAGGTCCCGATCACGATGCTCATTGTCGCCGTCGCCACCCCCATGGCCAGCTGTATCCGTCGCCGCCTGGCCACGGCGGCCAAGCCGAACGCAGAAGCGGCAGTGATCGCCGAGTTGGCTGCGATGAGACCGGCGATGAAGACGAGCAGGACGACCAGGCCTGCGCTGATGCCCCCGGCGGTGGCGGCAGCGAGAAATACCACGACCTGGGTCGGTGTCTCTGCGCCGATTCCGTGCACGACACCGATGCCGACCGAGGACGCGTTCGAGTAGCTGCCGCCGTCCGGGTGAGCGTGCTCATGCTCGTGGACGGGTGCCTCGATTCTGCTGCCACCCTCCGAGGCCGCTTCGGCGTCACCGTGGTGCGCGTCCGCAATGGCAGCGTGGTCGTGGCTGTGCACGGTGCGCTCACCGCCGAAGAGTCGCCGTGTGGTCTCAAAGAGGATGATCCAGCGACTGCGAGCGCGGAACTCTCCTCGTTCTTGATAGAGGGTCACGGCGACGGCGATTCCGAGTGCGATCAGCGTGATGCCGACGAACCTTCCCATTGCCGCGTCGAACCAGTCGGGGATCGTCGCCCCGAGCAGGATGGCCCCGATGCCGAGTGCGAAGACCACCGCAGCGTGACCCAGCACGTAGAGCGTTCCGAGGAAGATGCCTCTGCGCCGCGTTTGCTGTGTCGCCGCGATGTCGGTGATGGCGACAATGTGGTCCCAGTCGATCCCGTGGCGCAGTCCGAGCAACAGGGCAGCCACGACGAGGCCCATGGTGATTCCTGTGCCGGTATCCATTCCTTCAGGCTACCGGCCCCGGTGTTGGTTTGGCCGTGCGTCCCCGATGTTATGGATACGGCTCGCCGGCGCGGAAGGCGGCGATGACGGCTGCGGCTTCTTCGGTGGGGATCACATACGAACGACCGTCGCTGCCACTGTAGAGCTTCACCGGAAGCGTGGCTCGCTCGATATCGCCGGAGCGCAACGAAAGTGCGGAACGACCGAGGTCGGCAATCAGCCCGAGGCTGAGCGACTCGTCGGCGGTGATGTTATCGGCCAGCGTCGGCAGGAATCTCGGGAGGTTGAATGCACTCGATGGCGAGGTGACCTGAGCGAACAGACTTACCATGATCTCCTGCTGGCGCTGGGTCCTGGCGATGTCGCCGCCCGCTCCCGACTGCCACTTGCCATCCTTGAGGATCTCGGTTTGTCGGGAACGCGCGTAGGCGACGGCCATCTCTCCATCCAGCTTCTGGGTCCCGGCATCGACGTGCAGCCCGGATTTGGCGTCTCTCGCTGCGTACGGAAGGTCGATCGTCACTCCCCCGAGGGAGTCCACGATGCGCCCGAAGCCGCCGAAGTCGATCTCGATGTAGTGGTGGATCGGTATCCCGGTTTGCTGCTTCACGGTCTTGATCAGCAGATCCGGTCCGCCGAACACGAAGGCGGCATTGAGCCGGTTGGTGCCCGACCCGTCGATGTCGACCATCAGATCCCTGGGAAGGCTGAGCAGCTGGATTCGCTCACCGGGAATTATGTGGGCCAGCATGATCACGTCGGTTCGGCGCCCTGCGAATTCGCCGAAGTGGTCCTCCCAGTCTTCGGGCAGGTTGGATCGGTCGTCGGTAGCGATCACGAGGAAGTTGATCGGCTCCGCGGCACCCCCCGGCGGGACTGCGCCGACCGTCGCCAGGCTGGCCAGCTCATCGGATGAGATGCGCGTGATCCGTCCCGCGGTGTTGTCGACATAGGCCACCGCAGCGAAGACGGTGACGACTGCGAGCACCAGCACCACGAGCAAGGCTCTCTTGAAGAACCTTCGGGCCCGTCGCCTGGGGGGCTGCCCCGGCGGCTGGGACGGAGGGCCGGTTCGAGGAATCGCGGGAAAGGTGTCGGTGACGGAGGAACCCATGAGCGACTAGATGCTAGGGAAAGAGAACGAATAGCAGTTGCCAGTTGCGAGTTGCGGGTTGCGATTCGAATTCGGGCTCGGGAACTGGGAACTGGGAACTGGTATCTTTCCCCGATGGATCTGAGTATCGAATACTGCGCGACTTGAGGCTACAAAGACCGTGCCGTGAGCATGGTTGATCAATTGCTCGGCGAGTTCGAGCACCAGCTCGGCAGCGTCACGCTGATCCCGTCTACGGGCGGTGTCTACGAGGTGATCGTCGGCGACGAGCTTGTCTACTCGAAGAAGGAAACCGGCAGACACGCCGAGTACGCCGAGGTCGCCGACCCCGTCCGAAGCCTCATTGGCAAGTAGCTAGCCCGCCAAGCCCGCCGAAGGTAAATCGAAAAGGGAAGCTCTCCAGGTATTCCTCTTCGGCGGTTGCCCGAGCAGCCCGGTGGCCGTCTGACCGCACCGGCGCTGATCGGGGGCCTCACCGCAGGCGCGGCGGCACAACTGGGGCGACTCTGTCCGCCAACGGTTGGTGGAGAACGCCGTTCGAAGCAAGCACCAACCGGGTGCCGGGCACCGAGTCTGCGCCGAAGGGATCGGTGACCCGTCCACCCGCTTCGCGAACCAGAAGGATTCCTGCAGCTTGATCCCAAGGCGACACACCGAGCTCCCAATAGGCATCGAACCGCCCGGCGGCCACCCACGCCAGATCGAGAGCGGCCGATCCGAATCGTCGGATCCCGTTCACCACCTCGAGGACCGATTCGAGCACTGCGGTGTACTCGGCGGCGTGGTCGCCGTGGTCGTATGCGAACCCGGTCGCCACCACGGCCCGCTCGAGATGGTCGGTGCGGGAAACCTGGATCGTGGCACCGTTGAGCTGTGCACCCGCTCCGGCCTTCGCGGTGAACTCTTCGTCTCGTAGTGGATCCAGAACGACGCCGACCAGCGGTGTAGCGCCGTCCCACAGGGCGACGCTGACAGAGAGGTGCGGGATAGTGCTGACGAAGTTCACCGTGCCGTCGAGCGGATCGATGATCCAGTGGCGGCCGCCCGACTCGATCCCCCCGCCCTCCTCGGCAACGATGGCGTCGTCACCGCGCCCGGCGCGAATGATGTCCACTATTGCTTTTTCCGATGCCCGGTCGATTTCGGTGACGGGGTCGAATCGGCCCTTGTATTCGGTTTCGACGGCGCGGCCAAAACCATCGACGACGATGGCGGCGCCCGCCCGCGCCGCGGCGACGGCAAGTTCGAGATCAGTCATAGACCGAGAGGCTACCGGTACCACTATCTGTGCTCGCCCGTCAGGTGCCAGTCGTCGGTCGTCAATCGTCGGTCGTCAGTCGTCAGTCGTCAGTCAGAACCGAACCGGGAAGGACCTCCCGTCTTGCTGAGGACTGAAGGCTGTGGACTGTGGACTCTCCTGTCTTACTGACGACTGTGGACTGTGGACTGTGGACTCTCTTGTCT
>BTQG01000109.1:0-6974 GCA_036985755.1 Acidimicrobiia bacterium | reverse complement strand
GGCTACTTCTTTCCTGGGCTACTTCTTAGCGGCTACTTCTTTCCTGGGCTACTTCTTCCCCCCTACCCTTCGCCCGTGACCATCGCCCTCATCATCATTGCCGTGCCAGTCGGCCTCTGGCTCGCCTACCGACTGTTCGGGCCCGACAGGGAGCCTGTTTATGAAGGACCTCAGGTGAGGCCGATCCGGGTTCCGGGCCGAACCGTGTTCGTCGACGAGCGCGAGTTCTTCGTGCGTGAGATCGGGCCCGTCGATGCGCCGACGCTGGTCCTGACTCATGGCTGGAGCTTCGACGGTGAGATGAACTTCTTCTCGATCATCCCCGAGCTGTCGCAGCGGTACCGGTTGATCATCCCCGATCATCGCAACCACGGAAAGTCGGACCGGATCCGGGGCTCGTTCGACATCGAAGACCTGGCGACCGAGCTCGACGGCGTGCTCACTGCGCTCGGTCTCGACCGGGTCAACCTCTTTGGCTATTCGATGGGCGGAATGGCGGCGCAGGTCTTCGCCCATCGGCATCCCGAGCGTGTCGACCGGCTGATCCTCGCCGGCACAGCCGCCCACCCCATCGACCGGTTCCGCATCCCGGTGCGCCTCTCTTTCTGGTTGGCACGGGCGGTTGCCAGGGTGTCGAAGAAGGAGGCAGCGATGTTCACCTACCGCTACCTGCTCAAAAATGATTTGATCGATACCAGCGCCGAGCGTTGGATGTGGGCAGCGTTGCTCAATCGCGACCCGACCCTGTTCTACGAGTCGGGTCATGCGGCGTGGCGCTTCGACTCACGAGAGTGGGTGGGCGAGATCTCCGTTCCGACGATGGTGATCATCCCCGGCCGCGATGAGGTCGTTCCTGTGCGCGCCCAGCGCGACCTGGCCTCCAGGCTCGCCGAACCGGTCGTCATCGAGATCGAAGACGTCGGCCACGCTTCCGTGTTGTCACGTCCCGAGGTGTACGTCAAGGCGATCGACGAGTTTCTCGGTGGGTGATGGAGCCGTCACCTATGTCCTTGACGAGGGTATCGCCACGATCACCCTCGACCGGCCGCTCAAGATCAACGCCCTGAACCGGCGCATGCTCGCCGGGCTCACATCTGGGATCGAGCGGGCGGAGACCGACCCTGCGGTTACCGCCGTCGTGCTCCGTGGAGCGGGTCGTGGATTCTGCAGCGGGCAGGACCTGTCCGATCGGTACATCGAGCCCGGTGTACCCGCACCCGATCTCGGTGAGTCGCTCGATCAGCGGTACAACCCTCTGATTCGGTCGATTCGGCTGAGCACAAAGCCGATCATCGCTGCCGTCCACGGTGTTGCTGCCGGTGCGGGAGCCAACCTCGCCTTCGCCTGTCATTTCGTAGTAGCCGCCGACGACGCCAGATTCATCGAGGTCTTCGCCACGGTGGGGCTCATCCCGGACTGCGGCGGCACGTGGCACCTCATCCACAACGCCGGGCGCGCTCGCGCCTTGGGGCTGGCGCTGCTGGCCCGGCCCATCGACGGAGCGACCGCGGCACAATGGGGGCTGGCTACTGTCGCCGTTCCGGAGGATGCCGTGGTGGCGACGGCGCTGGCGATGGCCAGGCGAGCCGCCGAGGAGGGCTGAACGGATGAAGGTAGGTGTCATCGGCGGCGGCACGATGGGCGTCGGCATTGCGTATCGCTTTGCCGTCGCCGGGGCGTCTGTGCACCTTGCCGACCTCGATCTCGACCATGCCCAGCGGTCGGTCGCCCTGGTTCGTTCTTCACTGGAGAGAGCCGTCGAGCGCGGCAAGTTGGCTCGGGAAACGGCGGCGCAGGCTGGGGCACGGGTTGTGGCGGTGTCTTCGATCGATGACCTGCCGCAGGGCCTGGCCTTGATCGTGGAAGCCGTCGTCGAGGACCTGGGCGTCAAGGCCGACCTATTGTGGGCGGCCGAGCGACGCCGCCCCGCCGTCTTGGCCTCGAACACGTCGAGTATCTCGATCGACGACCTCGCCGCGGGCCTGGAGGCGCCGCAATCATTCGCCGGGATGCACTTTTTCAACCCGGTCTGGGCCATCCATCTTGTCGAGGTCGTCAGGGGTTCGGCGACGAGCGATAGCACCCTGGCGGCCATCCTGGAGACGGTGGAGTTCCTCGGCATGGAAGCGGCGGTGGTCAATGATGTGCCTGGTTTCGCATCGAGCCGGCTGGGAATCGTGCTCGGGCTGGAAGCAATCAGGATGGTCGAGGAAGGTGTCGCCGAGCCGGAGGATATCGACAGGGCCATGGAGCTGGGTTACCGGCACGCGATGGGGCCACTCCGCACCGGCGACCTCGTTGGCCTCGATGTCCGCCTCGCCATCGCTGAGCACCTCGCCGGTGTCTACGGAGAGCGGTTCGAGCCGCCGGCGCTGCTGCGCACGATGGTCGAAGAGGGAAAGCTGGGTAGGAAGTCCGGCGAGGGATTTTACGTGTGGCCACCGCAGGGGTAGCTGCTGCTAGCCCTGCGGCCGTATCACGTATCACGTAACACGTACCAAGCTCGCGATGTTGGTTTTCGTAATACGTTGTACGTAATACGGGGCCTTTGGCCCTACCCCAGGAACTCGGCGACCAGGCGTGCCAGCTCTCTCGGCGCCTGCAAGACAACGTTGTGGCCTACGCCCACCACGACCTGGTGGGTGCCGTCGCCGGCTCCGGCCGCAACCGAGGCGGCGTATTCGCCGTAGCGCACGTCGGTGCCGCCCGACACCGTCAGCAGGGGCATCGTCAGACCGCCGAGCCGATCGCCAAGGTACGGAGACGCGCCCTGGCCCAGTCCGCGCAACGCGGCAGCGAGCCCTTCAGCGGAGTTGGTCTGGCGTATGGCGCGATCCGCCAGACGTGTCGGCTCATCGAGCGACGTGGTCGAGGTGATGGGGGCGTCGAGCCAATCCTCCAGAAATCGATCCACACCGAGCTCCTGAATCTGCGCCGCTAGGTGATCGTCACGCCGCGCTCTGGCCGCCCGTTCCCTCGCATCGCGTATGCCGGGACCGGCCGAGATCACCACGAGACGTTCGACCAGCTCGGGATGGTCGAGCGCAAGCGACATGGCGATACGGCCCCCCATCGAGTAGCCGAGCACGGGCACGGGGCCTGGCAGGCCGGTCAGCCAAGCTGCAATGGCATCGATCGTGGTTGCTAGGTCCACCGGTGTCAGCGTGGTGTCTCCGTGGCCGGGGAGATCGGGCGCGGCAATCTGTCGGTCGAGGTAGGTGGCGAGCGGTGCGAACTGGGCGCCGGTGAGGGTGAAGCCGTGCAGGGCGACAAGCAGGGGCCCGGCCCCGTAGTAGCCGACCGCAAGCCCACCGGCTTCAACGATCGGGACCCTCAACGGTGATGATTCGATACAGGGCAACGGCGACGGCGGCGGCTGCGACGATGGCCAGTGTCCTGGTGATGAGCTTCTTCATCGTCCCCAGGTTACGCCTCGAGCTTGGAGCGGGCAGGCGGAGCCCTCGTTCGGCGGGTGCTGGCGATCGGGTTCGCGACGCGCTCTACTCTGCCGTGCATGCCTCTGCCAGCCAGGACCCGGTTCAGCTACCTGGCATGGGGGATGCTGGTGTTTACCGTGCTCGTAGTCGTTGGCGGCGGAATCGTGAGGGCGACCGGGTCGGGAGACGGGTGCGGAGCGACCTGGCCGGTGTGCTCGAATCGGATATTCCCCTCCAACCCCGGGCTGGAAACCATGATCGAGTACGGGCATCGACTGATGTCGGGAGTGACGCTTCTCGGCATCCTGGCGCTGTTCGTGTGGGCGCGGCGGCTCTACGAGCGGAACGATCTGGTCCGCTGGGGAGCTTCTGCGGCGCTGGGTCTCATCATCGTCGAGGCGCTCATTGGTGCCTCTTTGGTCGTGTTCGGCTGGGTCGACAGTGACGCCTCTATTGCCCGGATGCTGGTAGTGCCCCTCCACCTCACCAACACCAGCCTGCTGGTCGGTGTCTTGACTTTGACCGCGTGGTGGTCGTCGGGGAACCCGGCTCCGGTGGCCGCGAACAGGCCTGGTACTACCCGGCGCCTGGGCCTAGGAGCCGGTGGGCTACTCCTGGTTGCCACGGCCGGGGCGCTCAACGCCCTTGGCGATACCCTCTACCCAACCGGCGATTTCCTGTCCGGGGTGCGAAACGAGCTCGCCGCCGGCGCACCCTGGCTCATCCAGGTCCGCGTTCTCCATCCGCTACTCGCGATCCTGGTCGGGCTGGGCATTGCCTACCTCACCGTCTCGATGGGTGTTGGCAGGGGAAAGACAACGCAGCGGCTGGGACGAGCAGTGAGTTGGCTGGTACTCGCCCAATTCGCCGTCGGATTCGTCAATGTGTTCCTGGCGACTCCGCTCGAGACCCAGGTCATCCACCTGGCCGTAGCCAACGCGATCTGGATTTCCTACGTGCTGTTCGCGGCCTCGCTGTTGGGCGAAACCGTTGCGATGTCTGAGATGAGCGCGAGCCGATCGTGAGTGAGGGCGTCACCATCACCGACCCCCGCGCACGGGGACCCGGCCCTACGTTGCGCGCCTATGTCGAGCTGAGCAAACCGCGGATCATCGAGCTTCTGCTGACGACGACGGTTCCTCCAATGATCGTGGCCGCCGGGGCATGGCCCGGCTGGTGGTTGGCGGTTACCACCGTGATCGGTGGCGCGCTGTCTGCCGCAGGGGCGAATGCCCTCAACCAGGTCCTCGACGCCGACATCGACAAGATCATGCGAAGGACCAGGGGTAGGCCGATCCCGACCCAGCGGGTGAAAGGGCGGCACGCCCTCGTCTTCGGTGTCGCCCTCGGCGTGGCGGGTTTTGCCTGGTTGTTGGTGACCACCAACCTGCTCGCGGCGTCGTTGTCGACCGCCGGCCTCCTCTTCTACGTGTTCCCGTACACGCTGTACCTCAAGCGGTCGACGACCCAGAACATCGTCATCGGCGGAGCCGCCGGCGGGGTGCCGGTATTGGTCGGTTGGGCAGCGGTGACCGGGTCCCTCGCCCTGCCCGCCTGGGTGATGTTTGCCGTCGTGTTCTTCTGGACCCCACCCCACTTCTGGGCCCTGGCACTGCGCTACGAGGACGACTACCGGTCCGCCGGGGTCCCGATGCTCCCTGTCGTCGTCGGCACGAAGGTGACCTTGGATCACATCGCGCTGTATAGCGTGGTGACGGTCGGCGTTTCGCTGCTGCTGGCTCCGTGGATGGGCTGGATCTACCTCTCCGCCGCCGTCGGGCTCGGGGTAGTCCTGATCGCGGGTGCGATGCACCTCAGATCGCACCCGCAGGAGGCGATGCGGTACTTCACCGCAACCAATGTGTACCTTGCCGGCCTGTTCCTTGCGATAGCCGTCGACGGCCTCGTCCTGTAAGGCCCCTCCTGGGGGGTAGCCTCGGCTCCGTGACCGACTCGGCCCAGCTGGTTGCTCTCATCGCCGCCACCGGCCTCATCGCGGTGGCGATGGCGGCCGTCGTATGGCGAGATCTCGCCGGTGCACATCTGCCGGTCGGTCGTGTCCGGTCCATCGTCGAGGCGCTGGTCCCTGCAGTCGGGGTGGCGATCCTTCTCGGCGCCGTATGGAGATGGGTGTCATGATCGATACGGCGCCGATCCGGCGGGAAGAGCGCTTCGATGAGGATCGAGTCGCGGCCTATCTGGTGCAAGAGCTGCCCGACCTCGTCGGCCAGGGACCGATCGAGTTCGCCCAGTTCCCCGGAGGGGCCGCCAACCTCACCTACCTGGCAAAGAGCCCGCAGATCGAGCTCGTTCTGCGGCGGGCCCCGCTTGGCGTTGTCGCCCGTGGCGGCCACGACATGGAGCGAGAGTTTCGGGTGCTGTCCCGGCTGTGGTCCGTGTACCCGCTCGCACCGAGGGCCTACCACTACTGCTCCGATCCTGAGGTGCTTGGCAAGGCGTTCTTTGTGATGGAACGCTGCCATGGTCACGTCATCCGCTCCGACTGGCCGAGCCGGATCGCCGACGATCGGGCCGGTCCCCGCCGGGTCGCTGAAGGGCTGATCGACGGGCTGGCCCGGCTCCACCTCGTGGATCCCGAGGCGGCCGATCTCGGCGATCTCGGGCACCCCGACGGATTCGTAGAGCGCCAGATCTCCGGCTGGTCCCGGCGATGGGAAGCGGCCAAGACCCGCGAGATCCCTGACATGGAGAGGGCACGGGCGTTGTTAGGGACGGGATTGCCCACCCCCCAGGCGGTGACCATCCTGCACAACGACTACAAACTCGACAACACGATGGTCGACGACGACGGCAAGCTCGTTGCTGTGTTCGACTGGGATATGGCGACCAGGGGCGATCCCCTCGTCGACCTGGGAACGCTGCTCTCCTACTGGCCGGATCCGGAGTCGCCAACGTATCCGATCTTCGGCGAGCGCTCGGTGGCCCTGGCCCCCTACCTGGCGAAGAAGGACGCCGCCGAGCGGTACCGCAGGACAACCAGCTTCGACCTCTCTTCGGTCGGGTACTACGAGGGCCTCGCCCTGTTTCGCATCGCCGTGATCATCGAACAGATCTACGCCCGATACGCCGCAGGCCAGACCACCGATGCCAGGTTCGCCCAATTCGAGCCCATCCCGCGGCTGTTGGCGGCGGCGGCGGTTGCCATCCTTGGCGGTTGACGTGCGTTCAACTCGCGGTACGATGCCAGCTATGACCGACCGTCTCCGTTACGCCTATTTTATTCGGCCCTCGACCCGGGTCGATGTGATGTAGCGGCAGGCCTGACAACCGACCACCACCCGACCCGGAGCCGAGGCTCCGGGTTTTCTGTTACCCGGGGCCTTGGGAACAGGAGGCCCCGATGGGCAAACAACCGATCCTCAAGAGCCATCGCCGACCCGACATCGAGACGACGGTCGTCGCCGTGCGTTCCGTCAAGTTCGGTGACGGCTCGTACCCGGTGCTCGCCGGTCCCGCTGCGGTCGAGAGCGAGGACCAGATCAATGCTGCGGCCGACGCCGTCGCCGAGGCCGGTGG
>BTQG01000108.1:0-7072 GCA_036985755.1 Acidimicrobiia bacterium | reverse complement strand
CTGCTCGACGTGGTGAGGAGCAGGGACTCCACGCACCGAGAGTCGTTTCAGCACTATGAGCTCGAGGCAAACCTCGACGAGGAAGCAGCCGCCGTCCTCACCAAGGCGTTGAAGCGTGTTCTCGACGACGTGCGCAACGTTGTCGGTGACTTCGCGCCCATGCAGAACGCGGTCCGAACGATGATCGCGTATGCGCACGAGGATGCGGCCGCCTTCGCCGAAGGGGACGTCGGTGAGACGGTGGCCTTCCTCGAGTGGCTGGGCGAGGACAACTTCGTCTTCCTCGGATACCGCGAGTACGAGATCGTGGATCAGGAGGGGGCGCCGGCCCTCATGACCAGCCCGGGCACCGGGCTCGGACTGCTTGCCGACGATGCCAGGAGCCGATATGCACGCCCCGTCCCGCTTTCCGAGCTCCCGGAGGCGGTGGCGTTTCGTTACGCCCACAGCAAGCAGCTGGTGATCTCCAAGACCAATTCTCGGTCGACGGTCCATCGCAGCGCCAGGATGGACTACATCGGGCTGCGCAGGGTCGATAGCGAGGGAAAGACCGTGGGCGAAGCCCGGTTGCTCGGCCTGTTCACATCCAAGGCCTACATGGCGCATGCAGCGTCGCTGCCCATCTTGCGGGATCGGCTGCGCTGGATCCTCGACACCGAGGAGCTCGTCGAGGGCTCGCACGACTACAAGGTGATCGTCCAGCTTTTCGAATCGTTTCCCAAGGATGAGCTGTTTTCGCTATCGGTGGAGGACCTGCGAGAGAGCCTTGTCAGTCTGCTCGAGTCCGAGGAGCATCAGCGGGTGCGGATGTTCGTGCGTCGCGACGTGCTCAATCGCAATGTGGCGATTCTGGTCGTTGCCCCCAGAGAGCGATTCAATGCCGAGCTCCGCCAGCAACTCCAGCAGCTTTTTCTCGAACGCTTCGAGGGAACGTCGATCGACTATCGGCTCTCGCTCGGTGAGAGCGGTGACGCCAGGATCCACTTCACGATCTGGCCGGAGGGCGATATCCCCGAGGTGTCGATCGATGAGCTCGAGACCGAGGTGTATCGCCTCACCCGTACCTGGGAGGACCGGGTTCTCGACGTTCTCTCGGAAAGGGTCGGGCAGGCCGATGCAAAGCGCCTGATAGACGCGCATGCCGGGCGCTTTCCGCGCTACTACCAGGCGTCGACTCCGCTGCCGGAGGCGGCGACGGCCATCTCCAACCTGGATCGGCTGGTGAGCGGCGACGAGCGGCTCGCCGTCGACGTGTACAACGAGATCGACACCGACGATGCTCTCACCCGCGTAGCCGTCTACAGCCGCGACGGAAAACGGGACCTATCCGGGACGCTCCCGCTGCTCGAGCATCTGGGGCTCCGGGTCATCGAAGAGGTGCCGACGCGAATCAAAGACGACCGTGAGGATCTGTTCCTGCACGATTTCGGCGTGTTGGGCCCCGATGGGGCGGCTCTCGATACGGATGCCTCCGGATCGCGGGTGGCGGAGACCCTGGCAGCGGCGATGAGCGGGGTTGCGGAATCCGATTCGCTGCACCAGTTGATCGTCCGCACCGGGCTCGACTACCACCAAATCAACATTCTGCGTGCCTATCGCTCGTATTGGTCCATCGTGACACCGGCGTTTACCAGCGAGTACGTCGCCGAGACGCTGGCCGCGTATCCCGAGATCACGCACGATCTTGTCCGTCTCTTCGAAGCACGCTTCGGGCTTGACGGCGATGAGGCGACAGAAGCCGAACTTCGGTTGCGCATCATCGACCAGTTCGACGAGGTCGTGTCGCTGGACCAGGATTCGATCCTGCGCGGTTTCCTCGGGCTCATCGACGCAACGCTGCGCACCAATGCCTTCATCGATGCTGAATCGCTTGCGTTCAAGTTTCTCTCGGAGGCGGTTCCAGATGTACCCAAGCCGCACCCGCTGTTCGAGATCTTTGTCTTCGCCAGGGACGTCGGCGGAATCCACTTGCGCGGCGGGCGGGTCGCACGGGGAGGGATCCGGTGGTCGACCCGCCGCGAGGACTACCGCACGGAAGTCCTCGGTCTGATGAAGGCTCAGATGACCAAGAACGTGGTCATCGTGCCCACGGGGGCAAAGGGCGGGTTCGTCATGCGGCGCTTCGCCGATCCCGGCGGGCCAACGCCCGACGAGGTGAGGGCAGGGTACGAGACGTTCATCCGGGGTCTGCTCGATCTCACCGATAACCTCGTTGATGGTGAGATCCGGCGACCGAAAGGTGTCAGGACCCACGACGCCGGGGATCCGTACCTCGTTGTCGCCGCCGACCGCGGAACGGCCAGATTCTCCGACACCGCCAACGCAATCGCCGCCGAATACGGGTTCTGGCTCGACGATGCCTTCGCCTCTGGTGGCTCCACCGGCTACAACCACAAGAGCCTCGGCATCACCGCCCGGGGCGCCTGGGAGTCGGTGCGCCGCCACTTCGTGGAGCGTGGTGTCGATGTCGACAACGATCAGATCACCGTGGTCGGGATCGGTGATATGTCGGGAGACGTTTTCGGGAACGGGATGTTGCTCTCCCGCTCGATTCGCCTCATTGCGGCGTTCGATCACCGACACGTTTTCGTCGACCCCAATCCGGATCCGGATCGCTCCTACGACGAGCGGGTCCGGCTGGCGGCGATGGGGCGCTCATCCTGGGCGGACTACGACAGTTCGTTGATCTCGAGCGGAGGTGGGGTGTTCTCGCGCGCTGCCAAGCGGGTGGATGTGACCGAAGAGATGAGCAAGAGGTTCGGTATCCGAGCCGGGGTGCTGACCCCGAACGAACTGCTCTCCGCGTTGTTGAAGGCCCCGACCGACCTGATATGGAACGGTGGCGTGGGTACCTTCGTCAAGGCTGCTACGGAGAGCCAGGCTGAGGCACAAGATCGTGCCAACGACGGGCTCCGAGTCAACGGAAGCGAGTTGCGAGCGCGGGTCGTCGGTGAGGGAGGCAACCTCGGGTTCACCCAGGCCGGTCGCATCGAGTTCGCGCGTTCCGGGGGGCGGATTTTCACCGATTTTCTCGACAACAGCGGCGGGGTGCACTGCTCGGATCGTGAGGTCAATATCAAGGTGCTGCTGCGTCTCGCCGAGCTCGATGGCGCCCTGAGCCGCGACGACAGGAACGAGCTCATACGGTCGGTCGCCGGCGAGGTGGTCGAAGCCATCGTCTACGACAACTTCCTCCAGGCCCAGATCATCGCCCAGGAGGCGGCGGAGTCTGTGGCGAGAATCGACGCCTACGAGGATCTGATGATTGCGCTGGAAGAGCACGGGGGCCTCGATCGAGACATCGAGGGTCTGCCACCGACCGAATCGATGGTGGAACGTTCTCGGGACGGCCGCCCGATGGCGCGCCCGGAGATCGCGGTCATCATGGCATACGCGAAACAGCACCTCACCGACGACCTCGTCAGCTCAGACCTGCCTGATTCACCCGAATTCGCCGAGGACCTCCGCGGCTATTTCCCTGAGGCGATCGTCGACAGGTTCGGTGGTTACATCGACCGGCACCCACTGCGTCGCGAGCTGATTTCGACGGTCGTAGCCAACCAGGTTCTCAACTCACAGGGATCGACGTTCGTCTCTCGCCTCGGTGCCGAGACCGGGGCCGGTCCGGCGCAGGTCGTCCGCTGCTACCGAATTGCCAGGGAGGTCACTCTGGCAGGCCAACGCTGGTCTGCGATCGAAGAGCTCACAGGCTCTCTCGACCCCGCGCTGCAACGAGAGATGCTCGGGGGCATCGACGACCTGGTCGAGACCATCACCAGGGTGTTCATCGCCCAGCCTTCCGACACGACGTCGAGCGGGCTGATCGAGCGGTACGGGAAAGGCTTCGCCGAGCTGGCCGGCGAGATCCAATCGATCGGTCCCAAACGCTGGCAGGCCAAAAACAACGAGGCAGCTCAAGTGCTGATCGACCACGGGGCACCACCCGAGCTTGCCTACCGGCACGCCTACCAGGACGAGCTGGTGCACGGCACCGGCATCGTGGACGTTGCCGGCGCCACCGATCGTCCCGTGCTCGACGTGGCGAAGGCGTTCTTCCGGGCGGGCCAGTCCTTCCACCTCGATTGGTTGGAGCGTCAGCTCGCCAACGTGCCCGTCGACTCCCGCTGGCAGAGGTGGGCTCGGTTGAGCCTCGCTTATGACCTGATGGCGCTTCGTCGCCAGATCGTTGAGCGCATCTTCCAGGAGTCACCCGATGCCGACGCCGACGCCGCCGTCGATGCCTTCATCTCGAAGCACCTCGAAGAGGAGGGACGGCTGACCAGGTTGATGCGGTTGATGCGGCGTGACGGTGTGACCGACACCGCCGCGGTGACGGTGGCCATCCGTCAAATCCAGGCACTGGCTGGATAGTCGCGGGTCGCCAGACGGAGCCTCCGTCTCTCCCGCGGAGCGCCGTATTCACAACGAACGTTCGTTGGTAGCCTGTGCTCACACAAAGAGGGGGTGCATGACCGGCGAGCAGCGATTCCGCGAGACGATCGCGACGGACGACAAGGTCGAGCCGCGCGATTGGATGCCGGAGGGTTACCGCAAGACCCTGATTCGCCAGATCGCCCAGCATGCCCACTCGGAGATCATCGGGATGCAGCCGGAGGGCAACTGGATCACCAGGGCACCGACCTTGATGCGCAAGGCGATCCTGATCGCGAAAGTCCAGGACGAAGCCGGTCACGGTCTGTACCTCTATTCCGCAGCAGAGACCCTCGGGATCTCTCGCGACGAACTGCAACATCTCCTCCACACCGGAAAGCAGAAGTACTCATCGATCTTCAACTACCCGACGCTGAGTTGGGCCGACATCGGGGCCATCGGCTGGCTGGTCGACGGGGCGGCGATCGTCAACCAGATTGCGCTGCAGGCCACGTCGTACGGTCCCTACGCGCGGGCGATGGTGAGGATTTGCAAGGAGGAGAGTTTTCATGCACGGCAGGGTTACTCGATTCTGCTGGCGCTGGCGCGAGGCAGCGAGGGCCAGCGGACGATGATGCAGGATGCCGTCGACCGTTGGTGGTGGCCTTCGCTGATGATGTTCGGGCCGCCCGACGCCGAGTCGACCCATACCGAGCAGTCGATGCAGTGGAAGATCAAGCGAGTCAGTAACGACGAGCTCCGCCAGCGCTTTGTCGATCAGACCGTCCCCCAGGGCCAGCACCTCGGGGTCAGCTTTCCCGACCCCGACCTCGCCTATGACGATGAAACCGACCATTGGATGATCGGGGACATCGACTGGGACGAGTTCTGGGCGGTGGTCAAGGGTGATGGGCGTCTCAACAGGGAGCGCGTCGCCGCCAAGGTACAGGCGTGGGACGACGGCGCCTGGGTGAGGGAGGCCGCCACCGCTCATGCCGGCAAAAAAGCCCATCTCGAGAAGTCAGCCTGAGGAGAACGATGTGACGTACGAAGTCCCAGAAATCCCCGGCGAGCAGGCCGAAGACCCGACCGGCCACTATGAAGACCATGGGTGGCCGTTGTGGGAGGTGTTTGTGCGTCCCAAGCGCGGCCTCAACCACAGCCACGCTGGATCACTGCACGCTCCGGATGCCGAGGCCGCGGTACAGAACGCCAGAGACGCCTACACCCGCCGTGCCGAGGGCATCAGCGTGTGGGTCGTTCGATCCACTGCGATCCACGCCTCCGACGATTCGGAGGCAATGTTCGAGCCGTTCGAGGACCGGCCCTACCGCCACCCCACCTTCTACGACATTCCGGAAGAAGTGGGACAAATGTGACCGCCCCGTTGATGACGTATCTGGTGCGTCTCGCCGACGACAACGTGATCCTCGGGCAGCGGCTCTCCGAGTACATCGCCCACGCTCCCGACCTCGAAGAGGATCTGGCGGTCGCCAACATCTCCCTCGACCACATCGGGGTTGCCCAACATCTGTTCTCCTATGCCGCCGAGGTCGAGGGAGAGGGCCGCACCGAGGATGACTTCGCTTTCTGGCGCACCGAGCGCGAGTTCACCAACGCCCTGCTCGTCGAGCAGCCGCACCACGGTTTTGGCGAGTTGATCGCCCGCCAGTTCCTGTTCGATGCTTATCAGCTCGAACTGTGGCAAGCCCTCGCCCGATCGAGCGACGAACGGCTTGCCGGGATCGCCGCCAAGGCGCACAAGGAGGCGCGGTATCACCTCAGGCATACGTCGAGCTGGGTGGTGCGCCTCGGAGACGGAACCGAAGAGTCGCATCGCAGGATGCAGGATGCCATCGGTGCGATGTGGCGATTCACCGGGGAGCTGTTCGAGGCCGATGAGCTGGATCGGCGGATGGCCGCCGAGGGAGTCGGGGTGGACCCTATGACGTTGGCTCCGGCGTGGAACGCAACGGTCGACGAGGTCCTTGCCGAAGCGACGCTGCAGCGACCCGACGATCCGTACCAGGCCTCGGGGGGCAGGAGTGGCATGCACAGCGAGCACCTCGGCCACCTGCTCGCCGAGATGCAGTGGATGCAACGAACGTATCCGCAACTGCAATGGTGACCACCGAGACACCGCTGCAGAGGATCGAGGATCTGCTCGCTGGCGTCGTCGACCCCGAGATTCCGGTCCTGAGCATCGGCGACCTTGGCGTTTTGCGGAATGTCAGCGTTGCCGGGGATGGTTCGGTCACCGTCACGATCACCCCGACCTACTCGGGCTGCCCGGCGCTCGGGGTGATCGAGGAAGACATCGTCTCGGTGCTCGAGGCTGCGGGCTATGAGCGGGTTGCGGTCGACACCGTGTTCAGCCCGGCATGGACGACCGACTGGATGAATGACGACGCCCGGCGCAGGCTGAACGACTACGGCATCGCCCCCCCGGGGCCGGAGCCGGTGCTGTGCCCGCAGTGCTCGGCCCCGGAGACGACGGTGGTGTCACCGTTCGGATCGACCGCGTGCAAGGCCTTGATGGTATGCAACGAATGCCAAGAGCCCTTCGACCACTTCAAAGCGATATGAGACAAGTCGCAAGTCGCAAGTCGCAAGTCGCAAGTCGCAAGTCGCAAGTCGCAAGTCGCAAGTCGCAAGTCGCAAGTCGCAAGCCGCAAGTCGCAAGTTGGAAGCGTGTCGCGCC
>BTQG01000107.1:0-7135 GCA_036985755.1 Acidimicrobiia bacterium | reverse complement strand
GTGTCCCTCACCACCGGCACCCGCTCGTCGAACTCCGCAAGCAGGATGGGGTCGTTGTCGATGTCGATGACCTCGAGAGGGACACCTTCCAACAGCCGGATGGCGTCGTCGCACAGGTGACAACCTTCTCTGGTCAAGAACTGAAGTGTGGCGGTCACAGCCGGCGAGGGTAGTTGCAACCGACGGAGCCAAACGCCACCGCCCTCAGCCCCCAGACCGGAATCTGGCTGCTACCACACCACATCGCAGCGATTCCACCCACCCTTGCAAGCTATCGTCTCCGAGATGCGGCCGTTCACCGCTTTCGTGGTCATCGGGCTGGTGGTATTGATCGTTGGTGCGTTTGCCATCAAGCTGGCGACCACAGGGCTGGTGCCATAATTGGTTCTAGTCGTCGGCAGGGACGATGCGGAGCTCGTCGTCGGCGGGTTTGCGGAAGATCACCGGCGTCCCTACTCCGAGGCCGAACGTCTCGTCGGCGCGTCCATCCCGCACCGCCACTGCGATCTGCCCGTACGAGTCGACATGGAGTAGAGCGTCGCTCGGTCGCAATGCACCGTAGGTGTCGACCCACGGCAGGCGTTGCTCGGCGCCGGCGATGACCACGCTCACTTCAGATCCCGGCTGGAGCCCGATCGAAGAGAGATCTTCCGGCGTGCCGTTGGTCTGGGCGTTGCCGAAATGGTCGACCCACAGCACCTCACCCTGGATGGCGCCGAAGGCGTCTTCCTCGACCAGCGGGATCATCATCGGCACCACCTCGCCTGGGTCGACCGGCGGACCGAGGTCGGTGATCTCCGCCTCCGCTGAGGCAAGCACCGCAGCCGCAGGGGCGAACAGGTCACGTCCGTCGAAGGTGGCGCCGTGCACCGGCAATCGAAACTCGGCTGCTTCGATGGAAACGATGAGATCGGCCCCTCCCACCATCGCCACGGCCGGCGCCAACACTCCGTTGTTGGGTCCGACGAAGACGCCCCACGGTGTCCTCGCTGCGATCGCCAGCCGATCCGTCCCCACCCCGGGGTCGACGACGGCAAGGGCAACTCCCTCCGGCAGGTATTGGACCGACCGCAGCAGGGCAAGCGAGGCCGTCTGCACATCGCCCCGCGGGAAGTCGTGCCCGATGTCGATCACCCGAACATCGGGCGCGATACGAGCAATGACGCCGTGCACGACACCGACGAACTCGTCGTCGTGCCCGAAATCAGAGAGAAACGAAATGGGGAGAGGCATGGGTCGGAGGCTAGTTGTATCAATTTCTCCCCCCTGCCTGCCCCGGTGGTGGCGCGGATCGTCCCCCCCCTAGAGGGGTGGCCGATGATGGTTCTTCGATCAAGTCCCTACCGGCTCGAAAGTGTTGTCTCGATCAAAGAACCATCAACAGAGCTGACGAAGCCCCCCTCCCCGCCTTCGGGGAGAGTAACTGACATCGATGGTGCTGGCCCGATGCCAGGGTCGAGGTAACCCCACCTCGATTCGGGCGCCTGCACCATCGCTCGGACGAACAAAAGGTGCGATATTCGGAGCAACGAATAGGGAGGTAAGCGGTGACGATCTCGGTGTTCCTGGCCGACGACAACCTCATCGTGCGCGAGGGTGTCAAGGCGCTGCTCGACCTCGAGGATGATCTCGACGTGGTCGGTGTCGCCGCCGACTACGACGAACTGGTCAAGGGTGCCGAGGAGGCAAACCCGCAGGTGGTGGTGACCGACATCCGCATGCCTCCCAACTTCACCAGGGAGGGCATCGAAGCCGCCAAGGTGGTCCGCAAGCGACACCCGGGGACCGGCATCGTGATCCTCTCCCAATACGACGATCCCGAATATGCCGTATCCCTGTTGTCGGAAGGCGCCGCCGGGTACGCCTACATGCTCAAAGATCGCGTCGGTGAGGGCGGCCAGCTCGCCAACGCGATCCGAGAAGTCGCCGCCGGCGGGTCGGTGCTCGATCCCAAGATCGTCGAGGCACTCGCCTCGCCCCTGAGCTCAGACGGGGAGCTCACCGCCGACGAGGAGGACCTGCTGCAACAGGTGGCGGCCGGGACCCCGATCAACGCGATCGCTGTCGCCCGAGACACGACTCCGGCCGATGTCGACGCCGCCATCGAGGCGCTGTTCGTCACCCTGGCCGCGAACCTCTCCGCAGGCCAGGAAGGAAGCCTCGAACGTTTGAAGCGGCTGCACCGGGCGATCATGGACCGCAAGGAGCAGGGCGACTCGCTTGGCCGGCTCCTCCCCGGCGGCGTCGCCGAAAAGCTCCGCGAGGAGGGCCGGGGGATCGGTGACACCGAGGAACTCGATGTCACCGTGCTGATGTCCGACATCCGCGGCTTCACCACCATCGCCGAGCGCACCGATCCGTCCAAGCTGGCCGGACAGCTCAACGAACATCGCGCCGCCATGAACAGACCGATCATCGACGAAGGCGGCACGGTGATGCAGTTCGCCGGGGATTCGGTGATGGCAGTGTTCGGAGCTCCGTTCCCGATGGCGAACCATGCCGATCGGGCGCTGGCCGCGGCCAGGGGCATGCATGCCGCCCAGGGGGAGATCAATGCTTCCTGGGAGGAACAGGGCGAGGAGTTGTTCGGCCTCGGCATCGGGCTCTCGACGGGGCCGGTGGCGGCGGCGCTGATCGGCTCCGAGGAGAGGGTCGAGTACACGGTCATCGGCGACGTCGTCAACCTGACCCAGCGCCTCCAACAATGGGGCGAGGCCGGGGAAACGGTGATCAGCGACCCCACCTGGGAGCAGCTGACCGACAAGCCAGACAGCGACGTGTTGGAACCTGCCCTGGTAAAAGGACGCGAGACTCCCGTTGGGGCGCACCGGTTCCCCAGGAGATCGGACTGAACGTGGAAGATCAAACCCGCACGGTGCTGGGACGCACCCTCTCGGGAGCTGCCGTCGTGGTGGCCGGCATCGGCTTTGCCGTCCTCGCCGTACTCGGCCGCTGGCGTTTCCTCGTCGATTCATTTGGCTTGCACAACGTGGTCGTGGCGATCGGGCTCGGCCTCATCGCGCTGGTCGCCCTGGGCAGCCAGCCGCGCAACGGGGCGGTGTGGACCTTCGCCTGGGCCGCCTTCTTCTCCGGCCTACAGGTGGCGGGCTTGGCGATGATCGCCCTCTACGAACAGGGCAACCCGGCGCTCGCCGAACCGAGCCTGAGCCCGGCCGACATGCCCCTGGGGGTGGCCATAGCCCAGCAGACCGTGGAGTGGACGTGGCTCCCTGCGGTGTTCCTGATCATCACGCTGGGATTGCTGCTGTTCCCCGATGGCCGCCCACCGTCGTCACGGTGGCGATGGGTGGGTTGGGTCAGCGTTGCCTTGATCGCGGTGGCATCGGTGGCGCTTGCCTGGGCGACCGCACCGTCGAGCACGGTCCCGTACAACAGCGACGAGATCCCCGGCGGGTTGGCCATCGGCCTGGCGCTGCCCCTGCTCCTCATCGCCTCGGGCCTGTCGTTCGCGTCCCTCGTGGTTCGCTACCGGCGAAGCAGCGGGGTCGGCCGCCAGCAGATTCGATGGATCGCCTGGGGTGGTGCCGTCTTGGTTGGTTCGTTGGTATCGGTCCTGCTGGCAGGCAGCGGCTCCGGAGGAGGGACCGCGGCGCTCATTGCGCTCGCCGGAGCGGTGTTGCTGATCGGCTCGATCGCCATCGCTATAACGCGGTACCGGCTGTACGACATCGACCTCGTCATCTCCCGGACCGTGACCTACGGTGTCCTGGCCATCTTCATCACCGCGGTGTACGTGGCCATCGTCGTTGGCATCGGGACGCTGATCGGTCAGGGTGACGAGCCCAACCTGGCGCTGGCCATCGCGGCCACGGCGGTGGTTGCGTTGCTATTCGAGCCATTCCGGTCCCGTTTGCAGCGATGGGCCAACCGGCTCGTATACGGTGAGCGGTCGACGCCATACTCGGTGCTCTCGGAGCTGACCGCTCGCCTGTCCGAGGCCCGGTCCAATGAGCAGGCCCTTGGCCGCCTGGCCGAGCTGATCGCCTCGGGAACGGGAGCGGACGAGGCGGTGGTGTGGCTCCGGGTGGGTGACCGTTTGCGTCCCGAGGCGATGACCTCGAGCGAGTCGCCACGACCCGTCGCGCTCGACGGCGGCGAATTACCCGGGCTGCCGGGAGATGTCGCTGTGCCGATCCATCACGGCGGAGATTTGCTTGGAGCGTTGTCCATCAACAAGGCGAAGGGCGATCCGGTGACCCCGGCCGACCGCCACCTACTCCACGACGTTGCCGCCGGAGCCGGGCTGCTCCTCAGGAATATCCGATTGAACGCCGAACTCACCGATCGCGCCGAGGAGCTACGAATGTCGCGTCGGCGGCTGGTGGCGGCTCAGGACGCAGAGCGCAGGAGGCTGGAGCGGAACCTCCATGACGGCGCCCAGCAGCAGGTGGTCGCTCTCAAGGTCAAGCTCGGGCTCGCCAAGACCCTTGCCGAACGAGAAGAGGCGGAGCAGATCGCCGCCGCAGTCGGTGGGCTTGCTGCGGACACCCAGCGCGCCGTCGATGGCATGCGAGCTGCTGCTCGCGGAATCTACCCGCCGTTGCTCGAGGCCGAAGGGCTCCGCGCGGCACTTGTCGCCCTGGGGCGTGAGGCTTCGATCGAAGTCAACATCGAGGCCGACGGCGTCGGGCGCTACCCACCGGAGATCGAGGCCACCATCTACTTCTCTGTGCTCGAAGCAATCGGCCAATCGAGTGGTGGCGCCCGGGTGACCGTGGCCGAGGACGCCGGGGCGTTGACGTTCACGATCGAGGGTGCGAATGGAGGGGCAGGCCTCGAGGCGGTGTCCGATCGCATGGACGCGGTCGGCGGGACATTGAACCTCGAATCGATCAAGGGCGGCGGAACGATCGTCACCGGTCGGCTACCCGCCACCGCGCTGGAGCCGGCATGACCGCACAAGAGGTGAGGTCCAGGATCGACGATCGAATCCTGATCCGCGGCGGGAAACTGCTTGCCGGGACCGCGGTCGCCGTCACCGTGTTGAGCCTTGGGATCATTGTTGGTCAAGGCGAGTGGCATCTCCTCCCCGACACCGGTGCCGCCCACGTGAGCCTGTGGGCCATCGGCATCGGATCGTTGGCCTGGGTAGCGATCGGTCCTCAGCCTCGAAACGGGGTGGTGTGGACACTCGCTTTTGCCGCGTTCTTTGCGGCGTTGGCCATCGCAGGCTTTGCCGCCTTCAGCCTCGTCGCTCCGACGGCGCTCGTCGAGCTCCCGTTTGACGACATTATAGATTTTAGCCCGTCGGCCCTCCCCGTGGCGGCGGCGACCGCACTTATCCCCGCTGTCTGGGCTTGGTTCCCGGCCTTCTTCCTCGTGTTGACGTTTGGTCTGTTGCTGTTCCCGGACGGCCATCCACCCTCACCGCGGTGGCGGTGGGTGGGCTGGCTGAGTGCGGTGATCATGGTGCTGATAGTGCCGACCCTGGTCTGGTTGGTTCGACCTTGGAGCACCACCCCGTTCCGTGTCGGGCCCGAGGGTGCAACCAACGTGCTTCCAGTCCTGGCTGCGATTTCGGTGGTGGCATCGGTTGTGGCGATTGTCGTTCGGTATCGGCGCAGTTCAGGAGTCACCCGACATCAGATTCGTTGGATCGCCTGGGGTGGGGCGTTCCTGGCGGCATCGATGTTCGTGATCATCGTCAACGAAGATACGACCACCAATCTCCTCGTCGCCATAGCCGAGGCGGTGGTCATCTTGTCTTTCTGGGTGGCGATCACCAAGTACCGGCTGTACGACATCGATGTTGTGATCTCCAAGACGGTGACCTACGGCGCCCTGGCCATCGTCATCACCGCCCTGTATGTGGCGATCGTGGTCGGCATCGGCACGCTCGTCGGTCAAGGCGGCGAGCCCAACCTGGCGCTGGCGATCGCCGCCACCGCGGCGGTGGCGCTGCTCTTCGAGCCGATCCGGTCCCGACTGCAACGCTGGGCCAACCGGTTGGTCTTCGGAGAGAGAGCCACGCCGTATGAGGTCCTGGCCCGATTCTCCAAGCGAGCCGCATCGGCTGAGGGCGACCAGGAGATGCTGGAGCGAATCCCTCGCCTGATCGTCGATGGCACCGGGGCATCCGAGGCGACGCTGTGGATCGCCGATGAGGATGGCCTGGAACCGGCGGCGTGGTGGCCAGAGCGCGAGTCTGCCTCGACCCCGCCACGAGCGATGGCCAACGGCCCATGGAGCGATCCGGCGGCCGACTATTCGGTAGCCGTTGAGCACGATGGGGAACTGCTCGGCGGCTTGTCGCTGGTAGCCGGCCGCGGCGAAACCATTGCCCCCGCTGAGGAAGAGCTGGTCCAGAACCTGGCAGGCGGCCTGGGATTGGCGTTGCGCAACGCCAGGCTCACCGATGATCTGCGGGACCAGGTTGGCGAGCTGGCGGCATCGCGGGAACGGATCCTCAGCGCCGCCGACGCGGCAAGGCGTGGTCTGGAGCAGGATCTCGACATGGGCCCGCAACAGGAGTTGGTCGCGGTCAAGGTCAAGCTCGGTGTGGTGAAGTCACAGGCCGAGACGGCGAACGCTCCAAAAACCGCAGCGGTACTCGCACAGCTCGAGCAGGACACCGGAACCGCGATCGAGTCGGTGCGGGACTTCGCCCGCGGTGTGTACCCGCCGCTGCTCGAAGCCGAAGGCCTTGCGGTCGCGATTTCTGCGGAGGGAGCCAAGTCGGCCCTGCCGGTGGCGATTCAGGCCCGGGATGTTGGGCGCTATCCGCGGGAGGTCGAGACCGCTGTGTTCTTCTCGATCCTGGAGTCGCTGCAGAACGCGGCCAAATACTCGAATGCCGCTTCGGCAACGGTGAGACTCGAGGATGACGGTGATTGGCTCAGATTCTCGGTAAGCGACGACGGGCTCGGGTTCGACCCGTCTGCAGTCGACGGGGGCAGTGGCATCCCCGGAATGACCGACCGGCTTGACGCCGCCGGCGGCACGTTGAAGATCGAGTCGGCGCCCGGCAACGGCACGTCGGTAGCGGGATCGGTCCCGATCTAGGAGGGTGGTCGGAAATACTCCAGCGGGGCGCCGCGGTACTCAGAAGCCTTGTCAGTGCTGCGTCAACCCGGCGGCGCCTCGTGGTACTCGTCATGTGCGACCACCCTCTTAG
>BTQG01000106.1:0-7361 GCA_036985755.1 Acidimicrobiia bacterium | reverse complement strand
GCCGGTGAAGCCGTCGTTGGTGCAGATCAGCATGGATACGAACGACAGAAACTTGGCCCGCTTGTTGGCGGTGATGGTGAATGTCACCGAGTCCTCAAACATTGCGCTCCCCGGGGTGCCGTCCGGTACCAGCGGCCCCGCACCTGCCTGCGTGGAGTCGAATACGCGCCTCGCCCCTGCCAACGCGGCGAGCAGCGGTGCATTGTTTCCGTTTTCGGCGATCTCCTTGAGCTCGAACCTCGCCGGATCACCTACCTCGAAGACCTGAAACCGCTTGGAATGGGTAGCAACTACCGGTGGTGTCAACGGCTGGCCGTCGGTGAGGTTGGTGATGGTGACCCGGTAGGTCGCCACGTCGTCATCGTCGGCCACCGCAGCAGGAACCAGGAGCAACGTCAATGCGGCCAGCACCGTGGCGGTGACAAGAAGTCGGCGGAACATGGGTGTGTCCTTTCAGTCGGTTTCCAGCGGGCGCTGGAGCTTCTCGTCAGTATCCGCGCCGGACCTTGCAGACTGCGGAACAGGGCGTGAACATTCGATCAACTCGCGGGCCTGATCGCCCGACTCGTGGGAGCGGCACCGTACATGCCGGCCCACCACCTGCCCCACCGTGCCGGTCCGTGCCCGGCATTCGGCGCACATCGCCTCCGGGCTCCTAACGTGCAGCCCGGACGTGCCGGAAGTCTTATCGACGCGGGGGTCATGTGATGCGAAAAGTGACACTTGGAATTGCGCTGCTCCTTGTGATGTCGGCGTGCAGCAGTGGCGGAGATGGCGATCCCGCCACAACCGCCGGCTCCGCCGGCCAGGCGACGACACCCACGTCGGCGTCGAGCAGCGGCGGCGACGGTGGAGGAACCCCTAGCGCCGACGCCCCCGGTGCCGACAGCGACTTCTGCCTGCTCCTGGACGACATCGAGCAAGAACAGGACGTGATTTTCGATCTCACCCCGGACACACTCGAAGAAGCAATGAACAACACGCTCGAGTTCGCAGACCAGGCAGCTGCTATCGCCCCAAGCGAGTTGGAAGACGCCGTGGACACCCTGTTCAGCGGCTTTGCGGATTTCGTCAACGCGCTGGCCGACATCGACTACGACCCCTTCACCAACCAGGCCGCGTTCTTGGAGGATCCGCGAGTGATGTACCTCGATTCGGCCGAGTACACCGAGGCCGGCGCCGCCGTTGACGAGTATTGCGGCGACAGCCCGGACACGGGCACCGTCGGCCCACCCTCCTCAATCCCCGGCGGGGGAACCGTGCCCCCCAGCGGCGGCTCGTCCGCTGATCTCCCCGACGCCTTTCCCGACGACCTGGTACCGCCGGGCGTGACCAACGTTGAGTCCATCAGTGCCGGGGGAGTTTTCTCGGTCACTTTCACCAGCGATGCCTCATTTGACGATGTGGTCGCCTTCTTCACCGATGCGGTCGGGCCGGCCGTCTCGAACATCGAAGCAGGTGCGGTGAGGACTGCTCAGTGGGTACCGGGCGGCAATCTCACGACAATCATCGTGGTCGAGGAGGAGGGGACGGTGACGGCCTTCGTCGCCGGCACCGGTTGATCATCGGGCTTCGGCCCGACTCACAACACGCGGAGTGCTGCCACGGCATCTCGTTCACGCCGGGTGAGGGCTCGTATCACGGCAAGACGGCCGTGGCTGCGCACCGCGACCTCCACCAAGCAGCGAATCACCCGATCGTTGACCGAGTCGGAGAACGCGGGCTCGGCGAGGTCGAGGCTGGCGGCGAGGTCGTCGGAGTGGACCACGACTTCGACGAGGCGGGTTATCAGGTAGTCGTCGAGCCGCATCGCTATGCCGCCGAACACCTCCAGTACACGTTCGGGCTTCTCCGAGGGCAGCGAAACCATCAATACCTCGACCGAGCGGTCGAATCGAGCCAGGAGATCCTCGGGACCCGCAGCCGCCTCATCGTCGGCCCTGGCGCGCACCGAACGATGCACGTCGGAGTCGATCGGGCCGGTCAGGTCGGGAATGGCGAGGAAGTAGCCGGCGGCGTCGACGGTATCGCCACCAGCAGGAGCCGGAGCGGCCAGGTATCGCTCCGTCGTGAACGCGGCACGACAGGCATGGCTCGCCAGGGCACCGACCGTCATCCCCTCGAGAGCACTCGGTTCCTGCCACCGCTCGACGACAGCCCCGATCAACGATCGCAGCACCGAGAGAGAGTCGACGAAATCGAGACGGACCTCCATGGCGACACAGTAGGCAGAGGTCTGCTGCGCCCCGCAGGCGAGAACTAACTCTTGGTAGCCGTGACGCGCACGATCGGGACGGCTGTGACCGGGAGAAGCCGGCGAATCTCGGCGATCATGGCGGCCAGGACGGTTGGCCTCCGGTACGGATCGGCTGCCTCGACCGTGGTGAGGTGGCGGTGTTTGACGGCCATGACCTGCTCGCCGAGCTCGATCGCCGCTTCGGTGTGTTCCCCGATACTCGCCTGGAGGCCGATGGGGAAGGTGAATGGCTCGATCACCTCGACGTTTTCGACGGCGAACCCTTGCCTGACGAACGAGTTGACCAGCATCGGGATCTTCAGGCCGAAGCCCGTCCTTCCCAGGGGACCCTCCCGCGGTGGAAGGTCGAGGTAGCGAACCAGCTCGATGAGCCCAATCGTTTCCCGCGCAACTCCGCGAGTGAAGGGTTCTTCGGCATCGAGCAGAGGGAGCACGTCGGCCTCGACCGCAGATAGGTGGTCGTCAACGCGGGCAAGGTCGTCGTTGAATCGCGGAAGGGAGAAGAAGGAGTGTGTCGTTGCGATGATCGTGCCGCCCTCGCGCAGCACGCCTCGCATCTGCTGAAGGATGCCGTCGACATCGACGTCATGGTTTTCCACCGTCGGAAACTGGATCACCATGCGAGCCAGGATCATGTCGGCGGACATAGGGGGCAGCTCATCAGCGATCTGGTTCGCCCCCACACCCGTCCTCCACTCGACCGAGGCCGGCAGCGGCGGTGGTCGCGGCGCGTGCGGTTCTGGGGCCGTAGCGATGATGCTCGCCGGATCGAGCGACGAGACATGGATCGAAAGATCACCGAGGCCGGCCGAGTAGTCGATGATGTCGCGCCCTGCGACAACACCCTCAGGAACGAAGTTTTCCCGCTGGTAGTAGACGAACGGGCGCATCACCGACCAGTCGCGGGCGTGCTCCCAAACCGCGGGGGATTCGATCTCGCCCATAGCGAGAGCGTACCTCCGCCGTCGGGGCGAGCTTTCGTCCTGCGGCCACGGGCTTGCAGTGGTGCTCGCCGCCATCGCGTGCAGCTCGGCCCGCCGCCCTTCTGTCGAGGGCTACGGTTGGGGCCGCCTCGACGGCTCGGAACCAAGGGGCACGACAACCGGAGGGTGGTATGGCTGAGCAGGTCGATGTCGTTGTTTTGGGGCTCGGCACCGGAGGCGAGGATCTGGCGTTGCGCCTGGCCGATGCAGGATTGGATGTCGTCGGCATCGAAGGATCCCTGCTCGGCGGTGAGTGTGCGTACTGGGCGTGCATCCCATCGAAGATGATGATCCGCGCCGCAAACCTGCTTCAAGAGGCTCGACGCGTCGACGGTATGGCCGGCCATGCCGAGGTGACGCCGGATTGGGCACCGGTCGCTGCCCGTATTCGGGCCGAGGCCACCGGCGACTGGGACGACACCATCGCCGTCGGGCGCCTCGAAGACAGCGGCGGCCGATTCATACGCGGTCGCGGCAGGTTGGTCGGTCCCAGGACGGTGGCCGTGGGAGATGAGACCTTCACCGCAACCCGGGGCATCGTGATCGCCACCGGATCGAGACCGTTCATCCCTCCCATCCCCGGCCTCGCCGACGTCGACTACTGGACCACTCACGACGCCATCGCCGTGGAACGGCTGCCCGATTCGCTGACCATTCTCGGAGGGGGAGCCGTTGGCTGTGAACTGGGCCAGGTGTTCTCCCGATTCGGTGTCGACGTCTCCATCGTCGAGGGGCGCGATCGTCTGCTGGGCCTCGAGGAGCCTGAAGCCTCCACGGTCATCGAATCGGTGTTCGAAGCCGAGGGCATCTCGCTGCATCTGGGGAGCCGCGCCGAACGGATCGAGGCCGGCGGCGAAACTGTGATGGTTGTATTGGACGACGGAACCCAAATCACCGCCGATCGGCTGCTGGTCGCCACCGGCCGGTTCGTTGACCTCAGCGACCTCGGTCTCGAAACCGCAGGACTCGACCCGGCGGCTCCGTTCATCGAGGTCGACGACCGCCTCCGCGCCGCCGACGGAATCTGGGCAATGGGTGATGTGACGGGAAAGGCCATGTTCACCCACGTCGCCGTGTACCAAGCCTCGATCGTGGCCGCCGAGGTGCTGGGCCTCGAGCACGCGCCGGCGGACTACTCGGCGCTACCGCGCCTGACGTTCACCGATCCCGAGATCGGATCGGTCGGCATGACCGAAGACCAAGCGCGAGAAGCAGGAATCGATGTGGTGGTCACCGTCAAACAGGTGCCCGCAACCTTCCGTGGCTGGCTCCATGGCCCCGGTAACGAAGGCATCATCAAGCTGATCGCTGATCGCAACGCCGGCATCCTGGTCGGAGCCACCTCCATGGGGCCGCGCGGTGGAGAGGTGCTCGCCATGTTGAGCACGGCCATCCACGCCAGCGTGCCGCTGGCGACACTACAGAACATGATCTACGCCTATCCCACCTTCTACGGAGGAGTAGGCGAGACCCTTGGCGCCTACGGCAGGGGGATCGGCAAGGTGATCGACCCCGATGCCACACCCGAAGTCTTCGACTTCGTCGGTGAGCGGTGACCGCCAGTCCATCTATCGCTGATGGTGACGATGATCGACATCGCAAGCGATCTCGACCCGCCGGGTCAAGGACCCGGCCGATTCATCCCCGTCGGGGAAAGCAGGGGCTCTGACGAACCCCTTCCGACGTCAAGGACATCGACCGATGTGCCACAGCGGACACCTCGGGGTGCGGCACCTAGCAGTTGGGCCGCTCAGACAGACGCGCTGATATCGCTGGAATCCTGGCGCGCCTCGTCGGAATCGGCATCCTCGGCCGTCGCTGCCGATGCTTCCTCGTCTTCGCGAAGGTCACCCCGCTCTCGCATCTTGGAGACGACCTTGTCGGTGAAGGCGGAACGCTTTTCATCGGGTACCCGCTTTGGCAGCCGCGACTCCAGCTTGTCGCGTACCTGCGACTCGGTGAGGCCCTGCCACTTGGATTCCTTGCTCACAACGAACTTGATCAGGACTGCCAGGGCGCCAACGATCAGGACAAACTTCACCAGCTTTTTCACGACTGCTCCTCTCACGACGTGTTCTCCACAGTGTATGGCGCTTCGAGACCACCAAACACGACGGTGGCCATAACGCCGCCCGGAAGAATTCCTCGATGAGATCACCGCGGGGCGGTGCTTCGCGACCGAGCGATCGCCCCATCGGCTCAGCTATCGAGTACCTCGTTGAGCAGATCGGGGCGGTCGGTGATGATCCCGTCGACTCCCATGCCGAGCAGCCGCTTCATCTCGCTCGCCTCGTTGACCGTCCACACGTGGATCTGGGCGCCGGCCCGGTGGACGGCGGCGACGAACCTACGGTCGACGCTGAATCCGGTATACGAGTCCGACACCTGATAGGCCTGCACGGGCAACCGCCTGGTCATCCCGAAACGAGATGAAGCCCACAGCTTGATGGCAGTTCTGGGACCGGCGGAGACCGCCACCGTGCCCCCGGTGATCCGGCGAAACCGGGAGATGCGGCCGTCGACGAACGAACCCACCATGGTGCGGTGCTCGGCATCGTTCGCCCTGATCACCTCGGCGACTGCCCACTCCTCCCCCGAGGTCTTCAGGTCGATATTGACCCGCGCCTCCGGCCAGGCCCGATACACCTCGTCCAACGTCGGGATGGTGATACCGGTGTCGCGCATCGGGTAGTCGTGCTCGGAATCGAACAGGTAGGCGGCGTCCAGCTGCTTCAGCGCGACCATGTCGCGCGCGGCGATCGGCCCGCTTCCGTCTGTGGTCCGGTCCAGCTTCGAATCGTGCAAGACCATGGGCACGCGATCGGCGCTGAGGTGGACGTCGAGCTCGAGGTAGCGGTAATCGTGCTGCTCGACCGCAGCGTTGAAGGCAAACATGGTGTTCTCCGGCCACAGGATCGAGCTGCCCCGGTGGGCGAACCGGATCGGGTGCTCGACGGAGAAGAAATCGCTCATATGACGACCCCGCGTTTGACGACCGAGGCCACGATGTCGGCGTCCGGACGGTACGGGAGGTGAAGGTACGACGGGGCGTCGAGCACGGCGAGATCCCCGATGGCCCCTACAACCAGATGACCACGGTCTTCGAGACGAAGCGATAGTGCACCGCCCCGAGTCGCCGCCCACAGCGCCTCCTCTGGGGCGAGGCCCATGTACAGGCTGGCCAGGGCAATCACGAACGGCATGGTTTCGATCCACGCCGTGCCGGGGTTGCAGTCCGTAGCCAGGGCGACCGTGACCCCACTGTCCCAGACGCGACGACCGGAGGGGTACGGCAGCCGCATCGAAAAGGAAACGCCTGGCAGCAATACTGCGACCGTGCCGGACCGGCGCATTGCGGCGAGGTCCTCGTCGGTGGCGTGGTCCAGGTGGTCGGCGCTGCTTGCTTCGAGCTCGGCAGCGAGCGCTGCCGCTCCAACTCTGCCCAGCTGATCGGCGTGGACTCGCAACCCGAGGCCGCGCTCGGCTGCAGCTCGCAGGATGCGCCTGGCCTCGTCGACGGTGAACGCAGCGTCGTCACAAAACACGTCGCAGAACGTGGCCAGGGGTTCCGCCGCCTCCAGCATCCAGGTGCAGACGAGATCGACATACTCCTGGCGACGGTCCCGATATTCGGCGGGAATCACGTGGGCCCCGAGGAAGGTGGGAACCACATCGATGGCGAGCTCGGCGTCGAGGCGGGCGGCGACCGCGAGCAGCTTGGCCTCGGTGTTGACGTCGAGCCCGTACCCCGATTTGACCTCCACGGTGGTCGTGCCCGATGCCAGCATGCGCGATGCCCTGGCGGCGGCACCGTCGAACAGCTCGCTGCCGCCGGCCGCTCGAGTGGCAGTCACCGTGGAGAGGATCCCTCCCCCTGCGGCGAGGATCTCCTCGTACGTTTCACCGGCCAACCTGCGGGCGAACTCGTCGCTGCGTTCGCCCGCAAACACGATGTGGGTGTGAGCGTCGACGAAGCCGGGCACCACGGCGGCGCCGGCGGCGTCGTGGATAGGGAGATCGAGGTAGCTGGCGGGAAGGTCCCCCGCGCTCCCCAGCCAGGCGATGGAACCGTCGGTGACGGCGACGGCGGCATCGTCGATGATGCCAAGCAGGCCACCACG
>BTQG01000105.1:0-7488 GCA_036985755.1 Acidimicrobiia bacterium | reverse complement strand
TGCGAACCTCGCGGCGGAGCCGGCTGAGCGAGCTCCGGGTTCAGACGGGCTCGAAACCGGCGGTGCGGATCTGTTCGAACACGTCGTCTTCGCTCACCCGATCCGGATCGAAACGTACCTCGACCTGGCCGGCGTCGTAGTCGGCTCTGGCCCGGATCACGCCGTCCAGGTTGCTCAGAGACGAGCCGAGGTTGTCGGAGCACCCCGTGCAGTGAAATCCCTGCACCGTGATCGTTTTCGAAACTGCTGTCGCCATTGGTTCATTACCTCTTTCGTATCAGTTCTCTGCGTGGTCAATGGTTCCTGCGGGTTGAAGGATGTGACATACACAAGGATCGTCCGCCCCGATGTCGGGCAGCGAACCGGCCACCGCCTGCAGCCGGCGAAGCTCCTCCGACAGGGCCTGGAGTTGGCTGATGCGCTCCGCAACGGCATCGACCTGCTGATCCAACACCCCACGGACGTATCCACAAGGGGCCTCGCCCCGGTCCCGTAACGCCAGAATGTCCCGGATGTCATCCAAGCCAAGACCCAGGGATCGTGCCAGGGTCACGAAGCGGAGCCGTTCCACGTCGGGCCCCGAGTACTCCCGATATCCAGAAGAGGTCCTCTCCGGCTCGGGCAACACCCCGACCGACTCGTAGTAGCGGATCGTGGGGGGATCCACGCCCACGGCATGTCCGATCTCGCCGATTCTCATGACACAACCACTTGATCCATGCGCGGACTCCTTCATCGAGTGCCCTCCGGCTGGTGCCGGTGATCACAACGCTCTACCTTCAAGCCACTAGAAGGTCTCACCATTCCCAGAACGGCACGCCGGGCACGAAGGCCAGCGCCGCCGTGGTTGCGGGATCATGATTCCAGCCGTAGGTCCACCAGGCCCCAAAGCTCAGCACCACCGTCGTGATGAGGACGGCGACGATGATCCAGAAGCGGACGGTCTTGCCGTCGATCTCGGTGTTGAGCCAGTCCCACCGGTTGGCCTCGTCCTGGTCGACGGTGCTCGAGTCTTGGCCGGTCATGACTCGCCCCGGTGGGATTCGCCGGCAACGTGGTCAAACGCGTCGTCGTCTCGTTGGTTCGGCGGTTCCTCATCATGGCCGCCGAAGGTTTCGAAACCCCCGGCGATCGACTCACCGTGCAGCAACCGACCCCCGAACGAGTTGGCGAGCACCGCGGTCACCGAGGAGATCATGGCGATCATCGCCCACACCGGGCTGACGAGACCGGTGATGGCCAGCGGCACCCCTACGCCGTTGAAGCTGAAGGCCAAAACCAGGTTCTGTTTGGTCTTTCGGTACGAACGGACGCCGATCTCATAGGCGTCCATCACCGCGCCGAGCCTGTCGCCCATGATGACGATGTCGGCGGAATCGATGGCGATGTCGGTACCGGCCCCGATGGCCACGCCGACATCGGCCTGGGTGAGGGCGGGGGCGTCGTTGATGCCGTCGCCGACCATCATGACTCGGTGTCCGCCTTGTTGCAGCTCGCGGATCCTGGCGGCTTTCTCGTCGGGGAGGACCTGGGAGAAGACCTCGTCGATGCCGACCTGCTCGGCCACCACCGCCGCGGTTCGGTGGTTGTCCCCGGTGATCATGATCGGGGTGATCCCGGCATCCTTGATGCGAAGCACGGCCTCTGCGGCGTCATCTTTGAGGGTGTCGGCGATGCCGATGAGGCCGACCGCCCGTCCGCTCTGGGCTACGCCGATGACGGTCTGACCTTTCTCCTCGAGCCGTGTGAGATCGATCTCGAGCTCGGCGAGGTCGATGCCCTCGCCGACGAGCCAGCGGGGGCTGCCAACAAGAATCAGGGTGTCCTCAACGGTTGCCTGCACACCCTGGCCGGTGTGGGACATGAACTCGTCGGCGTCGGGGATTTCGATCCCTCTGGTATCGGCGGCATCCTCGATGGCTCGGGCCAGGGGATGTTCGCTGTTGGCCTCGACCGCGGTCGCCAGGCCCAGCAGCTCGACTTCACCGAATCCGACCGCGGGGAGCAGGGCGTGGACCGCGGGCTCGCCACGAGTGATCGTCCCGGTCTTGTCGAGCACGATGGAGCTGATCTCGCCCATGATCTGGAACGCCTCACCCGAACGCATCAGGATGCCTCTATCAGCCGCCTCGCCGCCGCCGCGGATGGTGGCAAGCGGGGTCGCCATGCCCAGGGCACACGGATACCCCATCACGAGTGCGGCGAGCCCGGCGAGCAGCGCCCGGTTCCAGTTTGGCCCGTCACCAAGGAGCGTCGGTAACACGGTCCAGATGAGCAGCCCGGCGGCGGCAAACGTCAGGACGAACCGCACGTAATAGCGCAGGACGACGTCGACCAGTTGCAGCACACCTGGGCGCAGGCTGCGGGCTTCGTCGATGGAACGTGCCACCTGGGAGAGGAAGGCGTCGTCGCCGATCCGGGTGACCTCGACTGCCAGCGTGCCGGTCTGGTTGATCGAACCGCCGATCACGTGATCGCCGGGAACCTTCTCGGCGGGGATGGGCTCGCCGGTGACCAGCGCCTCGTTGACCGCCGATACGCCGTCGACAATGACGCCGTCGACCGGGATCGACTGCCCCGGCCGGACCCGCACCCGGTCGCCGACTTCTACCTCATCCACGGGGACCTCGATCTCCTCGCCGTCACGGATCACCCTGGCGGTGTCGGGCCGCAGCGCCATGAGGCGACGAACCGCCTGCGACGAACGGGTACGCACCGCCAGGGACGAGTAATGCGACAGGATGTGATAGGTCGTGACCAGGGTGGCGGCGGCGAAGAAGTCTCCGATCGGGAAATCGTCAAGAACGAACAGACCCAGGAGGCCGCCGGCGATGCCGGCAAAGGCGGCGAACTCCAACAGCACATGCTGGTTGAAGATCCCCCGCAGCAAGGACGGCCACGCCTTCTGCATGATGAACCAGCCGGTGACGAACATCGTGTTCAACGCCAGCGCCAACAGGATCCAAGGCATCAGCGGAATCTCGACCACGTCGAGCCACTGGCCGACCAACATCAACAGCAAGCTCACCACGGTGAAGGTGCCGGCGACGATCAACCGGCCCCGCTCCCGGCGAACCTCGGCGGCGTCCTCTTCGAAGCTGCGGAGCTTTTCCGGGTCGCGGTAGGTGTAACCCATCTGTTCCAGGGTGCGCTGCAGGCGCTCGGGGCTCACCTTGTCCGGGTCGTACTTGACCAGCCCCTCCTCATGGGCCAGCGACACCCCCATCTCGTACACACCATCGATGCGGGAATACGCCTTGATGATCGTGCTGGTGCAGAACGAACACGACATGCCGCCGATCTTCATCCGGAACACCGCCTGATTGGCGGGCTCCGGCGTGGACTCCTCAGTCGGTTGCGGTTCGGTCTTGTCAGCCACGATAAAATCCGCCTTGGGTTCTCGGCCACTGGATCCGGCTAGCGTCCGCAACCTACACCTTCAAGTCGCTTGAAGGTCAAGAAGCAATCGATCTGGCGTTTCGATCCGGTGCCGGTGGTCCGATCCTCACCCCTCGATCATGCGATACCCCATATCTTCGATAGCCCGGCGGATGTCATCTGAGGAGATCACTTCGGGGTCGTAGTCGATCTGGACCGACTTGGCTCGATGATCGGCATCGACGGAGTGGACGCCCTCGAGTGAGGTGAGGGCGAACTTGACGTTGTTTTCGCATCCGCTGCAAGTCATCCCCTCAACGGGGAGCGTGTCGTGTGTCGTCATGTCTGGTTCCTTTCTGTATAGGCCCTCACCGATTGGCGGAGGGCTTCCCTGGTCGGGACTTTGGCAAAAGCGAGCTCCCCGCCGATGACGACGGCGGGAACGGACATGAGGCCGTATTGCCCGGCGAGCTCTGGGTATTCGATGAGGTCGATCTCTTTCCAAGACAGGTTGGGGAATTCGGTGAGCACGTCGGTGATGAGCTGCTTGGTCTGGTCGCACCCGGCGCAGCCCGGGGTGGAAAGCACCTGGATGTCGGTGGTGATTTGGATCATGTGCACTCTCCTCGTGCTCAGATGACAAACGGAACGGCAATGCCCCACAGCACGATCATCAGGCCGGCGAAGATGGCGAGCCCGGTGCCGTTGACCAGCTTGGCTCTCGCCGAATTGCCTAGCAACCAGCGGGAAACGGCCCGCTGATCGGTGCCCCGGTACACGAGGCCGCCGATCAGCCACAGTGGGGCGGCGCGGCCGAGGGCATTGGCGGCGAGCAGCACGGCACCGTAGAAGGGGTTGCCGATGACGGCTGCGAACGCCAGTACCGCCTGGTAGGTCGGGAACGGGCAGCCCACTCCGAAACCCCCGCCGAGGCCTGCTCCCATCGCCAACGACCGGGGGTAGGGGCCGAGCCTGGTCAGCGAGGTGGGCAAGGCCCGTGTCCCCGACACCCGCGGCAGGTGGACCCAGCCGAATTCCCACAGCGCCATCAACAGCGCCAGGGCGCCGAGCGCCACATAGAGGACCTCGGTGACGGTGAGCCCGCCGGACGAGCCACCAAGGAAGTCGAGGATGCCGCCTCCCACCAACGCCACCGTCACTCCCCACAGCGCCATGACCGCGGTGATCCCGATCGTAAAGAGGCCCATCGGCGGCACCCAGGAGCGGCCCCGCTCTTTGCCCTCACTGGCGATCGAGTTGAGGGAGAAGATCAGCGGCAACCCGCACGGGGTGAAGATCATCGTCACCCCCGACACAAACGACAGTGCCACCCCCACCGAGAGCACGGTCACGCTGGTGGTGCCCACCGCGAAACCCTGCAGGTTGAGTGCAAACAGGTTGATCGGGTCGAAAAACGCAGCGAGCACCACGGCGAGCAAAGCGCCCGTAGTGAGACCCGCCGACAGCAGCCCCACCTTGAGGTGGCGCTTCCTGGGTTCGATTGCAGGCTGGTTGTCGGTTCGTACCGTCGTCATCGCCCCGTCTCCTGTCGGCTGCCGATTTCTTGTCTCCCTTCTCCCAACAGCTTCAAGTCACTTGAGGGTTTTCCCAAGTGTCGCAATTGCGACGATTGCCCATCGTGGGCGCTGGCTCGCTGGTGCCCGATTGGCGTCGTCGCGGTCGGTCGCGGAGATGATCCGACGGCAGCGGAACGCGCACGGCCCGGCGAGCGGCACAGGCTTCGGAGAGCCGAGCAAGGAGCGCGATCAGCCGGACCGCCGGCGTGGCGAAAACCTCAAAAAGCTTCCAGGAACTACCGATGACTAGTCAGTGGCGCTCGAGACTCCGCTCCGGTTGAGCGAGGTCCCGGCTCCGGAACAGGGGGGTCGGGGCGACTACGCGCGCCGCAATCTGACCTTCCGCCTGCTCATCGCCCTGTTGTTTGTTGTCATGTTCGCCTCGCTCCGGTTCGGCAAGATGCTCATCTGGGGCGATTCGGGCCGGCCGGCGACCAGCTTCGTCGACCATCTCATGGTGTGGGGTTCGATCACCTGGGTCATCTTGCTGCCCTGGGCGGTTGCCGACCTCACCGGCTGGATGCTCTACCGACGCCATTCACCGGCTGGCGACGGGTTCACCGGCGCGCCGATCGAGACGCTGGTGTCGTTCAGGGTGGTGACCGTCGGTAAGCAGACCGCGGTCGTCCGGACCACCGTCGAGTCGATCCTTGGCGCCATGGCCGACCGGCCGTTGTTCCCGTTCGTCGTGGAGGTGGTGACCGACCATCGCATGCGCAACCTGCCGCGCCACCCTGCGGTCCGACAACTCGTGGTGCCCCAGGACTACGAGACACTCCAGGGGGCACAACACAAAGCCAGGGCGCTCCAGTACGCAGCCGAGTCGTCGACCCTGTCCCACGATGCCTGGATCATCCACCTCGACGAGGAGACCCGCCCGACGCCACAGGTCATCGAGGGGATTCGCTCCGCAGTCGAAGAAGAGGAAGCCTCGGGCCGGCTCCGCGTCGGTCAGGGCCTCATGCTGTATCACCGCGGCCTCGAAACCAACACCGTGTGGACGCTCGCCGACTCGGTGCGGGTCGCAGACGACCTCGGCCGCTTCAACCTCCAGTACCGCCTGAACCGGGTGCTGTTCGGCATGCACGGATCGTTCGTGCTGGTACGCAACGACGTCGAGCAGCGGATCGGTTGGGACATGTCACCAAAGGATTCACTGACCGAAGACACCACGTGGAGCCTGCTCCAGATGCAACGCGGAACCCGCTTCCGCTGGGTCGACGGGGCGATGATCGAACAGTCACCGCTCAATATCGGGGACTTCGTCCGCCAGCGAGGACGCTGGTTCCGCGGAATGTGGTGGAGCGCCATCCATGCCCACGCCGCGCTGCGCTATCGCCTGATGCTGCTGGTGGCGATGTTCGTATGGTCAGTGGGCTGGCTGATGCTCGTATACACCTACCTGCACTTCCTCTCCGGCGTGGCTCTCCCGACGGGGATCGCCATCGTCGGTGAGGTGGTGTTCGCGGTCTACCTCACCAACTATCTGCTCGGACTCTGGGTGTCCCTGTCGGATCGCGGCGCACAACGATCCGAGTGGGTGAGATACACCGTGCTCCAGCTCGTCCTGATGCCGTGGTACACCGCGGTGGAGGCCTTCGCCGTCATCCACGCCGTCCTCCGTCCGGCGAAGGGCTTTCACGTCGTCGAGAAGTGAGAGAACGCCGCCCACGGGCAAACCCGGGAAGCGATAGCCACCGGTGCGGCGCCGTCTCGCCGAACCTTATGCGTCTCCGGTGGGACGGAGGCTGACCAGATAGGGCTCCACCGATCCGATGAGGTCGTCGTACCGCCCCTCTGGGGCGGTGAACGTAGCAACGATGGCACGTCCGTCAACGAGGATGAACACGCCGAGGAAACGCAGATCCCGTCCACCGGCCGACCCGGCGTACTCCATCACACCGAGTTCCTGCCCCGCCTCGCCTTCGAGCACGTCTTCCCGGAGGAGCTCGAAACCATCCATGAGAGCTGGACCCGACTCAATGCTCAACTCGAGATAGGTCTCCATGTCGGGGACACCGGCAACTTGGGTGAGGACGTTCACGTTGGGCGCAAATCCCGCCTGCGGATCGGCGACGAACCATGTCTCAATCCCTTCGGCCAAGAGGCCATGCTGGCCGACCCACTCCGAGTCGACCAGCATCTCGTACATGCCCTCGGGATCGGCGAACAGCTCGCCTTGTTGAACGGCGGGCGCATTGGTCGTGGTGGTCGTCGAGGTGGTCGTCGAGGTGGTCGTCGAGGTGGTCGTCGAGGTGGTCGTCGAGGTCGAGGTCGTGGTGGTCGTCGTGGTGGTCGTCGAGGTGGTGGTGGTGGAGGAGGAGGAAGAGGAGGAGGAAGAAGAAGTTTCGGCAGCTGCCGAGCAACTGGCGGCGATCAGCACCAACGCAACCAGGGCCACCCCGCGAGATGACCGGCGCAAAGCGGATCCCCGCTTCGTGGGTTCGGGCTTGGAAGCCGGTTCGCCCACGCCGATCAGCCATCGTCGCACGGTTCTCATCATTGCGTTTCACATCGGTCGAACGGTCGGGTG
>BTQG01000104.1:0-7590 GCA_036985755.1 Acidimicrobiia bacterium | reverse complement strand
AGGGCACCCGGGATCCGCTACAGGCGACGTTCAGCTTCCTGGGCACCGAGTTCACCGTGATCAACAACCACCTGACCTCCCGCTTCGGCTCGACGCCGATCTACGGCGGGCCGCAATTGTTCACCCAGGCGGGCGAAGAGGCGCGGGAGCGCCAAACGCAGGTTCTCAACACATGGGTGGACAAGATCCTGCGTGAGGACAAGGGCGCCAACGTCATCGTGGCGGGCGATCTGAACACGTTCGAGTTCACCAACGACCTCACCGAGATCCTGCCGGGACCGAAGGGGACCGCTCGAATCCTGAGGAACCTGGTGGACGGGCTCGAGGATGACAACGTGTACACGTTCATCTTCGAGGGGAACTCGCAGGTGCTCGATCACATGTTCGTGACCAAGGGTCTCGAGGACGTGAAACGATTCGATATCGTGCACGTCAATGTCGACTACCCGAGAACGAGTGGCCCGGTGGCCAGCGACCACGACCCGATCCTGGCTCGCTTCGACTTCGCGCGGATCGATGATGGCGACGATGAGAGCGACGACGACTGACGACTGACAGCTGAGACAGGCCGGGTAGGTCGATCCGCCTACCCGGCCCCGGCGCCGCCGGACTACCTCGTTATCCCCACTGCTCGCGGTAACTAGTCACCAGACGTGACCCCGCGATAGTCCTTACACAGCAAGGGATATGGGTCGGTCGACCCTCCAACCCGATACCGCTTCCTGCCGATACATACCAAGAGGCGAACAAACCCACGGAGGGAAGCACCATGTGGGGTAGCCAACACATACGGCGCCTGTGGACGGCCCTCAGGGCCAGAATCCATGACGAGCTCGGCACCTCCATGGTCGAGTACACGGTGCTCGTCGCCGCTTTCGCCATCGCCGTGCTCGGTGGGTTGACCTTTCTCGGCGGGGCGGTCGGGGGTTCGTTCGCCGATGTGGTGATCAACGCCCCGCTCGCAGAGGCCGACTACGGCATCAACCCTCACGAGTGCAAGAAGGGCGGATGGGAGGGCCTCTCTCGCGATGACGGGAGCGGGTTCAAGAATCAGGGCGACTGCATGCAGTACGCCAACACCGGCAAGTAGCCCCGGTGAGGTCGAGCGCCGCCACCCGGCGTTCTCGAAGCGCCGGTTGGATCACCGATGACCGCCCCATGATGCCGCGCACTAGTTAGTGCGTGGCCACCGGCATAGTCCGTACAGCGTATGGGAAATGGGCCGAGCGACCCTCCAGTCTGTTGTGCGAAGTTGCCGATGTATAGAGAACGGAAACACCACAAGGAGACACCCGTGAGGGGCCGAGAGTACCGAACGCAGCTTTGGGACCAGATCAAAACGGGCTCATTGCGCGAGCGCGGCACAGCGGCAACCGAGTACACCGTCATGATGGCCGGAATGGTGATCATGGTCGTCGCCTCCTTGGTCTACCTCGGCGGGGCGGTTTCGGGCTCACTCGGCGGCGTGTCTTTCGCCGAAGCGGTCATCATCAACCCGCTGCAGAAAGTGGATTGCGCCATCGACAACGACAGCGATGACGATGACGACGAAGGTGATCACGACGAAGAGGGCGAATGCGACGACGATGACGACGAGGGCCACGATGACGATGACGGCGGCAGCGGCAGCGGCGGTAGCGGCGGCAGCTCCGAAGACGACGAGTCCGACGACGACTGCCCGTGGTGGGGCTGGTGGTGCTGAGCCATCGGGCCCCTGAGGTCGAGCAACACAACTGAGCAAATCACAGATTCGTGTCCCCTTCCGGACATCCTACGAGCAACCGCCCTCCCCTCGGGAGGGCGGTTCGGGTTTCCGCCGAATGTGGGTAAAAGCGGTGTTCCAACGTGGATACGGGCTCCTGAGAGGTTGATGAGAACCGCCGTCCCGCCTCAAGGAACGAACAGACGTTTGCCGATGTAGTAATGAGGAGAAACGCAAGCCCTGTGGGGAGGGTTGAGCCATGTTGGGCCGGGGGAACATACGACGTCTGCGGACGGCCGCTACGGCCGGGGCCCGCGACGAGCGCGGCGCGGCGATGGCCGAATACGCCCCGATCCTCGCCGTCATCGCACTGCTCGTCATCTTCTCCTACGCCTTCCTCGGGCCCTGGATCGGCAACCAGCTCGGTGGCGCTGGTCTTGCGCTCCAATATGGTGACTATGTCGCTGGTGAGTGCCCGGGCGGCGGCAGCTGGGCGCTGACCAACATCAACGACGCACCCGACAAGAAAGCCGGCGGGGAAGTCAACAAGAACGGCGACAACTACGTTTGCGTCAAGCAGATCCCCGGTGGTGGCAACGGAAACACGGGCAACAATTCAAACGTCAAGGACAACAACAGCGGCCCGTACGCCAAGGGGAACGGGAACGGGAACGGGAACGGGAACGGCAACGGCAACGGGAACGGGAACGGCAACGGCAACGGGAACGGGAACGGCAACGGGAACGGCAACGGCAACGGCAACGGGAACGGGAACGGCAACGGGAACGGGAACGGCAACGGGAACGGCAACGGGAACGGCAACGGCAACGGCAACTAGCCGTCGCGGGTTACGCCATTCGCCACAACCAGATCCGTGATCCCTCACCCACGACCAACCCAGGGTTCCCAGCGGGATATATGCACCTACGAGCCCTGGGTTCACACGTCCCCGCCAACCCAGGGTTCCCAGCGGGATATATGCACCTACGAGCCCTGGGTTGGCAGGAGGAGTCGCTCAGAGGCCGAAACTTGAGGATTATTTTGTGTGGCGTCAACCGGGCTAGCTACGCACAGCGGTCACGCCAATGCTGTCGGTGGCAGAACGGGTGAGCCCCGCCCGACAGGGACGGGTTTTGCCTTTGCCTGCACCACAATCGCGAGCGGCGATGGGACACGGGGATTCGATGATTTGGCAGTCGAACGCGGGTCGGCACCCGCTGGCATGACGGAAAGCCGACGCCGCCTACGGCCGGGCGACGGCATCCAAGGCCCCGAACCTGTGTTATAAACACATCGGAATGGTGCAGCGCCCTTGGTGGAGGGCCGTCTCGGTAGGGGGAACATGCTTCGGAGGGGGAAGGTCGTCCAGGCCGATCTTGGCGATGAACGGGGTGCGGCCATGGCCGAGTACCTCCCGATCGCCGCCGTCATCGCCGTGCTGGTGATGGTTGCCGCCGCCTTCATCGGGCCGTGGGTCGCTGAGCAATTGATCGACCCGTCGGTCGCCCTGGATAAGAACGCGTGTCCGCCCGGCTGGAACCTCACCGACGCTGGGTTCCAGCCGGGCAAGAAGAACGGCAAGGAAGACAAGAACGGTGACTCCTTTGTCTGTGTCAAGGAGATCCCGGGCAGCGGCAACGGCAACAACGGCGCCGGGTCCAACATCAAGGACAACAACCGGTACACCCCTTAGCTGGGTGCCGAATACCTGCGAGAGCTGCGACCTGGGGGTGAGCTCGCTGTTGCGCATCGCCACCGACGCGGGGCGCAATGGGACCCCGCTACGCGACACCCTGGCGACGCGGGTCAAGCACATCGGCTCGGCTGAATGTGATCAGCCAAGCGGATCCCCGTCGCCGGTGCGCTCGAAGACACGCTTGGCCTTGCCCAGCTCGCTTCTGGGCACGCTGCCCGGCTCGCCAACAATGACCGGGATCCGGAGCCGGACCGTTTCCTTCAGCTGCTTCTCGAGGCGGGCGCCGATTGCCTCCGCATCAGCGGTGAGGGACGCATTGGCCACCTCGACCCTCGCCTCCAACTCGGGCAGCGGGCCCCTTCGGTCAACCACGATGGCGTAGTTGGCGCCCAGCGCGGGATCGTCCATGAGCACGGTCTCGATGGTGCGCGGATAGACGTTGATGCCGCGGATGATGAGCATGTCGTCGACGCGTCCCTCCAACCGGGCGATTCGCCGACTGGTTCGACCGCACGGGCAGTCGCCCGAGAGCATCCTGGTGATGTCGCGGGTGCGGTACCGCAGGACGGGCTGGGCTTGTTTGCTCAGGGTGGTGAGCACCAGCTCACCTGGCTCACCCTCCGGCATCGGGTCTCCGGTCTCCGGGTCGACGATCTCGGGGTAAAAGTGGTCTTCGAGCACGTGCATGCCACCCTTGTTCTCCCTGCACTCCACCGCCACGCCGGGGCCGATCACCTCCGACAGGCCGTAGATATCGCAAGCCTCGTAACCCCCGCCCCAGGCCTGCTCGAGTTTCTCCCGCAGGCCCTCCGACCACGGTTCGGCCCCATGGATCCCCCAGCGCAACCCGATGTCTCCCCTGACACCGGCGGCTTCGGCGCGTTCGGCGAGGATGAGCGCAAACGACGGGGTACTGGCGAGCCCGGTTGCCATGGCGTCGGCCATCAACCCGACCTGGAACCCCGGGTTTCCTCCCGACGCCGGCACCGCGGTCGCCCCGAGTTCCTCGATGCCGTAGTGCAGACCCAGTCCCCCGGTGAACAGCCCGTACCCGTAGGCGACGTGCACGACATCGTCGCTGGTTGCCCCCACCGCCGACAACGCCCTGGCGTTTACCTGGGCAAAGATCTCGATGTCGGCCGCGGTATAGGCGACGATGGAGGGTTTGCCCGAGGTGCCGGACGAGGCGTGGATGCGCACCACCTCACTCATCGGCACCGCAAGCATGCCGTAGGGATAGGTGTCGCGGAACTCCGGTTTCTCGGTAAAGGGAAACGCTGCCAGGTCCTCGATGGAGCCCACGTCACCGACGCCGGCGAGCTTTTCCGACCAGTACGGCGACTCGACCTGCCTGAGCCGTTGGATCAACGCGACGAGGCGTCTCGATTGGAGCTGGGTGAGCGAGGCTCGATCCAGCGTTTCGACTTCCTCCAGGTACACCGCGACCCCCGGGACAATCACCGTTCGACCGGAAACTAGTGCGTAGAGCGGGAGCGAGCACTACCCGCTACGCACCAAGCGCTTTACAGCTGTCGATGTTGCCGGTCGGCGGCCACGGTTTCCACCACGGGCTCGAGTTGTTGGCGAGCCAGGCACCGGCGGCGATGTTGGCTTCGCCGTTGTAGGGGTGGGCGGTCAGCCCGTTGCCGTCCTTGAACCCGGCGGCGGCGGCTCGCTGGTTCCAGGCCCAAGGGGAATGCTGGAGGAGTCCCAGGTATCCACCTTTCGGGTTCCGAGCCTGCGGATTTCCCGTCGACTCGACCCGGATCAGATCGAGCACGCACTCGACTCGATCGGCCTGCCAGTACTTCGCAACGACCGAGCGCCAGGCTTCGCGCGAGCGGGCGCCTGCGGAGTCGGCGGGCCAGTCTGGTGAACAGGCGCCGCTGACCGGGCAGTTGGATTGCCTCGGCGGCGGCACGATCGGATCGAGTTTGAGGGCACGTGCCAGGAACGAGGCCATCTGGTCGCGATGAACGTGGTCGTTCGGGCAGTACCGGTCGTTGGCCGGCGGGTTGCATCCCGCGGTCACTCCCGCAGTCTTCAGCTTGTCGATGTCGCTCTCGAAGACGGACCCGTCATCGTCGATGAACAGGTTTCCTCCACCGTCGTCGGTGTAGCGGAATGCCCTCACCAGGAACGCCGCCATCTGACCCCTGGTCACTTCACCGTCGGGACAGAAGCGATCGTTGGCGGGAGGGTTGCACCCGAGGGTGACTCCGGCGGCGGCCAGTGCGTTGATGTTGTCCTCGAAAATCGAAGTGCCGTCGTCGTCGAAGTAGTTGGTGCTCGTAACGGGGAGATCTGCCGCCCTGACCAGGAAGGCGGCCATCTGGCCGCGGGTCACCGTGCTCGAAGGGCAGAACCGGTCGTTGCTCGGGGGGTTGCACCCTGCGGTCACCCCGTCGGCGGCGATCGCCTCGATGTTGCCCTCGTGGATGTTGCCGTCGTCGTCGACGAACGTCCCCCCGGGCGGCAGGCCAAGGGCGACCGCGATCCCGGCAACCACGACGACGAGCGCAAGCGCCCCAAGCGCTACGAAGGCGCGCAGAGACAATCGAGAACTATCCAAGGCCAGGCCCGCTTGGCATCACTGGGATGATCGCACATTCGACGATATGCGCCGCCTCGATAGCATGACCATATATCGACAGGGGCCGGATCTGCCTGAAGCCGACGGGGATGTCACTCCGTCGGCTGTGTGCGATCACCAGGGCCGATCTTCCGGCAGCGCCACGCCCTGGCTTGTAACCTGATGGAAAGCGCCGGCGGCAGTGGAACACAGCCACCGGCCTGTTCTGCAACGACGATACGGGGGGGCATGGCTGAGCAGCCGGTGAACGAGGGTACATCGCCGTGTCCGCAGTGCGGGTCGAAGCTTCGGGCGGGGGTTCGCTTCTGCGAGCACTGTGGATTCGACACCGAAGGTTCTGCTGCTGGAGCAACGGGTGCGCCCGGAAACCCATGTCCGACCTGCGGCTCAGCCAATCGAGTGGGCGTCCAGTTCTGTGAGACCTGCGGGTCGAATCTGCCTTCTGAGATTGTGCCGGCAGCCCAGCCGGCCGCGGCCGGGGCCGCGGTGCCGGGGGCGGCCTCCCGTCGCCGACACTGGCCGGGGAGGGTCGCCGCAATCGCCGCGGCAACACTGGCAGTTGTCGCTACCGCCGCGTTCGCTGCCGAGCAAGCCGGTTACCTCGATGTGGCCGCTTGGATCTCCGACACCACCATTACGAGCGGCACGGGAAGCGAACCCGCCGTTTCCATGGTGCCCGCGGCCTACTACTCGAGCCCGGTCATGCTGAGCGACGGTACCGAAGTCGAGCTCGGCCTTCGCGGCGGCCGTGACGTGGCACAGACCGGGACGGTACGACCGCAGGCTTCCGGCGAACCGATCTCGGAACAGGTTGTTCCTGCTTCGCTTCTCACGTCGCAACGCTATCTCCCTGCGACCCTCCAGCAGGTGGCCAACACCACGGGGATGGAGCTGAGTTATGAGATCGAATACGTAGCCGACCCGGATCCCCAGTCCAGCGGGCTGGTGCTCGACGTCGTGCCGGCGCCGGGTGAGCCCCTCGTCGCCGGGCAACCGCTGCTGTTTCGGGTCGCTGGTTACGACGTCCCCGAGGTGGCGGCCGACGATATCGAGGTCGAAGTGCGGGCCGAAGTCACCCCTGCCGCCAATCCGGCCCGGATGCCGCTGGTCGTGGCGATGTGGGAAAAGGACTTCGACGCCACCATCAAACAACTGGTCAACGACACCGACGTCAACTACCTGGTGATTGAGCGGACAACCGTGACCGTACGCGATTTCGCCTGGGCGGGAAGAGTGGTGGAGGCAGACCCGGAACCGTTTGCGGAGCTGGTGGATGGCGCCTTGATCCGGGTGTCGATCGGTCGCTGGCAGCCCGAGATACTGCCGCCGGAGCCGGTGTTTGCCCCCGTCGAGCTCGAGCCGCTCGAGTTCGCCGGGTTCTGCGACGGCGACGCCGATTGTGACGGCCTCTCCAACGAGGCCGAGCTGTTCTTTGCCAGGCAATACTTCCCGGTGTTCGAGTTTTCGGCACGGGAAGCCGAGATCTGCCGACTCGCGGACGAATCAGACAACGGGACGGATATCGATTTTCGGTGCGACGATGTCGATGTGGCCGGCCGGGTCAAACATCCGTACCAGGTCACTCCGGTCGTCATCGAC